>DOBT01000123.1 GCA_003503675.1 Cyanobacteria bacterium UBA8530 | reverse complement strand
TAAACTCCATCCGCTTCAATTCGCGGGCTATGGTGTGGATACTTACTCGGAGCCCATGCACTTGAGCAAATCTCTCGATCATTTCTTTTTACGTGAGCGAGCTGCTTCACACAATTGACGCTGTAGTAGTAAAGAGGCGGCCTTGGAGGAAAAAAGCAACTATTTCTTGAGCGACTGGCTTTTGCTCGCGGTCATCGCCTTGGCATAGCCCTCGTAGCCCTTGGCCTTGATGGCATCGATGCAGGCCTGGCGATCGGAGCGGAAGAGGAGGGCGAAGAGCTTCGAGATGGGGTTGTTGAACTTCTTGCAATCAGAGGCCTTCGAATGGGTTTTGCAGTCGGCGCAGCTTTTGAGGGTGTTCTCGGCGCAGCAGGACCGGATCTTGCACCAGCTGGCTTTTTCGTTCTTCTTGCAACCCGGGCATTTTCCGGCCAGGTGTTTCCCGCAGGCCCCGCAGTAGAGGCCGCAGTTGGCGATGAGTTCCTTGTCGGCCACGCATTCTTTTTTCAAAAACAGCTCCTTTATATTTCGATCGCCGAGATCATCCTGCCGGCGTGCGCTCCGTCTCTCCGGTAGGAGAAAAACAGTTCTTTTTCGCAGCGCGTGCAGGAATCGGAAATCGAGATTTCCGTGACACCGGCTTCCTTCAATTGATGGGAATTCAGTTTCTTCAAATCCGCATAGGTCTTGCCCGAACGCTCGCTCAGGCAATCTTCGGCCCCCGGCAATTTCGACAGCTCCGAGAAGACCTCGCTTCCGACCTCGTAGCAGCAGGGCCCGATGGCGGGTCCGATCGCCGCAAAAAGGTCCTTCGGCAGCGTGCCGTATTCGAGCCCCATCCGGGCGATGGTGGCCTGGACGATCTTTTTTTCCGTGCCGCGCCAGCCGGCGTGGATGGCGGCGATCGCCCCCCTCACCGGGTCATTCAGCAGAATGGGCACGCAGTCGGCTGTCATGACCGCCACGGGGATCCCCGCTTTGTTCGTGATCAGCGCGTCCCCTTCCAGGAACTCGGCCTCGTGGTCCACCCGGACCACTTCATTCCCGTGTATCTGTTTGATGGTCACGGGGAGGCGGGAAAAACCCGCCTCCTGGAAGAAAGCCACTTCGCTGCCCGTGCGGAGCGAGAAACCGTGCTTGGCCCCGAGGTTTCCCGCTTTGAGGAAGAACTCTTTTTTTTCGAGCATCCTTTACTTCAGGACCTCGGCGCAGCGCTGGCAAAGGGTGGGGTGAGCCTCGACCTTGCCGATCGGGGCGTAGACCCAGCATCTTTCGCACTTCTCGCCCTGGGCCGGCTGGACCAGCACCGAAACATGGGCGCCCTTGACGGCCTCGGCAGGGACCTCGCTACCCAAGGGAGCGATTTTTGCCTGGGAGGTGATCGAGATCGCCTCGAGATCGATCGATCTCAACAGCTTCTCCTGCTCCTCGTCGAGGGGATAGACCGTGATGTCGGCCGCTAATGAGGCTCCGATCACCTTCTCTTTCCTTTTTTCTTCGAGGGCCAAATTGATGTCGTCGCGGATCACCAGGATCTTTTCCCAGCGTTCCTTCAATTTGGCATCGAGGTAAAGGGCCTGGGGTAAGGGCCAATCCCGGAAGAAGACCGAGCCTTCCTTCTTCATTTTTTCCGGCATGAACAAATTGATGTCTTCGGCGAGGTGGCTCAGCACCGGGGCGATGAGAACGATCAGGGCTTCCAGGATGGCGGCTAGGACGGTCTGGGCTCCTCTTCTTTCGAGGGAGTCGGGGGCCGCGGTGTACAGGCGGTCCTTGCGCACGTCGAGGTAGAAGTTCGACAGATCCACCGTGCAGTAGGTTTGGATGGTCTGGTAGAACTGGTAGAACTCGAAGTTCTCGAAGGAGTCGGTGAGTTTCGCTATGACTTCCTGGAGGCGCAGCAGGGCGAATTTTTCCATCTCGTCGAGCTGTTCGTAGGGAACGGTGTTCACGGCGGGATCGAAGTCGTAAAGGTTGCTCAGGAGGAAGCGCGCGGTGTTGCGGATCTTCCGGTAGATATCCGCCAACTGCTTCAGGATGGCGTCCGAGACGCGCACGTCGGAGGAGAAATCGACCGAGGCGACCCAGAGGCGCAGGGGATCCGCGCCCGATTCCTTGATGACGGCGGCGGGTTCGATGGTGTTGCCCATGGACTTGGACATCTTGCGGCCCTGGCCGTCGAGGACGAAGCCGTGGGTGAGCACCATCTTATAAGGGGCCTGGTCGTGGGTGGCCACCGAGGTCAAGAGCGAGGACTGGAACCAGCCGCGGTACTGATCCGAGCCTTCGAGGTAGAGGTCGCAGGGATAGGTCAGTTGCTCGCGGGCCTTGAGGACGCCGGCCCAGCTCGTACCGGAATCGAACCAGACGTCCATGATGTCGGTTTCCGGCCTGAAGTCCGTGCCGCCGCAAGAACACTTGGTTCCGGGGGGCAGGATCTCTTTGGGAGTCTTGCTCCACCAGGCGTCGGAGCCTTCTTTGCGGAAGAGGTCGGCGACGGCCTGCATGGATTCCTTGGTGAGCAGGGATTCGTTGCAGTTCTTGCAGTAGAAGACCGGGATGGGAACGCCCCAGATGCGCTGGCGCGAGATGCACCAGTCGGAGCGGTCGGCGATCATGTTGTGGATGCGGCCCTCCCCGAAGGCGGGTAGCCAGCGCACGGCAGCGATGGCCTCGAGCGCCTTTTCCCGGAAGCCCTTGACCGAGGCGAACCACTGTTCGGTCGCCCGGTAGATCACGGGCTTGTGACAGCGCCAGCAATGGGGATAGGAGTGCAGGATTTCCTTGCTGCCGAGCAAGAAACCGTTTTCCCTGAGCTTTTCGACGACAATATTGTTGGCCTTGTCGTAGCGCAGGCCGGCCACCAGTTCTCCGGCTTCAGGGGTGAAGATTCCCTTGTTGTCCAGGGGGGCCAGGATTTCGAGTCGATATTTTTTTCCCACTTCGTAGTCGTCGATGCCGTGGCCGGGGGCGGTGTGGACGGCGCCGGTGCCGGCTTCGGTGGTGACGTGGTCGCCCAGGATGACGGGAGAAATCCGATCGAGGAAGGGATGGCGGTATTTGGCCCCTTCAAGCTCCTTCCCGAGGAAGCGAATATCCAGATCCTCGGTTTCGCCCAGGTCGGTTTCATTTTTGACGGTTTCCCAGAGGGGGACGGCGACGATGAGGGCGCCGAATTTGGTTTGGACGACCATGTATTCGATTTCGGGGCCGAGGGCGATCGCCAGGTTGGCGGGCAAGGTCCAGGGGGTGGTGGTCCAGACGGCGATCGAGAGTTTTTCATTATTCTGTAAGGCCGACAGTTTTTTGCTGGTTTCGTTCTCGGGCAGATCGGTGATTTGGAAGCGCACGTAGATCGAGGGGGAGGCATGGTCTTCGTATTCGACCTCGGCTTCGGCGAGGGCGGTTTCGCAGACGGGGCACCAGGATACCGGTTTGAGGCCCTTGTAGATGTAGCCCCTTTGGGCCATTTCTCCGAAGACCTCGATTTGATCGGCTTCGTAGGCTGGGTCCATGGTCAGGTAGGGGTGGTCCCAGTCGGCGAAGACGCCCAAGCGCTTGAATTTCTCTTGTTGGCCTTCGAAGGCTTCGAGGGCGAACTCGCGGGATTTCTGGCGCAGTTCGAGGGGGGTCAAGGCGGCGCGGCCGCCCTTTATTTTTTTGAGGACGGCGTTTTCGATGGGCAGGCCGTGGCAGTCGTAGCCGGGCACGAAGGGGGTGCGGTAGCCGGACATGGCCTTGTATTTCACCACGATGTCCTTGAGGATCTTGTTGAGGGCGTGTCCGATGTGGATGTTGCCGGAGGAGAGGTAGGGGGGGCCGTCGTGGAGGATGTAAGGTTTGGCGTCTCGGCGTTTTTCGAGAAGGTTCTCGAAGACCTGTTCATCTTGCCATTTCTTCTGGATCTCGACTTCTCGGACGAAGGAATTGGCCCGCATGGGGAAGTCGGTGGTGGGAAGATTGAGGGTACTCTTGTATTCCAACGCTTTGACCTTTCTTTTTTAAAGAAGCCCCCCAGGTAGGGGGGCCTTCTATTAGATTTTCTTGGTGCTGAACTTGGGTCGCAAGAACTCTGGGATATCGGGACCTTCGTCCGGGCTGATGGGATTCAAAGGCGCGGCCACTTGCCTCAGTACCGATTCCATGCGGAGGGTCTGGGGGCGGGCGACGTCGAAGCCGGTGGCGATGACGGTGATTCTCACTTCGCCCTGCATCTTGTCGTCGATGACGGCGCCGAAGATGATGTTGGACTCGGGGTCGACGGCCTGGAAGATGACTTCGGCCGCCTCGTTTACTTCATGGAGGGTGAGGTCGTTGCCGCCGGTGACGTTGAAGATGACGCCGGAAGCGCCGGAGATCGAGGCCTCCAGGAGGGGGCTCGAGATGGCCATGCGGGCGGCTTCGACGGCACGGCCTTCGCCGGAGCCGATGCCGATGCCCATGAGAGCCGAGCCGGCGAGCGACATGACCGATTTGACATCGGCGAAGTCGACGTTGATGAGCCCGGGGATGGTGATGATGTCGGAGATGCCCTGAACGCCCTGGCGAAGAACGTCGTCGGCGGTGTGGAAGGCGTCCTGCAGGGAAGTGCGCTTCTCGGCCACCTGAAGAAGTTTGTCGTTGGGGATGATGATCAAGGTATCGACCTTCTCTTTGACGGCGGCGATGCCGGCCTCGGCCTGCATGTGGCGACGGCGTCCTTCGAAGGTGAAGGGTCGGGTGACGACGCCCACGGTGAGGGCGCCCACTTCGCGGGCGATTTCGGCGACGATGGGAACGGCGCCGGTCCCGGTGCCTCCGCCCATTCCGGCGGTGATGAAGACCATGTCGGCCCCGTCGAGGGCGGCCAGGAGATCATCGCGGCTTTCTTCGGCGGCTTTTTGGCCGATTTGGGGGTTCCCGCCGGCACCGAGGCCGCGGGTCAACTTGGAACCGATTTGGAGCCGATTCTGGCACTGCGAGAGTTCCAGGGACTGGGCGTCGGTGTTGACGGTCCAGAACTCGACCCCATTCAGTCCGTTGGCGATCATGCGGTTGATGGCATTGGAACCGCCACCCCCCACTCCGATGACTTTTATATCGGCAGTGATGCCGGATTTTTCAGTGATGTCAAACACGATCGTCGTCAGCCGCAGCCAACTTCCCCCTTCCTCGTTATAGTGACCAGAAACGGCCCAATACCAGGCGCCGGATCTTGGCCAGGTTCTCGAAAAGCCGGACGCCGAAAACGACGATTGCCGCGAAGTACAGGTCGATGCCCAAAAGGTCTCCCGTGTAGGTCAGCCCGGCAGCCAACAGCGTGTTAAAGGTAAAGCCGCTGATGAAGACGGCTAAATCAAACTTGTTTTCGATACCAGAGCGTATTCCGCCCAAGCCGGTGTCCAGTGCAGCCAAAATTCCGATCGCCACGTACTTGGTCATCCCGGGCGGAATGCTCAGGGGGGTGAAGGCCCCGATGAGAATGCCTGCCGCGAGGCCCAAAGCCGGAAGAAGGAAACCTTTCATGGTCGATCCGCCGGTTTTGCCAATTTCAGGGCGTTTCCGCCGCGATACATGGGGACCACGACCTCTGCTTTCTTAGAAATAGTAACTTGAATCCCGTAGAATTGCAAGTAATCGACGATCCCGCCCCTCATCCTCAACGCGGCGTCCAGCGTGTCTTGATCTCCGATGGCGCGAACCACGAAAGGCGGGATGATGCGTGAGCGATTGACCAAGATGGTGGAGCCGGCGCAGGCGATTTCAGAGGAGTCGATCAGGCGCTGATCGTTGATGGCGATCGCCTCCGACCCGCCCGAACGCAACTCGTTGGTCAAGCGAAGCAGGTCGTCGTTGTGGACGATGGCGGTGTTGGGGTCTTCCCCCTTCTTGAGGGGCTTGCTCGAGTCGTCGATGTGGATCTCGATCCCGGGGCCCTTGAGGGCGGTCCACCAGGAGGGCAGTTGCTTCTGGGGAAGGTCCTTGCCTTGCTCCCGCAGTTGGAGACGCAGTTCGCTGACTTCCTTGGCCAGGTTGTCCTTGATCTCCTCCGTCGTGCGCAAGAGAACCTGGAGGTCCTCCACCCGGCGGCTGGGGACGGAACGGCGGATGTCCGCCTGTGACTTGAATTGGGTAGAAAGAAGCAACCCTACGGTGAGGGCGACGAGGGTGACGGGGATTTGCCAGTCTCTTTGCATGTTTGGGAATTGCTCAGTTTGCACTTGAGGGTGGGTGCCGCGGGGAATCTCAAGTCCACATATTCTAACCTGTTCCCGTAGCGTTCCGCTAGGGGGAGGAGGCGATAGAAGGTCTTGAATTTTTCATCGAGTTCTTCCGCCCGCTCGATTTTCCCCAGGCGGACCGCGATCCCCTTCAGGTTGATGCGCAGGTCTTCGCTCAGGCTCAGGTCGATGGCGCCGGTGGCCTCCGGGGGCCAGAGGGCGACCAGTCGGCGAAAGGTTTCCTTGCTTTGGTCGGTGTAGGGGATCGGCAGAACGACAAACAGAGGGACGTGTTGGATGGGCGCGGAGAAACGATTGCCGAGCTGATCGAGAAAGACTTTTTGGCTCACTTGAGCGAAGGGGATGCGTTCGTTCACCTGGACCTCGATGCGAGCCGGGAAGAGCCAGCGGCGGACCCTGGCCTTTTCGATCTCCGGGATTTCCTCGATGCGGGTCTCGATCCCCTTGGGGTCGATGCGGAAGAGGGGGAGATCGGTATTCCCGATTTTCCTCGCGATCGCCTCGCTCGGGACGATGCGGTTGCCCCGCACGGTGACGATGCCGGCGTAGCGCCAGAAGGGGAGGTTCCAGAGGGTCACGCTCGCGGCGATGAGCGAAACGAGGAGCAAGAACTTGAGTAAGCGGCGGCGCAAGCGACGCCGTCTTTTCCTGGTGAGGGTCTCCCGATTTTCTTTCTCGGCTTTATTTTCTTTTCTGCTCATCAGGCACTGGCGGAGGAGAGGACCGCCTCCCGTTCCTTGAGTTTTTCGAGCAGGGGGGTGGTGAGGCTGTTGATGTTGCCGGCGCCCATCAGGAGAACCAGATCCCCCGCCTTGAGCAGGAGGTCGAGGCCGCTTTCGGCGTCCTTGTGGGTGGGCCAGTAGTGGATCGGCATCCCCGGGTAGTTGGCGCGCATCCTTTCGATGAGATCGAGGGCGCTCACTCCGTTGGGGCTCTCGCCGGCGGAGTAGATGTCCATGATCGCCACGGAGTTGGCTCCGTCGAAAGCCTTGGCGAAATCGGCCATGAGCGCGGAAGTGCGCGAGTAGCGGTGAGGCTGGAAGACGACCCAAACGGGACGCTTGTGCAGCTTGGCGGTCTGGATGGTGGCGCGGATCTCGGTGGGGTGATGGGCGTAGTCGGTGTAGATCGAGACCCCCGCGGCGACCCCCTGGAGGTCGAATCGGCGGCCCATCCCGTTGAACTCCCGCAGGGGGGCCTTGATGCGCTCCGCCTCGACCCCGAGGAGTTGAGCGACCAGGATCGAGGCGGCGGCGTTCAGGACGTTGTGGTGACCGGCCGCTCCCACGGTGAAGGACTCACCCTCGAAGTGGAAGGTCGAGCCCGTCGAGGAGAGGTTTTCCTGGGAAATCCGGTGCTGCGCCTCCGCACCGAAGCCGTAGGTGTGGAAGGGATGCTTGATCATGGAAAGCATGGTGCGCACCCCGGCGTCGTCCGAGCAGGCGATGACCCGGGTCTTTTCGCCCAGGGAGTTGATGAAGCCCGCCACCGTCTCGATGATGTCGTCGAGGTCGCGGTAGTGGTCGAGGTGGTCCGCCTCCAGGTTGGTGACGATGACCCATTCCGCGGTGAGGTTGACCAGGGAGCGATCCGACTCGTCGGCCTCGGCCACCNNGTGGTGGTCTTGCCGTGGGTACCCGTCACGGCGATCGAGCGGTGCAGGCCCATGAGGTGGGAAAGGATCTCGGACCGATGGAAGATCGGGAGGCCCCTTCTCTGGGCTTCCTGGACCTCGGGGTTGTCCTTTTGCACGGCGGTACTGATCACCAGGGCCTCCGTTCCTTCCAGGTGCTCCGCGGCATGGCCGATGAAGACCTGGATGCCCTGGCTTTGAAGCCGAAAGACGCTGGGGGAATTCTGGAGGTCAGAGCCCTGGACGATCAACCCCTCTTTGTGACAAACCTGGGCGATCGCGCTCATGCCGACGCCGCCGATGCCTACGAAGTGGAGGGATTGAGGAATATTCACGGTTCGTACCCTTCTAGCGATGCCCGGCGTTGCGAGAAATTTCGGATCAGAAGCAAGCGACGGAGGGGGGCTTTCGAGAACCACCCTTTGGCCCCTGATTTGGGATCCCTGATCACTAAGTATTTACCCGGTTTCGTGGGCAAAAAACTTGTAGAAGTTCAACAAATTTTTCGGTCGCTTCACCTTGGAAACATTATGCCTTCAATGCTCGCTTGCCGTTGTGAGAGGGATCACGATCGCACAGCGAGAGGATGGCTTCCGCCAATTCCTTCGTCGCGGCGGGGCGTCCCAGCTTTTTGCACTCTTCCCCCATTTGTTCCCTTCTTTCCTTTTCGAGGAGGGGAAACAACTTTTTCTCCAGTTCGTCGAGGTCCTGATCCAGCAAAAGCTCCGCCGCGCCCGACCGGACCCATTCCTCGGCGTTGGCTTTTTGGTGACCCCCGGCATGAGGATAGGGTATCAGAAGTGAGGGCCTTCCGGCGGCGGAGAGCTCGGCGAGGGTGCTCGCCCCGGCCCTGGAGACGACGAAATCGCAGGCGGCTACGGCTTCCCTCATGTGATCGCAGAAGCCCACCAGGCAGTAGCGGGGGTCCTCCGGCGGCAGGAGTTTCTCGAGGTTCTTCTCGCCCGCCAGGTGGAGGACCCGCCAGCCTTCGGAAAGCAGGCGGGGGGCGATCGAGAGCGCCGCCCGGTTGATGCTCATGGATCCCCCCGAGCCTCCCGTGATCAAGATCAGGCGCTCGCCTTCCGCCAGTTCGAAAAACTTTCGGGCTTCCGCTCGCTCGGGAAGCGTTCGAATGGGGTTTCCGAAAAGGATCGCTCGGGGAAAATACCTTTTCGTTGCTTCGAAGGCGACGGCGACCAGCTTCGCCCTCTTCGCGATGACCCGGTTGGCCAATCCGGGACGAGCGTTCTGCTCCTGGACGAAAGTGGGGATTCCGAGCGATTGGGCCGCCAGAAGGGCCGGGGCGCTCACGTAGCCGCCCGTTCCCACCACGCAGTCCGGATTGAATTCCAATAATATCCTTCGCGCCTCCCAAATGGCCCTCAAAAGGGTGAGGCCGAACCGAATGACCCCCATCGGGCTCTTCTTCAAGCCGCAGGAAGGCACCGCGAAGAAGGGGAAGTTTTTTTCCGGCACCTTTTTCGCTTCGAGGTGGTCGGGGGTGCCCAGAAAGGCGATCGCGGAAGCGGGATGAATTTTTCGGATTTCCTCGGCCAGGGCCAGGGCCGGGAAAAGGTGGCCGCCCGTGCCCCCCCCCGCGAAGAGGATCTTCAACATGGTCGATTTTCCCTTCTCATGCTTTTTTTCCTCGGATGAGCTGGAGATTGAAGCGGGTATCCTGGGAGACGTTCAGGATCACCCCCACCGAGAAGAGGGTGACGAGAAGGCTGGTGCCGCCGAACGACAGGAAGGGCAGGGGGACCCCGGTGGTGGGGAGGCTCGCCGTGACGACCCCCATGTTGACGAGGGCCTGGGTGACGATGACGGTGGTGAACCCCCCCACCAGCAGCTGCTGGAAGGGCTGCAGGGCCCTGCGAGCGATGGAGAAGCCCCTCTGGGCGAAGAAGAGGAAGAGGAAAACGACCGTCAAGGTTCCCAAAAGGCCCAGTTCCTCGGCCACGACGGCGAAGATGAAGTCGGCGTACTGGATCGGAAGGTAGAACAACTTTTGCTTTCCCTGGCCCCAGCCGGTCCCGAAGAGCCCGCCCGAGCCGATGGCCAGGAGGGACTGGATCAGCTGAAAGCCGATGTCCTTGGGGTATTGCCAGGGGTCGAGGAAGGCCAGCCAACGGTCCCGTTGGTAGGGAGTGTTCAGGGAGTGGATGACCAGCCCGGTGGCGCCGGTCAGGCCGGTGGCGAGCATGTAGAAGAAGTTGGTTCCGTTGAACCATAGGAGGGCGAAAGAGCCGACCACCAGCATGAGGGTGGTGCCCAGGTCGGGCTGGAAGAGCACCAACCCCAGGATCGCCGCGGTGGGCAGAAAAACTTGTCTGAGGTCATGGATGGTCCAGCCCTTTTCAGGCTTCCTGGCCAGAACGTCCGCCAAGAAGAGGATCAGGGTGACCTTGGCGAGTTCCGAGGGCTGGAGCCCGATGGGACCGAGGCGCAGCCAGCGGCTGGCACCCATCGTGGTGGTGCCGATCCCCGGGATATGGGTGAGCACCAGCATGACGGCCGTCAGGAACAGAAGGGGCTTGGCGAAGGACCGCAGCCGTTCCAGCGGAATCCAGGTCCCCACCACCAGGGCCATCGCCCCCATGGCACCCCACATGAGTTGCTTTCGGAAGAAGTAGAGGGAGTCCTTCAGCTCTATCTGGGCGGTGGGCGCGCTGGCGCTCAGGATCATCAGAATCCCCAGGACGCTGAGGATCAAAACGACGATCAGGAGGGAGAGGTCGGGACTCTTCGTCCTAGCCCTGGCCATCGGCTAGGTTCCGTACGACGGACTTGAAGGCTCGCCCCCGCTCCTCGTAGTTCTTGAACATGTCGTACGAGGTGCAGGCCGGAGAAAAGAGGACGACGTCGCCGGGAAGGCTCTTTTCGCGCGCCATCTCGACCGCCTCCTTGAGGTTTTCGGCCCTGACGGTGGTTTCGTAATGCCCGGCGTGGAGGATGCGCTCGAAATAAGGTGCGGCCTCGCCCAAAAGCACGGTGTACTTGACCCGGCAGGAGATGGCCTCGACGAGGGGCGAGATGGCCCCGCCCTTGTCGCGTCCCCCCAGAATCAGGACCAGCGGCTCCTGGTAGGACTCGATGGCCTTTATGGTGGAGGCGTAGTTGGTGCCCTTCGAATCGTTGATGTACTGGACGCTCCCGATGGTGAGCACCGGTTCGCAGCGATGCTCGACCCCCTCGAAGGAGGAAATGACTTCGGCGATCACCTCCAGGGGGATGGCGAGGGCGTAGGCGGCGGCGGCGGCGGCCAGGCAGTTTTCCAGGTTGTGGCTGCCCTTCAGCTTGATCTCGTCGACCGAAACGAGGAATTGCGCTTCTCCCCCGTTCTTGAGCCAGATCTTGCCGTCCTGGACGTAAGCGCCGGCATTCACGGGGCCCCTGCGGCTGAAAAGAAGGATTCTCGAGGAAAGCTGGCCGGCCAAAACCGCCACCGCCGGGTCGTCGGCGTTGAGCACGGCCCAGTCGGATTCCTTTTGCATCTCGAAAAGCCTTTTTTTGAGTTCGAAGTAGCGCTCCATGGTCCGGTGGCGGTTGAGGTGGTCATCGGTGAAGTTCAGGAAGAGACCGACGAAGGGGCGGAAGGTATGGACCGTCTCGAGCTGGAAGGAAGAAATCTCGGCGACCAGGAAATCCGAGGGCAAGGATGACAGGGACACCAGGGGGGTCCCGATGTTGCCGCCCACCGGGGCGCTCAGGCCGGCGGCCTTGAGCAATTCTCCCAGCAGCGTGGTGGTGGTGGTCTTGCCGTTGGTTCCNNATGGGAACCCCGTCCGCCTCGGCGGCGACCAGGATCGGAAGGTCGCACGGTACCCCGGGAGAAACCACGATCAGTTCGGCGTTGAGGCAGGCTGAGGCATGCCCCCCGGCTTCGAGGGAGATCTCCGGCGGCAACTGGGCGATCACGTCCACCAGTTCCTCGCGCGAACGCAGGTCGCTGGCGGTCACGATGCAGCCCAGGTCGTGTAGGACCCTGACGGCGGAGATCCCGCTTTTCCCCAGACCGAGTACCGTGACTTTTTTATTTTTCCAGTCCATTGCTTATCCTCACATCAGGCCGATGGTCAAGAGCACCGCGATTCCCTCGGCAATCCCGAAGCGCCAAACCACCTTGGTTTCCTTGAGCCCGCCCAGTTCGAAGTGGTGGTGGATGGGGCTCATTCGAAAGATTCTCTTTCCCGTTCTCTTAAAGGATACCACTTGCAGGATGACCGAGAGCGTCTCCGCGACGAAAACGAAGCCGATCGGAATCAAAAAGAGTTCCAGCCCTCCCAGCAGCGCCGCCCCTGCCAGGGCGGCCCCCAAGGCCAAACTACCGGTATCTCCCATGAAGACCTGGGCCGGATGCCCGTTGAACCAAAGGAAGCCGAGACACCCCCCCGCCATGGCCAAAAGAAAAATGATGGCGCCTTCCTGGTGCAGGGCGTAACGGGAAAGCAGGGCCACCAAGCCGCCCATGGCGATCGCCCCCGTGCTCCCCGCCAGCCCGTCCAGCCCATCGGTCAAATTGACCGCGTTGGTGGCCGCGACCAAAACCAGAAGCACCAGGGGATAATAAAAGTAGCCGATTTCCCATTGGGCGTGGGTGAAGGGCAGCAACAAAGAGGTGCCGCGCCCCGACAGGCCCAGATAGAGGGCGAAGAAAACGCCGATCGACAGCTGGCCGAGCATCTTGGCGCGCGCGGAAAGCCCCTTGTTGTGCTTCTTGGCGATGCCGATGAAGTCGTCGAAAAATCCCAGCAAGGCGTAGGCCAGGGTGAGAGCCGCCAGGGCCAGCGTGTTCGGGGAACGGTCGAAGAACAGGGCGACCACCAGAGCCGAAAGAACGATCAGCCAGCCCCCCATGGTCGGAGTGCCCGCCTTGGCCAGATGAGACTGGGGGCCTTCCTGCCGAATGCTCTGCTTCAAGCGCCATTGCCCGAGAAAATCGATGAAGGGCTTGCCGACCAGGATGACCAGGATGGCGGAGAAAAAAGGAATGAGGGCGAGATTGCTGTTCAAAATTGGCCACTTTCTAGGTTGATAAAAAAGAATCGTTCAAGATCGGTCACCTTCGAAGGTTCTTAAAACCATCGAAAATATTTCTTTCATTTTTTTGTTCAAGATGGGGCACTTTCGAAAGTACTCAAAACCATCGAAAGGACTTCTTCCATTTTCGTCGAGCGCGAGCCCTTGAAAAGAACCTGAGAAGGCCCCGCGTTTTCGGAAATCCTTTCGAGCACCTTTTCCGCCGCTTCTTGGCGGTTCGGCACGTTTTCATGGAGGCAGCCCGCTTTTTTTCCGTAGAGATCGGCCAGGGGGCCCACCGTCACCAGGAGATCGACGGGAAAGGCCGATAGGAATTCCCCCAGTCCGAGGTGCTCTCGTTCGGCGTGTTCCCCCAGTTCACCCATCTCACCCAGGACGAGAAATTTTTTTCCCGGCTGTTCGAAGAGGCTCTTGATGGCCGCTCGCATGGAATCCGGGTTGGCGTTGTAGGATTCGTCCCAGAGGGTCGTCTTTCCCCGTGAGATCCTTTGGGCTCTTCCCGGAAGGGACCCGGGGTTGAAGGCGAGTTCTCGGGGCAGGGGGAGGTCAAGGGCGAGCCCCACGGCGATCGCCGCCAGGGCATTGAGGCAGTGATGCTCCCCCGGCAGGCTGGTAGAAACCAGGCAGTCCTTTACCCGGAAGGTTTGCGCGTCGAGCTTCTCTCCCCTGAGCGTGCAGTTCTCGCCGAAGCCGAAGAGGATTTTTCGGTTCGGGAACTTCTCGATCAGTTCTCGACAAAGCGGGTCGTCGCCGTTGGCTATCTTGATGCCTCCGAGCCTCTCGACCTCCTCGAACAATTCTCCCTTGGCGTCCCTGATGGCTTCCATGGAACCCAGGCGGCCGATGTGGGCCTTGCCGACGTTGGTGATCAAGCCGATGTCCGGGAGGGCGATCTTCGCGAGGGAAAGGATCTCGCCCTTCGCGCGCATACCCATCTCGACCACGGCGTACTTCTGATCCCCCAGCGAAAGCAGGGTTTTCGGCAGCCCGATCTCATTGTTCTGGTTGGCTTCGGTGCGGTGGGTGGGGGCGTATTGCTGCAAAAGCTGAGAGATGGCTTCCTTGGTGCTGGTCTTGCCGCTCGAACCGGTGACGGCGACGAGCTTCCCCCCCCAGTTCATCCGCTTTGCCCTGGCCAGTTGCCCGTAGGCGACCAGGGTGTCCCGGACCAGGATCGAGGGTGCGGAAACTTCTTTCTCCTGGTGGAGGACGGGATTTCTTCCCTCGACTCTCTCAATGAAGTCGTGGCCGTCGAAGTTCTCTCCCTTGAGGGCGAGGTAAAGCTCTTCTTTCGCGATGGTGCGGGTGTCGGTGGACACCCCCCCTACTTGGATTTTCCCGTCTCCCGTGAGTTCTCCCCCGACGATCCCGGCGATCTCGTCTAAAGTGAACATTTCAGTGCCTTTCTGGCTTCCTCGCGGTCGTCGAAATGGATGGTCCGGTCCTTGAAGATCTGGTAGTCCTCGTGGCCCTTGCCGGCAATCACCACCACGTCGCCGGGGCCGGCCGCCTCGATGGCGGCTTTGATGGCTTCGGCCCGATCGACGATCATCCGGAAAGAGGTCTTTTCCACCCCGGAGGCGACCTCGGCGAGGATTTTCTCGGGGTCTTCCGAGCGGGGGTTGTCGGAGGTCAGGATGGCGAGATCGGAAAGTTCCGTTCCAATCCTTCCCATGACGGGGCGCTTGGTTCGATCCCGGTCGCCGCCGCAGCCGAAGACGGCGATGAGGCGGTTGCGGGTGAAGCCGCGGGCGGTCGAGAGCACGTTTTCGAGGCCGTCGGGGGTGTGGGCGTAGTCGACCA
>DOBT01000235.1 GCA_003503675.1 Cyanobacteria bacterium UBA8530 | reverse complement strand
CCAGCCTTTCTTCTCCCAGAAGGGTTTGGTGAGGGGCAAAAGGTCGGAAGCGCTCTCGGACCTCATGTAGACACCGTTGAGCCATTCCAGCTTGACGTTGTCGAAGACCGCGGCCGTCTTGTTGATGCCCGAGAGGTCGAACTTCTCGATCAGTTCGGGCAGGGAAAAGATTTCTTGATCTCCGCAGCCCCAGCCCAGCTTGGCGAGGTAGTTCACGAAGGCCTTGGGCAAATANNGTGTTCGAGATGTGGTCGTCGCCCCGCAGGACGTGGGAAATCTCCATGGTCGCGTCGTCGATCACCACCGCGTAGTTGTAGGTGGGGACTCCGTCCGCCTTCACGATCACGAAGTCGTCGACCAGCTCGTTCTGGAAGGACACGTCGCCGTGGATCAGGTCCGGGAAAACGGTGTTGCCGGAGTCGGGCGTTCTCAGGCGGATGGCGGGCTTGCGGCCTTCCTTTTCGAAAACCTCGATCTGCTCGGGGGAAAGGTTTCGGCAGCGCCCGTCGTAGCCATGGCCCTGCTTGTCTTCTTTGGCGGCCTGACGGCGAGCCTCGAGCTCTTCGGAAGTGCAATAGCAGCGGTAGGCATGCCCGTTTTCGAGCAACTGCCCCAGGTACTTATTGTAGGAGTCCAGGCGAGACATCTGGAAATAGGGGCCGAAAGGGCCGCCGATGTCCGGTCCTTCGTCCCAATCGAGACCGAGCCAACGCATGGAGTCCAGGATGGCCTGGAGGGATTCGTCGGTGGAGCGGGCCTGATCGGTGTCCTCGATGCGGAGGACGAAGGTGCCGCCGTGATGGCGGGCGAGCAGCCAGTTGAAGAGGGCGGTACGGGCTCCCCCCACGTGGAGGTAGCCGGTGGGGCTGGGTGCGANNCGATGCTGATTGGATCCATGCTAGCCCAGGCCCCAGCAGGGGTCAAGGCCGAAAGCGCTTTCAGCAAGGACTAGAATTTTACCTCTATCAGCTATCGCGAAGCTGGTGTCAAGCAGTTACACCTATTAATTCCTTGCGTCGATCCAATATCAAGATCCCTATTTAGCGCTGTCACCCAGCAATCTCCGGGTTAAATCTGGCGAAACCCCGGCTTCACTGCTTTCTATATCGACGATGGAGAAGCGTTTCGTGAACTCCCCCACTGACATGCTCTCTTCTCTTCCCCAAGGGTTGTCGTAGAAAACCCTCCCTTCATTGACCTTGGTCACAAGGACCTGATGTTGCGCCTGGCCCTCGGCTCCCCATTTCATCGACACCGGGATGAGAATTCCTTGTTTGGTTTTCTCGCTGATGCGCTCAAGGATTTCCATGGCGTTCTTTTCGTTTGCAAAGTACCTATCGAATTCCTTGCCGGTAATAGCGGGAATACGGCTCGATGTGGCGTAGTATTCGACTGAAGCGCCTTGCCAAAGACGTGCGGAAATGGAACGCGCAGAATCGTCCGCTTTTTNNCCGATGATGCGGACATATTCGGCAGGATTCTGAATGGCCTCCATGATCTGGAGCGAAGTCATGAAGCATGTCGAACGGTTGTGTTGATTGATGGCGGTTGGAAGTGCGATTTCCTGGATAAGATCGCTTACCAGAACGTTACGATCGATGCTTGGTTCTANNCCAGGTCGTCTCCATCGCTCGACTTTCCCTTTCCTGGAAGCTTTCCTTCGATCAAAAGTAATTGGAGGGCCAGTTTGGCCGCCGGATCGCTATCGGTCATCTTCCAGACATCGACAAACTGGTACTTCTGTGAGGAGTCGAGTTTTTTGAATGCGGTCGAAAAAAGCGTTCGGTTCAATATGAGCTGTTCCGAGGCCAATTGATCCAATTTGGGTGAAGAGGCCTCGTTAACATCTCTTGGATCCCGAAGAACCTGCCCATTGTAAGTCGTCTCAAAAGGGGCGCCGGCATCGATCCAGATCGACTCTGCCCCGAGGCGAGCCTCTTTGGCCGTTCTTGNNACGGGCATGGCAGCGGCGGCCTGGATGGATTGCGACCCTTTTTCCATGACACGGTTGTTATCGATCGGCTCTTTTGCCGGGACGGGGGCAGTCGGTTGGGGATTCTTTAGAGGGGGCGGGTGGGGGGCGAGGGTCTGTTTAATTGTGCTTGCAATGTGCAGCGTGCTCATTAGGCACTCCTTTCGATGAACCTTCCATGTTGATATCGGAAGGAAGCAGCTGTGCTTGTCCTTTTTAATCGGCCTTTCATCGAGATTTCAAGGAACTGACAATCGTTTCTCAAATAAAAACCTTACCTCGACAACGCTTGTCCTCAGCCGCAGCCTTTTCAAATCATCCTCAAAACCCCAGCTTGATGGCCTCGAAAACACTGGCTATCCCGTTCCCCGCGGCGATCCCCAGGGCCAGGGTGGTGCCAGGTCGCAAACCGAGATAAGCGCCGCCGAGCAAGACGGTGTTTTCCCTCAGCCTGCCAAGATCGCTCAGGTTGTCCTCGGCGATGAGGACCCAGGCCCCCCCCAGCATGTAGGCGAGGCCCGTTCCCAAGGCGAAAACGGTCTTCCCCCCGGTCGAGAGACTGGGGACGAAGCTGATGGCCAACCCCGGAAAACCGGAAAAGGTGATCGGAGCGAAGACCTTGGCCGTGGAAAAAGAAGCTCCGCTCTTGGAAAAGCTGGAGGAAAGGGCCAAGCCGCTCCCGATGCCGATGGTCTCCCCCTGCCACAACAGCGATTTCACCTGGGCCCGCAAGGGCAGGCGATAAGCGGGGGCGAGGCTCAGGCCGGAGTGTCCGAATTCGACCTGCAGGCGCTCGGTGAGACCGTAGGCGTATTGAAGATCGGAGCCGAAAAGGGTAATCAGGTGGGTTTGCCCGGGCAGGGTATTGGCGAGTTCGATGGTGAAAAGCTTGCTGGCGCTTTCGGCGAAAGCGGGCTGCACGGCGATTACGAAGGCAAAAAGTGAAAAAATACCGGTCCCGAGGCCATTCTTCATGAAGCGATCCTTTCGAAAGAGAAAAACAGAAGCATTACAGCGATAACAGCGCCTCAT
>DOBT01000105.1 GCA_003503675.1 Cyanobacteria bacterium UBA8530 | reverse complement strand
GCTTTCCCGCCCGAGACCGCCACCAGGGAAGGATTGGAGAGTATTTTCGCCTTGCCCTGCTTGACCAGGAGGTTGAGATCGGCCGACAGGCGATCGAACTGGCTGAACTCGGAGATCGCCCCGGGGCGCGGCTCGGCGAAGACCATGCGGTCGGGGGAGAAGATGGCGTCGCCCGTGGGGGTGAGACGAAGGGAGCCCCATTTCACTCCCAGGTTGCTGGCGTCGTTCTTGGAGATCTCCACCACCTGGACGTCCACCTTGACCTGGGGGTCTTCGGCGGTCTGCAGCAGGTTGATCACCTTGTTGGCGAAGCCCGCGGCCAGTTTCTCGGCCAATTCCGACTGGCGCGGGCCGGCGACCTGTCCGGTGAGGATGACGTTCTCGTTGACCAACTGGACCGAGACCTGGTCCGTGCCGATTTCACGGTCGAGGGAATCCTTGAGGGTCTTGGTGTCGACCCTGACCGCGATGTCGTAGAAGAAGCGCTTTCCCGAGGAGGACCAGACCACCAGGGTGGTGGTCCCGGTCTTTTTGGCGTTGACGAGCACCTCGCTCTTGGAAAGGACCGCCACGTCCGCGATCTGAGGATCGGCAATCGAGACCTTGGAAATCAGGCCCTTGACGGTGACCACGGAGGAGCGTCCCACCACGACCGGGATGACCTGTTCGGCGCGCACCGGCAGCGCCGTGAAGACCAGTGCCCAGGCCAGGACGACTCGGCTTAACTTGCTCTTTTTCATGTCTTTTCGCACTCTGCCCCTTTACCTTTGAACCATCTCGATGTTGCCGCCCCGGATGACCATGATGGTCGGCTCCAGCTTCGGAGCCTTGGCGGGGACGATTCGATCCCTGTACACCGGCTTGGTCACGACCTCACGAACGACCCTGGTGGCCGCTCTGGGAGCCGCTTTTCTTTCGTGGCCCACCAGGCTCTCCGAGGTGACGCCACTGGTTTTGATCGTTCCCTCTTCTTTGGGGGAGCGGATGGCCAGGCANNCTTGTCGGCAGCCAAAACCAGCCTTTCCGCATCACTGGGGGTCACGGCCAGGGTCGCCGAAGAAACCACCTTGGCCTGGGGGGAGTCTTTCTTGGCGGCATCCTGGGCGATCGCCAGGACCCGGATCTTTTGGAGGATGACCTTGGTGGCGGGCCGGCCGTCGATGTCGAGGGTGGAGACCACGTCCACCAGGGTGCCCGGCATCAGGAAGCCTGCCACTCCGACCACCTCGTCCACCGCCACGGTGACGGCACGGTAGCCGCTCTGCAGCATGAAGGCCAGGGGGTTTTCGGCCCCGACCGGCATCAATTTCTCTTCGAGCACGGGCTCGCCCGGATAGATGGCTTCCTTGGAGAGCCTACCCACCGCGAGCTTGGGGTCATTGACCGAGCCGGCGGGCACGAAGCTCGAAGGCCGGTTCTGGACGGTGAACTGGGATGACAGGATCCGGGTCTGGGCCGGGATGGGCTGCGTCGCCACCAGAACCACCTGCATCGGAATGGCGCTTTCGGCCTTCGGGGGCTCGCGCAGAAGATAAAAATAAAGGCCGCCCGTGGCCACGAGGCCTACTGCAGCGGCCAAAATCAAACGATTGGACCTTTTCATCACTCAATCCTCATAACTGCTAGGGAATCCAAGGGCAGGGGGTCCGGCATTCCCGGCAGCGGCACCGCCAGCTTGATCGGGTAGGTCACCTTGACGCTGATGGAGTCCCCCGACTTGGCCTGCGCCCCGCTGATCAGGACGGCTACCGATTCCGAGGCGATCCCAGCCGAGGCCAGGTAGCGATGTACCGTGTCCTGGATGGTGAAGGAGGGGCGCCCGAGAGAACCCACGCGCGCCCCTTCCCTCACTGCGTTGATAAGAACCAGCTTGGCGCTGAAGACCTGACCGAGGCTGAAGGTACCCATCATCAGTGCGATGAGAATGGGGACGACCAGTGCGGTTTCCACCATGGCCTGCCCGGATTCCTTCTGTCTCATGTTTCCCTCCTCAGCGCCAAAAGCTTTTCGCGATTCCTAGGGAGCCGCTCCGGCGCCCGAGGTGTTCAAGGTCGAGGCAATCGACTTGAGCATGCCGTTGACGTTGGTGCCCATCAGGGAAAGGGCGCCGACGCAGACGACGGCGATCAAACCGAGGATGAGACCGTACTCCGTCAGGGCCTGTCCTTCTTCCTCAACCAAAAACCTCTTGAAACCCACCATAGCTTCCTCCTTTTTCACACGACGACACGTCACTCACTCGCTTTTTCCGAAGCCCTCGTTCGAGGCTTGTGAGTGAATGATAGAAGACGCTCGTTTCGGTGGTTTGAAAGCAATGTGAAGGGAAGTTGAACGACCAGGAGGAGAACTCGCTTGACGTGCGGAAGTGGATTTGCTATAAGCAGCTCAAAGGAGCAAGCATGAAAAAATCGATCGGTCTCGTTTTCTTGGCTTATTCACTGGCTTTCCTCCCCGCGGCGATCGCCTCGCCCCTGGAAGTCATCCCGGCCGACACCTTCGCCCCCATGAAGGGTTGGGTCTCGCTCACCCCCGGCTATTCCTTCGCCCTCGGCCTCTTCAGCAGCAGCGGCGAAACCAAGGGCCTCTCCACGGGGGAATCCTACAGTCGCATCAGCCTCCCCATCGAGCTGCGCTTCGGCCTGATCGAAGGCCTGGAGGGGGGACTGCTCCTGCCCATCCAGAACAGCCGCTTCGCGAGCGGCATGGCCACCAGCAACGGAACCGCCCTGGGGGACGTCTCCCTGGGGCTGAAATACCGCCTGAGCGAGGAACCTCCCGTCGCCGCCTTCCTCTCCGGCAAGTTCCCCACGGGGAAGAGCCGTGCCGCGAGCGAGGCCGAACTGACGGGAACGGGCTCGACCGATCTCTCGATCGGCCTTCTGGGCTCGAGGGAAGTCGGGAACGTGACCCTCACCGGCAATCTTGGCTATTCCATGTGCCTGGAAGGGAACCGGACCATCGGCAGTAATCCCCCCGACAAGCGGGATTACCCGGATTTCCTCAAGTACGGCCTTTCCGGCGAGTACCCCTTCCTGGACGTCTTCGAGGCCTCCCTGGAAATGGTGGGGCTGGTGGGGCTCACTCCCCTCAGCCACGACGGCTTCGCGGCCGAAGGCTCCGAACCCCTGCAACTCGCCCTCACCCCCGGCCTCACCTGGAACCCGCTCGACAGTCTGGAAATCTCGGCCGGCTACCGCTATCCCCTTCTGGGAAAAGCCAACGACGTCGACCTGGAACCTGCCTATCAGGGCCCGATCCTCGGCGCCCGCACCTTTTTTTAACAGGAAGGAAGCCATGTCGATTTCCCACTTCGAAAAGGTCGAAAAAATCGCCCGGTCCCTCAGAAACCACGAAGAAGGCCTCCTCTCCCTACAGAAGGGGGGCGTCTCCCACATGATGCCCCTGGCCAGGGACGACCGCCGCAAGGACGGAAAGGTGGATCTGCGCTCCCTGAAGGAAATCATCTCGATCGATCCGATCGAGATGAAATGCTCGGTCGAGCCCGGGGTCACCTTCTCTCAACTGGTCGAGGAAACCCTGAAGCACCGCCTGATCCCGAAGCTGGTGCCCGAACTCAAGACCATCACCGTGGGGGGAGCCGTCTCGGGCTGCTCGGTGGAATCGATGTCCTTCCGCTACGGAGGCTTCCACGACAACGCCCTCTCCTACGAGGTCCTGACGGGGAACGGCTTGATCGTCAAGTGCTCACCCACCGAGAACAAGGAAATCTTCGGGATGATCCACGGTTCCTACGGAACGCTCGGCATCCTCACCCGCATCGATTTCCCCCTCGTCGAGGCGAAGCCCTTCGTCAAGATGGAATACCCGAAATTCGACGATTTCGATTCCTTCTACCAGGCCATGCTCGAGGCCTGCGAAAAGAAGGAGTTCGATTTCATCGACGGCATCATCCATGACAAAAAGTGCTTCGTGCTTTGTTTGGGCAAGATGGTCGAAGAGGCCCCTTATACGAGCAAATACGACCGAACGAAGGTTTTTTACAAAAGCACGAAAAAAAGAAGCCAGGACTACCTGGCTCTATTCGACTACTTTTTCCGCTATGATGCCGATTGCCACTGGCTGAGCCGCAAGATCCCCGGTTTGGAGAACCCGCTCATCCGGCTGCTTTTCGGAAAGCAGCTGCTTTCCTCCACGAAATTGCTGGAGTATTCCAATCGCTTCGCCGCCTTGCTGCAAAAAGGCCGGCCCGACGTCGTGCTGGACTGCTTCATTCCCTCTTCCCGCTTCGAGAACTTCTTTCGCTTCTACGAAGAAAAGTTCGATTATTTCCCGCTCTGGATCGTTCCCTACCGGATCGAAGAGCCCTACCCCTTCCTGGCGGACGGCTTCCGCAGCCGGATCGAAGACAAGCTGTTCATCGACTGCGCCATCTACGGCAAGCCGAACAACGATCCGGGCGTCGATTACTATACCCTCTTGGAGGAGAAGCTTTTCGAGTTGGCGGGATTGAAGGCCCTCATCGCCAGCAACAGCTATACGGAAGAGCGTTTCTGGGAAATCTACTCACGAGAACGGTACGGGATGGCGAAGGCCATGGTGGATCCCACGGGCCGCTTCCGAGGGATCTACGAAAAGGTGCACTGCCGGGGCTGAGGCTTTTGTTGGCCCACCAGGACCGACAGATCCTTGTAGGCCTCCTCGATGTTCGCCTGGAAGCCTTGCAGGACCTCTTCCTCCACCTTGGACTTGGTGCGCTTGATGACCAGGTTGACCTGCTTGCTCGAAAAGCCGAGGAGCTGGCATTCATGGGCCACCTTCCGGGCGACCGAAGGCAGGTCGAGCCCCCGGTGGTTGAGGACCTCCTCGATGGTCGCCTCGATTCCGGTGCTGGCCTGGAAGATCTGTTCCAGGGCGCTGCGATCGACGGTACGGGAAATTCTCGCCTGGCTCTGGAGGATGCGGTCATAGAACTCGATCTGGGGGGCGAGGCGCTCGATGAGGCCGGGAAGGTCGGGGTAGCGGAGGATCTCGCGGGGGGCGAAGCGGTCGGCCAGGATGTCCTCGATGTGGAAGCAGGCGATGTCGACGGCTCCGATGAAATGCCAATCATAGCCGTAGAGCTGGTACTGCTTGAAGAAGGCGAGGCGGTCCATGTCGGACATCCAGAGAAGGCTGTCGATGCGGCGGCGAACCAATCGGGGGTTCTTCGAGATGAGGGCCGGATGAGTGTGGAAACCGCCCAGAACGGGATCTTCCAGGTCATTCGGCTTGCAGCGATAGCGGACGCCGACTACCTGGCGGCTCTTGGAATGGAAGACCCCGGTGGTGAGATTCTGGTAGCTCTGGACCCTTTCCGATCCCCCGAAAACCCCGCCCCTTTCGTCGAAGACGAAGATCCTGCGCTTGTGCGCGGTCAGGCGATGTTCCTTGCTCGTGAGCGTGTTGAGCATGTTGAGGCCGAATTCGTCGACGAACCTCTCATGAACGGCAGGATCGATCTGCAACCCTCACTCCCCTCTCTTTACGGCGACATACCTATTTCTACCGTTAATTCGGGGATTTTATGCAAAAATTTTGTGAACAAAAGGTTCTAAAAAGTAATAAAGAAGAGATCGAGGGTTTTTTGGGTATGAAGGGAAAAAGGAGGAAACGACATGAGGAGAATCGCCTGGAGCCTGGTTCTGATGGCCTCGACCCTGCTGGTTTCGGCCTGCGCCACCAACCTGGGTAACCTCTTCGACGTCTTCTAAAAAAGAGCCGAGGAGAAGGAATATTTTCCCTCCGGCTCCAGGGAGCCGCCCGTCCCGACCCGGTGGTTCTCGGAATCCACAAAAAAGCCCCGGCCTTCTTCGAAGGCCGCTTTTTTTTGGGGGGAAAGCCTTCCGGCCAGGTCCTGCACGGTGGCTCCCAGAAAGAACTCTTCCGGATTTCCGTCGAGCAGGACCCTGATTTTCCTCAAAGATGCAGGGCGGGGGGCAGGTTCCCGCTCAGGAAAAGACCGAAGATGAGCAACCCCAAGGCGATGCGGTAAACGACGAAAACCCCCATCCCCCTCTTTTGCAGGAAGCGGATGAAGAAGCGGATGCAGAGGTAGCCGGAGACGGTCGATGCCGTCATCCCCACCAGGAAAGGCAGCCCGTCCCGGCTGAAATTCAAGGCAGCCAGGTCCTTCATCTTGAAGAGGGCGGAGAGCAGGATGATGGGGAAGCCCAGCAAGAAGGAGAAGCGCGCCGCGTCTTCCCGCTTCAGCCCCATGAAGAGGGCGGCGGTCATGGTGGAACCGGAGCGGGAGACGCCCGGAATGAGGGCGATCGCCTGGGCGAGGCCGATCAAGAGGGCATCGAACCAGCGGGCGTCGGTGAGCGGGCGTTTTCGCCGTCCTACCCAATCGGCGGCCCAAAGCAGCAAGCCGAGAAAAATCAGGGTGGTGGCGATGACCAGGGGCGAGCGGAAAGTCGTTTCCACCTTCTCCTCCAGCAACAGACCGGCGATACCGGCGGGAATGGTCCCCAAAAGGATCAGCCAGGGCAAGCGCTGAAAGGGATCGCTGAAATCCCTTTTACGAAAGCTCTCGAAGAAACCGAGGGCCATCTTGATCAGGTCTTCCCAGAAGTACCAGGCGACGGCCAGGAAGGTCCCGAGGTGAAGGGCCACGTCGAAGGTGAGTCCGGGATCGGGCCAGCGGAAGAGCGTGGGGATCAGCACGAGGTGGGCGGTGCTGCTGATGGGAAGGAACTCGGTTAGTCCCTGGACGGTCCCGAGCACCAGGGCCTGTAGAACGTTCAAAAAAGACCTCTTTCAAAATAAAAACAGCATAGCGAAAAAGCAGGCACAAAAAAAGCCCCCGTTTCCGGGGGCGAAGAAATCGATCGATTTTTATCAACTGACCTTGTTCTGCATGCCGCGGGCGCGCTCCATGACGGCGCTGGCGCTGGCGAGGTCGCCGCCGGCTCCGAGCATGGTGGCGAAGCGGAGGATGTCGCCGATGGAGGAGCTGCCGAGGTCGCCCGGGCCCTTGATGTTGATCATGTCCTTGAGCAGGGGATTGCGGATGGTGCGGACCACGTCGGGGGACATGCCGGGAACCCTCATGAGGTCGGCGCGGTAGGCGAATTCCTTGAGGTCTTCCTTGGGAACGCCGGTGAGGAAGGAAGAGATGGAGCGCATGAAGGGACTGGCGTTCATGAAGAGGACGGTGCTCGGGCTGCCCATGAACCAGCGCTTCATCTGCTGGGCGTAGACGGCTTGCTTGTCGTCGCCGGCGTCGATCAGGTCGTTGATGGAAGCGGCGGCGACCGACTGGGTCTTGGCAGTTTGAGCGGTTTGAGGAGCCGCGGCCACTTTCGCCAGGTTGGCGTTCGCGGTGCGCAGAGGTCTTCCGTATACCATGGGGCTCTGAACCCTAGCGATTTGCGTCATGGCCCTCTCCTCCCTTTGGCTTGCGTCCCACCGTTCATATTTTTCTTATCGGGAGAAGGAGGGCAAAGTTTCTTATCCCACAGTTAAATGGACGGTAACTTTAGGGATCGCCCCTTTCCAACAGCTCCAGGCTCTGCTGGTTGCGATCGCGCTGCCCCTGGGCGAGGGTGAAGGCGTCGAGGGCGGAGAAGCCGCCGACCACGACCATCCCCACGGAAAGGATGCCGGTCCTGGTGTCCTGATTCACCATCGTCAGGGAAGGGACTCCCAGCATGAGGACGCCATAGGTGGCGAGGGAGAGGGCCGCCCTGGGAAGGTCTCCCAGCAGGAACTGGCTGGATCCGGGGACGACGAAGGAGGCCATGGCACAGTAACCGGGGTTGGGCTTGCTGGTGACGAGGGCCTGGATGACGGCCGTCTTCTCGGGCTGGGTCAGGGTATAGTTCGTCTCTGCCAGAACGGGCGGACAAAGGGACAGGGCCAAGATAAGCGGAAGAAACAGGCGCATGGGGTTCCTTTCTTATGCTCGGTAGACATGGCCATTATAGCCGGGTTTGGGGCAAAGCCAAGGGTTGACAAGCCCCAGGATGAAGTGTAAGCTTTTAATTCACTGGCGACCAGTACGGGACGTGGCGCAGCTTGGTAGC
>DOBT01000106.1 GCA_003503675.1 Cyanobacteria bacterium UBA8530 | reverse complement strand
ACCGGATTGTTCTTGGTACGGCGGCCCAGGATCTGGACCACCCTCTCGATTTCCTTCTCGCGGCCGACGACCGGATCCAGGCGATGCTCTTCGGCAGCCTGGGTGAGGTTGGAACCGAATTCATCGAGGGTAGGGGTCTTGGAGCGGTGCGGACCACCCGCGGAGGGTGCCGCATTTTCGCCCAGCATCCGGATGACGCTGGAGCGTACCCGACTCAGATCCACTCCCAGGTTCTCCAATACCCGGACCGCTACCCCTTCGCCTTCGCGGATGACGCCAAGGAGAAGGTGCTCGGTACCGATGTAGTTGTGGCCGAGCTGGCGGGCCTCGTCCCACGAGAGCTCGAGCACGCGCTTGGCGCGCGGCGTGAAGGGGATCTCCACGGCCACGAAGCCGGAGCCGCGACCGATGATCTTCTCGACCTCGATCCGTGCGTCCTTGAGACTCACGCCCAAACCCTTCAGGGTCTTGGCCGCAATGCCCGTGCCCTCACCGATTAAACCCAGGAGGATCTGTTCGGTGCCCACAAAGTTATGACCTAGCCGTCGAGCTTCCTCTTGGGCCAGCATGATGACTTTAATGGCTTTTTCGGTAAAACGTTCAAACATTTTGCACCTCTCGTATCCTCTAGGAAGAGGGATTCATATACACGGATTTTATCATGAATTGCGCTCTTTCACCATGCGCCGACCTCAAGACACGGGCGCATCCTGAATCGGCGCCGATGACCCCCGGATGTTCCTTTGTAAACAGAGCAATAATGGGTTTTTCCTCCTCTTCCCGGACCCTAAGAATACTTCAAACGGGGCTTTCTGCATGTGCGCCCCGTTACAGGACAATCGAATCATTCCTCCAGGTGCCCCTTGATGCGCTTTTTGATGGCCTTGATCTCGCCTTCCTTCTCTCTCTTGATTTCCTCCAGCTCATCCAGCCGCTGACGGATGAGTTGCATCTCGGTGGCCTTCAGGGCCTGGAGTTGCTCGAGATCGGTTTGGAGGCGGATGATCTTCTCTACTCCGGCCAGATTGATCCCCAGCTCCTGGGTCAACTGCTGGATGTACATCAGCCGCTCGATGTCCCTCTGAGAATAGAGCCGGTTCTTCCCCTGTCTTTTGGGGGCCACCAGTCCTCTTCGCTCGTAGAGGCGCAGGGTCTGCGGATGCATATTCACCAGTTCCGCCGCGACGCTGATGATGTAGAGGGGGCGATCGCCCGATGAGTCGAATCCCATGGTCTCCTCCCCTTTCGATCTTCTCGCCTCGCTCTTTTCCCCTCGGGGCTTTCTTTCATCGAAGGCGTTGCGACGAGAAACCTCCGATGACTTTACAATACCCTTGTTAATTTATCAAATATCAGTAGCTCGTCCTGACCGTGAAATCGAGCCGTTTCTCCTGGTTGGCCGGGACCCCGACGTTGAACTCGAGGGTGCTGGCGTCGGTCTTGGTGTAGTCGAGGGACTTCGAGGTGATTTCCCAGTCCCCGCCCAACTTCTCGACCACCGTCACCGTGACCGGAACGTCCTTGTGGTTGCGCAGGCTGACGCGGTAGGAAGCCTCGCTCGCGCGATCTCCCAGTTTTCGATAATTCGTCTGCCAACGCTCCCCCACCACGTCGAAGGCCTCTCCGAGCTTGATGCGGACCTTCTCGTCCTTGGGGGTGTGATCGATGTTGTCTTCCCCGATGAACTGCAGCTTCCCGAGATTGTCTTCCTGGTAGACCCGCATCGTTCCCTTCGGAAGGGGCATCCCGAGGTTGCCCTTCTTCGAGTTCATGAACTCGAGGAAGACCGAAACCTTGCTTTTAAGGCGCTCGGAGGATTGATGCCAGATCGGATAGTTGCTGGGTTGGAAGTAAAACCTCTTGGTGACAGGCACTTCCTTGGCATCCAGCAGAGTCAATTGCTTGTTTTGCCGATCCTTGAGGGTGGTGGGGCGATCCAGATGGTAGGAATGGTACTCGAAGAGGGGCGATTCCTGGAAGTTGCTCGCGGCGGGAGCCTCCATCATCCGCTTCGCCCCCCCCATCGACCGGGAACGCTCGTTTTTCACCCGGTTGACGTCGCCGGCCACCAACGTCAGGTCGGCGTTGCGGTACTCGGTGCCGCTGTTGTTGTTGAGGGTGACCCAGCCCGTCAGGTCGATGTTCTTGTTGTCCTTGGAGGACTTCAGAACGTAGTTGGCGCTCCAGTCCAGGCCGCTGGTCAGGTAACTCGCTTCGACCTGGTGGTCCATCGCCTTCTTGTTGTTGAGGGACCATACCAACGTGGGGCGGGAAACGAGGCTATCCGGCAGCTTGGGCAGGATGACCTGGCCGGGGGGTTGCAGGTAAACGCGATCGCCTATCTTGTACACATAGCCGCTGTTGGTGGAAAGCAGCGTCGCACGCTGGCTTCCACCGGTCTGAAGGATTTCGATCTCCTTGTTCAAGTATTTTTCCATAAGGCGCTCGGGCGTGATCAGATCGTACTCGAAATTCTGCTCGAGTATGGAAAGCGCCGAAGGATCGCTGAGCGACTTGAAGCTAACCGAAGTCGGATCGATGCCCGAAGCCACGTCTATGAAGCGCAGATCGAGGTTGCCGCCCTTCAACTTGATCGTTCGAACGTCCTTCACCAGACCCAGGTTCCGGTTGTAGACTGTGACTGAAATGTTTTTTTGACTCGAAAGATCCGACTGCTCCGCAAAAACGGGCAGGGGAAGAAACATCGTCGCGCTCAGGGATAAAATAATTTTTTTCATTCTTTTGCGGCTTTACACTTTCTCTAATAGTGAGGATCGATCTCACGCTAGCGAAAAAAGGGAGGAACCCTCAATCGGCGGCAAGGCTTCTTAGGCAGACGTCGATAGAAATCCAACCATTTGGTTCCGTGCTTCGATCAACGTCACGATCCGTTGGGTTGCACCCCAGCTTCACGATCACTCGGCCGACATGCCGGAGCATCCCCTCCTGCGAGTTGGCTGTCTCGTAGCGTAGGCGCTTGAGCACCGACAACAGTTTATACGCAG
>DOBT01000249.1 GCA_003503675.1 Cyanobacteria bacterium UBA8530 | reverse complement strand
AGATCGGAGCCGAAAAGGGTAATCAGGTGGGTTTGCCCGGGCAGGGTATTGGCGAGTTCGATGGTGAAAAGCTTGCTGGCGCTCTCGGCGAAAGCCGGCTGCACAGCGATTCCCAGGATGAAAAGTGAAAAAATACAGGTCCCGAGGCCATCCTTCATGAAGCGATCCTTTCGAAAGAGAAAAACAGAAGCATTACAGCGATAACAGCGCCTCATGACGAGAATCTTAGCATCTCTATGCTTTTTCGTCGACACGAGGGGCGATAGGCCGGATTTTCCCGGGAGAAGCTTTCTCGCTCGAAAAGCAAGACATTTCGGCTATTCTGCCGAGGGAAGAAAGCTATTTTGCTCCTATCATGGCCTCCGTCGTTTATTCGAAGGAGCAAATGATGAAGGCCATGAAGCTTCCGATTTTCCTCGCCCTGCTCGGATGCGCCCTTTCCCCCCCCGCTTTGGCCCAAGCCATCCACGTTCCCCAGGCAGGGGATCAAATGGACTACCTCTTGAGCAACGGGGACCTGGCCTGCTCCAGGGTGGTGGAAGTCGAGGAGGGGAACGAGCAAAGCGTCGCCAAGGTAGTCCAGGAGATCACCCACCCGGACGGAAAACAACAAATCAACCGCTATTCCTTCATCTACACCCCGACCGCGGTGGGCATCGCCCTGCCCTTCCCCGATGCCGAAAACGCCGAGGCCAAGGTCTCCCCCCTGATCTGCTATCTCGAAAAGGCGGGATTGGAAGACGCCTGGATGGCCCAGAGCGGCTCTTTTCGATTCCTCGAAGAGGGGGCGTTGGCTTCGTGTCGCTTCTCGGTCATCGGGCAATTCGAGAAGATGGAGACGGTGATGGTGAAGGCGGGAACCTTCAAGGGCTGCTGCCGAGTCGGCTTCCGCCTGAGGGGGGAAAACGGCAAGATTTCGACCCGCTCCAAGCTGACGATCTGGTACCTGCCCGAACTCGGCATCGTCAAGACCCGCAGCGAAAGGGACGGGGTCCACTTCGAAAGCCAGTTGGTCTATTTCAGACAGGCCAAGTGAAACNNTATTTTTATTTGCCGACGCAGAAGTTCTCGAAGACCTTTTCGATGATTTCCTCGGAGACTTCTTCTCCGGTGACTTCGCCGAGGGAGGAAACGGCGGCCTTGAGGTCGATGGTGAGGAAATCCAGGGGCAAGCTTTCGAGTAAAGCTTCCTTCGAGGCTTCCAGGGAACCCAGGGCTGCGAATAGCGCCGCCTGGTGGCGGGCGTTGATGGCGCAACGCGGAACGAGGGGGTTGCCTTCCGCAAGATTCACCAGGGCTTCGGTCAATTCCGGCAGGCCTTCGCCGCTTTTTGCGCTGACGGCGATCGCCCGCATTTTCAACTTTTCCCGCCAGGCCGCGAGGCAGGCTTCTCTATCCTTCACCAGGTCGATCTTGTTGAGGATGGCGAGGATTTTCTTTTGGGCGGGAAAGGGCATTGCCGCGGGGGGGAGGCTGGCGTCGACCAAATACAGCAGCGCGTCCGACTTGTGGATCGCCTCCAGGGAGCGGAGGATTCCCAGTTTTTCCGCCTGGTCGAAGGCGCCCTCGCGGATGCCGGCGGTATCCTGAATCCTGAAAAGATAGCCCCCGAGGTCCAGGTTCTCCTCGATCAGGTCGCGGGTGGTGCCGGGGAGATCGGTGACGATGGCCCGCTCTTCCCTCAGGAGGGCGTTGAGCAGGCTCGATTTTCCCACGTTGGGGTTGCCGACCAGGGCGATCGCCATTCCCTCCCTGAGAACCCTTCCCTGCCGCGCCGTAGAAAGCAGAAGGGATATCTTCCTTTCGATTTCCTCGATATGGCCCAGGACCTCGGAAGGCTTCGGTTCTTCGATCTCGTGCGGGAAGTCGATGGCGGCTTCGACGCGGGCCAGCACCTCGAGCAGGGACTCCCGGACCTCTTTCAGGTCCCGGGAGAGGCCTCCGTCCAGTTGGGAGAGGGCGTTTTCCAGGGCTTTCTCCGTCTTCGCTCCGATGAGATCGGAGATCGCCTCGGCCTGGGCCAGGTCGAATCTCCCGCCCAGGTAGGCTCTCTTGGTGAACTCACCGGCGGTGGCGAGCCGGGCGCCTTCCTTCAGGCAAAGGGAAAGGACTTTTCGGAGGATCGCCGTTCCCCCGTGGGACTGGATTTCCACCACGTCCTCGGTGGTATAGCTGCGGGGCGCGCGGAAAACCAACAAAACGGCCTCGTCGACCTTGCGATCGGTGAGGGGGTCATGGATGCATCCGCAAAGCAAAGCTCTTCCTTCCGTCGGCCAGGAATCCCGGCCGAAGGGTCGAAAGAGCCGCTCGGAAATTTTTATCGCGAGGCCGCCGCTGAGGCGCACGACACCGATGCCGCCCGTCCCGGGGGGGGTGGCGATGGCTGCGATGGTATCGAAAATGTTAGCCGACAGGGCGCTGGGCTCTCTGGGTTCGAGGAGCCTGGGGAACGTTGCGCCGGGGTTCGACCACCACGTAGCGGTAGGGGTCTTCGCCCTGGCTGATGGTGGCCAGGTCGGGGCATTCCTGCAGGGAGGTATGGATGATGCGGCGATCCGACGCGCTCATGGGCGGCAAACGCAGGCTCTGCCCGGTGAGGCGCACCCGATCGGCGGCATTCTGAGCTTGTTCGAAGAGTTTCTCGCGGCGGCGCAGGCGGTACTCGGCGGCGTCGACCACGATCTTCTTGCCGACCAGGGTGGAGAAGGCGATGTTGGCGAGGTACTGGAGGGCGTCCAGGGTCGAGCCCTTGCGTCCGATCAGGATGCCGGAGTCCTCGGTCTTGATATCGAGAACGACTTCCTCTTCGTTGCGGGTCACGGCGACTTCGGCTTCGATGCCGATCTGCCCCACCAGGTCTTTCAACCAGGCGGCCGCATGTTCGATGACACCGGGCTTGACCTTGACTCCGATCTTGACGAATTTACTGCCCAGAAGGCCGAACAATCCGCCGCCCCCTTCTTCGAGGATGGTGATTTCAACCTCTTCGAGCGGCCTCTGAAGGATCTCGAGGGCCTCGGCGACGGCTTCGTTGTAGTTCCTTCCCGTATGTTCGAGGTATTCCATCGTTTATTTCCCTTTCTTGCGGGTATTGGGGTTTTTCGGTTCTTCTTTTTTCGTTTCTTCTTTTTTCACTTCGCCGACCTGCTCGATGGCATCGATGGGGGTGTGGAGGGCGGGCGACCACTGCAAGAGGAAGTAGTTCTGGCCCAAGGTGATGAAGTTCGAGGCCACGATGTAAAGGAGGACGCCGGCGGGAACCGGGAAAAAGGCGAACATGACGGTGATCATGAGGGGCATGGTGACCAGCATCTGCTTCTGGGTGGGGTCGTCGGGGTTGGTGGTCATCATCTTCTGGGTGACGAAGGTGGTGCCGCCGAAGAGCAACAACATGACGATGCTGTCCCAGTGAAGTCCCGAGGCGCTGTTCATGCCGACCCGAGCGAGGTCCTGGATGAAGAGGAAGCCTTGCCCGGCGATCGTGTGCTTGAAGGTCTCGCTGATCAAGGTGGCGTAAAGGGCGAAGAGGAAGGGCATCTGGATGAGGACGGGAAGACAACTGCTGAAGGGGTTGTAGTTGTGCTCCTTGTAGAAGAGCATGAGTTGCTTCTGCATCTCCTCCGGCTTGTCCTTGTAGCGTTTCTGGACTTCCTGGAGCTTGGGCTGCAGTCGCTGCATGGTCTTGGCTGACTTGAACTGGGAGGCGGTCAAGGGAAGCATCGCCATCCGAACCGTCACGGTCAACAGCACGATGGACCAGCCATAGCTGTGGGTGAGGCCGAAGAAGAAGCCGATGATGGGGAGCATGATCTCCTTGGCCAGGATATCGATCGGGTTCACTGAAATCTCCTACTCAGGTGCTAGGGGACGGGATCGTATCCGCCCGGGTTCCAGGGGTGGCACTTGAAAAGCCGAGCGAGGGCGAGGACACCGCCTTTGCGAATTCCATGACGCGAGACGGCCCCGTAGGCGTACTGCGAGCAAGTCGGATAGAAGCGGCAGCGCCTGGGGGTGAGCCTCGAAAACATTTGATAGAGCCGGATCGCAGCCAAAAGAAGGCGCGCGACTGGCTTTCCTTTCATCAACATATACCCGAACAGTTTAGAACGGAACCGCCGCGATGTCTACAACGAGGGAGGGGGTAAAACAAGGCCCGCATCCTCTTTGTTCAAAAGCTTGGCGTTGGTCAAGGCCTTCCGAAGGCAGCGATCCAGCTTCTCGTGATCCATCTCGACGGCCCGCTTTCGGGCGACGAAGACCAGGAGATGGCCCTTGGGCAAATCCTTCAGGTACTTCTGGCAAAGCGCCCGCAACCGTCGTTTGATCCGATTGCGGGTCACGGCGTTGCCGACCTTTTTGCTTACCGAGAAGCCGATTTGAAGGGCTTCGGGCTCTTCCTTGAGGGGAAGGACATGCAAAACGAGGCACGCCTCAACGAACGATCGCCCGGAGGAATAAACCATCCGGAATCGGCGATTGCTCTTGAGGCGTGCTTGCTTAGGCAGCATCTAGGCCGATAGACGCTTCCGGCCTTTCGCCCTACGGGCTTTCAGGACACGGCGGCCGTTCTTGGTGCTCATGCGGACCAAGAAGCCGTGGGTCTTTTGGCGATGCCTTTTGTGGGGGTTGAAGGTCAATGCGAGTGATGCCATCTGTCTTTTTCACCTGTCTTGATAGGCGTAATTGCGCCGGTTACAGAAACTTAGCCACTCTATCATATTTATCGCCTGCTTGCAATGCCCGGCCCCCACGCCGCTTCCTCGAGAATCCGCATCTCCCCAAGCAAGGCTACGCCTCCCTGCGCACCAGGACCGAGGGCGGTGAATTCAGGTGAAATCCCCCCCTAGCTCCGGATGCGGCAAGGTGGTAGCATGGTTCTCCTTTGTACAAGCGCAAGAGGAGAATCCATGCAGGCTGAAGAACTCTGGCTAAGGGCTCTGCCCTTATTAAAAGACCGTTTGAGTCCCCGGAACTTCGAGTCCTGGGTAAAACCTTCCCGGGCGATCTCCATCGAGGATAGCACCCTCTTCATCGAGACCCCGAGCGAGTTCGCGAGAGAATGGATCCACCGCAACCTCTTGGGCGATTTCAACCGCGCCATCAGCGAGGTGGCCGAAGGCAACTACACCGTCTCCTTCCGGGTGGCCGAGGCGGGAAGCCCCGCCGAGGAAAGCGTCCAGACTTCGGGACGCTCCGAAGACATCGCCCTTCCCGGCCCCAAGTACGGCATCCTGATCCCCAAATACACCTTCGACACCTTCGTGGTCGGCAACCACAACCGTTTCGCCCACGCCGCC
>DOBT01000189.1 GCA_003503675.1 Cyanobacteria bacterium UBA8530 | reverse complement strand
ACCAACGACGCCCCCGGCGCCATCATGCGCTTGCAGGAGATGGGCATCGAGGGCTTCCTCACTTCGGCCGCCACCCTCGGGGTCATCGCCCAACGCCTGGTCCGCAAGCTCTGCGGCAAATGCAAGATCTCCTACACCCCTGATCCCCATGAGCTCGACTACGTCGGCTACCGCTACGATCCGAGCAACATGCCGACCTTCTACAAGGCCGCCGGTTGTCCCGAGTGCAACAAGGGCTATTCCGGCCGCATGGGCGTCTACGAGATCATGAAGATGAACGACGAGCTGCGGGACCTGATTGCCCGCGAAGCGGGAACGGCCCTGATCCGCTACGCGGCCAAGCAGTCGGGGATGCTTCCCCTCAAGGACTATGCCCTCAAGCTCGTCACCAACGGGATGACCTCCCTCGACGAGGTCATCCGCGTGACCTTCTCGGGCGAGGGCGAAGAGAAGCTCTGCCCCAAGTGCCGCAACGCCATCGGCGACGAGTTCATCAAGTGCCCCTTCTGCCAGGCCGAACTCAAGAAGATGTGCCCCAACTGCAAGGCCCGTATCGAGGAGGGATGGAAGGGCTGTCCGGCCTGCGGCACGTTGATCAGCGTTTGAAGAAAACATTTTTCGTGTAAGAAAGGAAGCCTTCCCCCATGTACATGGAAGAACTCTTGCAGCTGGTTTTCGATAGGGACGGTTCGGACCTCCACATCGCGGCGAACGTTCCCCCCGTCATCCGCATCAACGGAAAGCTGGTCCGGACGGATTACGATCCCCTCACCCCCGAGGACACCCAGCGCCTGATCTTCTCCATCCTGACCAACGACCAGAGAAAAGGCCTCGAGCAGACCCTCGAACTGGACTGTTCCTACGGCGTGGTGGGCCTGGGACGCTTCCGCGTCAACGCCTTCAAGAGCAAGGGCTCCTTCTCGGCCGTTTTGCGTACCATCTCCACCAAGGTTCCCCGCTTCGACGAACTCGGCCTCCCGTCCCTGGTCAAGGAGCTCTGCCACAAGCCCCGCGGCCTGATCCTGGTCACCGGCCCCACCGGCTCCGGCAAATCCACCACCCTGGCCGCCATGATCGACCTCATCAACGGCACCCGCGCCGAACACATCCTGACCATCGAGGACCCTATCGAGTTCGTCCACCATTCCAAGATGAGCCTGGTCAACCAGCGCGAACTGGGGGCGGACACCCGGTCCTTCGACAACGCCCTCAAAGCCGCGTTGCGCGAGGACCCCGACGTCATCCTGGTCGGTGAAATGCGCGACCTCGAGACCATTCGCCTGGCACTTTCGGCCGCCGAGACCGGCCACTTGGTCTTCGGGACCCTCCATACCTCCTCCGCCTCCCAGACCGTGGACCGTATGGTCGACGTCTTCCCCCCTCACCAACAACAACAGATCCGCGTCCAGATCTCCAACTCCCTGGTCGCCGTCCTTTCCCAGACCCTGATCCCCCGCTGCGACTCCGTCGGCAAGGGAGGCAGGGGACGCATCATGGCCCTGGAAATCCTGATCAACAACTCGGCGATCGCCAACCTCATCCGCGAAGGCAAGACCGCCCAGATCTACTCCGCCATCCAGACCGGCCAGAAGTTCGGGATGAACACCCTCGAAAACGCCCTCAAGGAGCTTTACTTCAACCGCATCATCTCTTACGAGGACGCCATCTCGAAGACCTCTCGCCCGGAAGACCTCATGAGGCAGATCGGCGCCGCCCCGACCACTTCCATGTCCCAGTCGATGGCTCATTAGCGATGAGGAGATCCTAGATGCCCACCTTCTCGTGTAAGGTCAGAGACTCCCGGGGCGAGGCCTTCATCAAGGAGCTCCAGGGCGATAGCGCGAGCGAGGTCCGAGTCCGCCTTCGCGAGATGGGCTACATGATCGTCACCCCGGTCGTCGAAAAGCGCGAAGGCAAGTCCGCGGCCAAACAGGTCGAGATTCCCCTCCTCAAAAAGCTCAATGACATGATGGCCATGAGCCAAAAGGTCAAGCTGACCGATCTCACCATCTTCTCGCGGCAGTTCGCCACCATGATCAACGCCGGCGTGGCCATGGTCCGCGCCCTCACCATCCTGGCGCAACAAACCGGAAACCCCCGCCTCGCCAAGATCCTTCAGCAGGTCCAGGCCAAGGTCGAGGAGGGAAGCGCCTTGTCGGATTCCCTGGGCAAGTACCCCGACGTCTTCGACAAGCTCTTCGTCGGCATGGTGCGCGCCGGGGAGGCGGGCGGCGTCCTCGACGAGGTTCTGCTCCGGGTGGCCGGTTTCCAGGAATCCAGCGCGAGATTGCAGGGCCAGGTGAAATCGGCCCTCACCTACCCCGTCGTCGTCCTCGTCCTGGCCGTCCTCATCTTCATCGGGATGCTGCTTTTCATTCTGCCCGTCTTCGCCAAGATGTTCGCCGGTATGGACGCCAAGCTCCCTGCCTACACCCAGTTCCTCATCGACATGAGCAACACCATCGCCAGCCCCGTCGGCGCCGGAATGGCGGCGGGCGTCTTCTCCGTCGGTTATGCCTTCCGCTCCTACGCCAAGACCGACCACGGGCGGCACTTCCTCGACGGCTACATGCTGAAGTTGCCCGTCTTCGGTCCCGTCACCCAGAAGGTCGCGGTCGCCCGCTTCACCCGCACCCTGGGAACCCTGCTGCGCTCCGGCGTCCCCTTGCTCAACGCCCTGGAAATCGTGCGCGACTCGGCCGGCAACATGATCATCTCCGGTGCGGTCGAGGACATCCGCCAGGCCGTTCGTGAGGGCGAAGGCATCTCAAAGCCCCTCGAGAAGGCCGAAATCTTCCCCCCCATGGTCACCCAGATGATCAGCATCGGGGAAGAAACCGGCGCCATCGACGCCATGCTCGAAAAGGTCGCCGATTTCTACGACGAAGAGGTCGAGCAGGCCGTCAAGTCCCTCACCTCCTTACTCGAGCCCCTCATGATGGTCTTCATCGGCCTCATGGTCGGCTCCATCATCATCGGGATGTACCTGCCGATTTTCTCCATCATCAACACCATCAAGTAAAACCAATGATTGCCTGTTTCTTTGGGTCGTGTTATGTTTGGACAATAACAAATATTGAGAAAGCTTGCCGTAAGCTCGATAGGAAACAAATTGTCCGCCCCTTCTGAACTCGCTTCCGCTCAATTGGTTCGCCTTTACCGGGACAACTCCGATGCCAAGCTGAAGGAGGTCCTGGTAAAAAGGCATCTGCCCCTGGTTCGCCACATCGCCGGCTCTTTCTCCAACCGAGGGGAATCACTCGACGACCTGCTACAGGTGGGCTGTATCGGTCTCCTGAGAGCCATCGACCGCTTCGATCCCGACTTCGGCAAGAGCTTCGATGCCTACGCCTCCACCCTGATTTCGGGGGAGATAAAGCATTACCTGCGGGATTTCGGCGCCCTGGTGCGGCCGCCCCGCGAACTCGTCGAAGCGAGAAAGCAGGTCAACGACACCATCGAAAGGATTTCCAGCGACGGGACGGTTCCCACTTTCGACCAGATAGCCCTGGCCACCGGTTTGTCCGTCCAGAAGGTGGCGGATATCCGGGCACTCGATTTGAGCGGCTATCCCCTCTCTCTCGACGACACCGGCGAGGATAGAGAAGGCCCCCACTATCAGTTGGTCGATCAAAAATACAAGAGTTTCCAACTCGCCACCGAGGATCGGATCATGCTCACCCAGGCCACCGCCTGCCTGCGTGCGGTCTCCCGGGAGGTCATCGAGTTCGCCTTCTATCAGGACCTCACCCAGACCGAGATCGCCAAGATGCTCGGGATATCCCAGATGCAGGTCTCGCGCCGCATGAAGTCCGCCGTCCGGGAACTTTGGAAGCTCCTCAATTCCAGGCTCTGGTGATGGAAATCTCTACCGATCGCCTGCTCTTGAGGCTGGGCGAAGCCTCCGATATCCCTTTCATCCTCGCTTATCACCGAGAAAATGAAAAATTCCATGCTCCCTTCGAGCCGCAGAAACCCCAGGATTTCTTTCACGAGAATCGCTGGGCAAAACAGCTGGAAACCAACCACGCCGACTTCGAGAACGGGCAATCCATGAGACTTTGGCTTTTCAAGAGGAAAGAAGAAAAAATCGCAGGATCGGTCAACTTCACCAACGTGGTCCGGGGCCCCTTCCAGGCCTGCAATTTGGGCTACGGCCTGGATGAGAATGAACAGGGAAAGGGGTTGATGAGCGAGGCCCTGAAGGCCGCCATTTCTTTCGTCTTCCAGGAATGGCGACTGCATCGAATTCAGGCCAACTACCTTTCCCACAACCGCCGCAGTGCGAAACTGCTCGAAAAATTGGGCTTCGAGGTCGAAGGACTCGCGAAAAACTACCTGCTGATCGCGGGAAAATGGCGGGACCACGTTCTATCCAGCCTCCCCAATCCCCATTGGATAAATTGAAGAAGGGGCGCCGCTTCTATCCTATGTTTACTTCGACAACGACGCCGAGGCCGCTGCGGTCGAGAACGCGGATTTCCTGAAAAGACTGCTCTAGAACTCCGTCTTGCCCGAGAAGGAAAAGTCCCTGATCACCATGGCCGGCACCCGGTTGCCCCCGAGGATTCCGAAGAACCCCGGTTCCAGCTTGGTTTTTCGGCTGATCCCCTCTACCCTCTTGAAGGCCTCCAGGATATTTTCGGTGAAGCGGAGGTTCTTGATCGGGCGGGTTACTTTTCCTCCCTCGATCAAGAAGGTTCCGTCCCGGGTCATGCCCGTCAGGATGCTTTCCTTGGCCGAGATGTGGTTGACGTAGTGGAAGCGGGTGATCCAGAGGCCCTTGTCGATTCCCTCGAGCAGCTCTTCCTTGCTCGATTTCCCCGGCCTCATGAACAGGTTGATGGGGGTCGGTCCGTCCGGGTTGGGAGCCGGCAAGGCCTGGCCGGTCGATTTTTTGCCGGCCTTGTTGGCGGTGAAGGAGTCGTAGGCGACTCCCTTGGCGGTCCCTTCATCGAGGAAAAACACCTTCTCCTTGGGGACGCCCTCGAAATCGAAGGGCAGGGCGATTCCCGAGGGATCGTTGCCGTCGTCCCAGATGGAAATCTTTTCCCCCGTGATCCTTTGATCGAGTTTTCCCGCCATGAAGCCCGAGCCGTCCAAAAAGGACTGGGCACCGAAACTGGGGTAGGCCAAATAATTCAGCAGCTCGTTGACGGCGTATTCCTCGAGGAAAACGGTGTATTTTCCGGGCTCCACCGAAAGGGGGTTGCGCGAGGCGAGAGCCTTCTGGATGGCTTCCAGGGCCAGCTTCTCCCCGTCGATCTCCCCGGCGTCGAGGGAGAGATAGCCGGCGTAGCCGGAGGAGTCGTCCCCCATGACCACGGTGCTGAATTCGGCGCAGGTTCCCCGGTGGTGAGCGAAAGTCCCGAGGGAGTTGGCGACCAGGATTCCCCGCTCGGCCGTCAGGAAGGCCCCGGAGGCTATCAACTTGCTTTCGAGGGCCTTGCGGCAGACAATGCTCACGACCGCAGCGCGCTCTTCCGCGCCGAAGCGGGCGGTTCGTTCGACATGGGAACCGACGGCCTTGAAGGGGAGCGGTCCGGGTAGGGAAACGAATTCCGGGTTCTCGGGTTGGAAGCGGGCCAGTTCGATGGCCCTTTCGAGCGTCTCCTTGAGGGAACGTTCATCCAGTTGGTTGGTGGAAGCCACCCCGATGCGCTTCCCCTGAGCCTCGAGGACCACCCGGATGCGAACCTCGGATTCCGACTCGGCGACGTTCTGGTGGATCTCCGAGTCCGCGAAACGGGTCAGCTTGGCATCGTTGGAATAAATCAGGATTTCGGTTTGATCGGCTTTGGAGGCAGAAAGGATTTTTTCGCAGATCCCCCGGCCCATGTCTTTGTCCATCATTTTATACTCCCACCTGGACGTCGCGGAACCTCGCCGGTGCCGCCCCGTGGCCGACGTGGGCCGTCTGGGAGGGCTGACCCTTGCCGCAGTTGGGGACGCCCCAGACGCGCCAGTGATCTCGATTGCAGATCGCGTCGCAACTCGCCCAGAACTGCGGGGTCATGCCGGTATAGGTGGCATTCTTGTAGAGCTTGCCCTTCTTACCCTTTTTGATTTCCCAGGCCATCTCGGTGCCGAACTGGAAGTTGAGGCGCTTGTCGTCGATGCTCCAGCTCTTGTTGGTTTCGAGGAAAAGGCCGTCCTCGGTGTCGGATATCAACCCTTCGAGGGTGGAGTCGCCGGGCTCGAGGTTGATGTTGGTCATCCGGATGAGGGGAATGCGGTTCCATCCGTCGGCCCTCATGGTGCCGTTGCTCTGCATCCCGAGCCGGGCGGCGGTCTCGCGCGAGGAAAGGAAGTTTTCGAAGCGGCCGTTCACGATGAGGGGGACCCTTTGAGCCGGAATGCCCTCGTCGTCGAAGCCGAAGGTTCCCAGCCCTCCGGGCGCGGTGGCGTCGGCCGTCACGTTGACGATCGGAGAGCCGTAAAGGAATTTCTCGCGCATCTCGGGAGAAACAAAGGAGGTCCCGGCATAACTGGCTTCCATCCCGAAGACCCGATCCAGTTCGAGGGCATGGCCGATCGACTCGTGAATCTGCAGGGCAAGCTGGGTGGCGTCGAGGATGAGGGTTTTCTTGCCGGTGGGGCAGGGCGGAGCGGTCAACAACTGGACGGCCTCGGTGGCGACGCGTTCGGCGTTGCCGACGAGATCGAGCTCTTCCACCATTTCGAAACCGATTTTTCCCTGCTGTCTTCCGAAGCTCATGGGGTAGCTTCTTTTCTGGACGTCCTCGGCTCCGACCGCGGTCGCCTCGATGCCGGCCCCCGTTTCGATCAGCTCTTGCTCCAGGAAGGCCCCTTCGGTCGAGGCGAAAAGCTTGGTTTCCCGCAGGCAGCCGATCGAGCCGTCGGTGAGGGAAATTCCCTTGACCGCTCGCATGGCCGCATCGGCCTTCAGCAGAATGTCGATCTTGCGTTCGATGGAGATCTCGAAGGGGTCGACCAACACCGGCGTTCGGTATTTGCCGACCGAGACGACGGGGGGACCCAGGTCGACGCGATGGCGGCTGGCCAGACGGCTGGCCTTGGCTATCGCCACCGCCAGGGCGGTCACTCTGTCGATCTCGTCGGCTTCGATGAAAGAGCTCGAGGCGAAGCCCCAGGCCCCGTCGAAGAGCACCCTGACTCCGAATCCATCGGTCTCGTCGTTGGAGAGAGCCGCCACGTAGCCGTTACGGACGTTGATGGTTTCGAAGCGGCGACAGACGATGCGGATGTCGGCGTAACCGGCCCCGAGAAGCTGGGCTTGGTTGAGAGCCCGGAGCGCGAACTCTTTCAAAATAAAGGTCCCCTTTTCTTTGAAGATCACCTAGCAACCAAATTGAGCGAAACGACCAAGCAATCGATATATTATAGCATTTCGCCGCATTCGGGGCCTTTCTCTGTTTTCCCCGAGAGAGGTCTGGTAGAATAGTCCGATGCGCCCGGGACGGGCCTTCCCCCTTCGCGATCCTTCCTTGGAGGTAGTCATGCCCGATTCCATGATTCGCGCCATGGCCGGCGGCAGCCGAATCCGGGCCGTCGCCGCCATCACCACCCAAATGGCCGAGGAGGCCCGTCGTCGCCACCATACTTTTCCAACGGCCACCGCCGCCTTGAGCAAGGCCCTCACCGGAGGCCTGCTGCTTTCCTCCGTTTGTCAGAAGGACGGGGGAAAGATGACCATCCGCATCATCGGCGGCGGTCCCATCGGTGGGATCGTGGTCGATGCCTGCCATGACGGCACGGTGCGAGGCTACGTGGCCAAGCCCGAAACCGATCTTCCCCCCAATGCGGAAGGTCAACTCGACGTGGGCGGTGCGGTGGGCTCTGCAGGCTTCCTCACCGTCACCCACGACAGCGGCCGCGGCTCTCGCTATACCGGGACGGTCGAACTGGCCTCGGGGGAACTCGGCGACGACTACACCCGCTACCTCGCGGAATCGGTTCAGACCCCCTCCGCCGTCTCGCTGGGCATCTACCTCGACCGCGAAGGGAAGGTCGAAGTGGCCGGAGGAATGATCGTTCAGTTGATGCCGGGCGCCGGCGACGAGATCGCCTGGCGCCTGGAGCAAACGATCCAGAGCCTCCCTTCCTTCACCCAAATGATCCGAAAGTACTCGACCCCCTACGAGATCCTGAAAGCGGCTCTCAGCGGCTTCGCCATCGAGGTTCTGATGGAAGACATCCCGGTTTCCTTTTCCTGCCCCTGCACGGAGGAGCGCGCCCTTTGGGCGGTATCCACCCTCGGCAAGGCCGAAATCCAGTCCATGATCGAGGAGGACGGCAAGGCCGAAGTCCGCTGTCACTTCTGCAACGAGGAGTACCTCTTCAGTCGCTCCCAACTGGAGGCTTTGCTGAACGGAGTACAATGAAGATCGAGCCCGGCAGGAGGCTTGGCAGAAAACAACCCTGGAGGCTTCATCGTGAAGAACTTCGGCAAGGGCGATTCGCTCTCCTTTCCCCCCATCACAAGGGGGATTTCCTCCTGAACGATACCGTGGAATCCCTCTCGAGAGCCTTTTTCGTGGAGGCCGCGAAGGTCAGGGAAAGCATCGAGGGGCTCGCCAGCATGAGCCTGATCGAATATGACGAGAACATCGATAGAAAGAGGGTTTTCAGGATCAAGCCCGAAATCGATTTCCTGGCCCGGGTCGCCAAGATCCACGTCTACCTGAAAAGATTCGGTCCCCCCCGCGGGGGCCTGAGGGAAAGATCAAAGGGGACGATTCAGCTCGAATCGCCCCCTCGTCATATCGAGCTCAGGGCAGCTGGAGTTCCTGGCCGGGAACGATGAACTTCGGGTTCGAGATGCGGGACTGATTCTGCCGATAAAGGCTCTTCCAGGCGAATCCGCTTCCCAACTGGCTTTTCGCGATGGTCCAGAGGGTGTCGCCCTTGGCCACCCGATACTTTTTGTGGCTCTCGCTGCTGGCGGGGACGATAGCCGTCGCCGGGAGGATCAACTTCGTTCCGGCGAAGATTTGGCGGGGATTATCCATCTTCACCTTGTTGAGGCGATAGATCTCGCTCCAGCGGTTGGGGTTTCCCATCAGGCGCGCGGCGATGGTGTAAAGCGATTCCCCTCTTTTCACGGTGTAGTTCACGGTGTGAATGGCGGCGCCTTTCACGTTGTGGGAGAAGGCCTTCGTTTTCTTCTTTTCCCGGGCTTTCGGTGCGTTTTGGGGGGGCGTGATCACCGGCTGCGCTTCTTTTGGTTTTTCTTCGAGCTGCAGATTTTTCCTCTCGATCACCGGCTGCGCTTCGTTTTGATTTTCTTGGTAAAGCGGATTGTCCGTTCCGACAACCGGCTGGATGTTTTCAGGGGAAACGGTGGCCTTCGCGCTCTCCTGAAATTGCAGCTCGGTGACGGGGGTCGGATCCGCCGCCGTGAGGGGGGGGTGGACTTTTTGCGAGAGGGCCGATGCTTCGTAGGGAATGCTCATCGACGCGAGAAGGGCTACGGGGATGGCCATGGCCGGCAGCGGACTCGGCTTGGGGGGGGCTATCCCCATCGTCTGCAGGGCCGCTCTCGCCAGGTCATCCGACCAGAGGACTCTGAAATGCCGTCTGGGCACCTTGGCGGTAGAGCGGTTTTCCGCCCACAGGGCAAGTTTTTCGAGTTCTTGCGAGATTTCATGTTTCATCGAGCCGAGCTCCTTTATTCGTATAAAAACTTAATATTAACTTGTTAAGTATAGCTTTCCCGGAGATTTTTAGCAAGGAACCTCTTCCGGCGGAAAGGAAAGGCGGGACTACCCCTGAGCGGTCATGCGAACTATAATGAGCATCGTCACCGTCTCATGGAAAAACGAGGGTTTGATGTACGAGGAGTTGATTCCGATTTTTTTCGAGGAATCCACCGAGCATCTCGCCGAAATCGAGAGCGATTTGCTGTCTCTCGAATCGATCGTGACTACGCTGGACACCGAGCTGATCAACCGGATCTTTCGCGCCGCTCACTCCATCAAGGGAGCGGCGAGCTGCCTGGAGTTCGAGCGCATCTGCCGACTGGCCTACCATCTCGAATGTCTCCTCACGGAGATCCGCGACAAGGGCTTGACCCCCAGTAATGACCTGATCACCGTCTTGTTGTCGGGTTTCGATTTCCTCGGGGGGATGATAGCCAAGGGGGCTGCCAGCAATGCGATGGATATCTCCGAGCAGGTGGAGATCTTGAGGGCCGCCCTCGGCTGGACAAAAGGCTCGCTTGCCGGGCTCGAGGCGGATCGTTTTTTGGAGCGGGCCTTTCCGACGAGCCCCGGCCAAACCGCCGAGATCCCGCTCCTCAGCCATACCACCATTCGGGTCGAAGTCCGAAAACTCGATCAGTTGCTCGATCTCGTGGGCGAAGCGCTCATCCTGGAAGGACAGGTCCACGGCGGCGTGGCNNGCTCATCCTGGAAGGACAGGTCCACCAGGTCGGCCACCAACTTCAAGGGGTGCGCGCCGACGAGTTTCAGGTTTTGCTCGCCCGTCTGGACAGCAGTATCCATCTGCTGCAGGACCTCCTCCGCGATGCCAGCCTGGTTTCCATCGGTCCCACCTTTCGCCATTACCAGCGCATTCTGCGGGACTTGAGCCTTTCCCTGGGGAAGAAGATCAACCTGATCGTCGAGGGAGAAAACACCACCATCGACCGGAACCTCGCTGAACGCCTGGCCGATCCTCTTCGGCATCTGGTTCGTAACGCCGCCGATCACGGGATCGAAAAACCTGCCTCGAGACGCCTTCTCGGCAAAAGCGAAGAAGGCACCATCACCTTGAGGGCCGAGTTGCTGGAAAGCGAGCTCCTCATCCAGATCGTGGACGACGGAGCGGGGCTCGATCCCGAGCTTCTGAAGAAAAAGGCCGTCGAAAAAGGCTTGCTCGGAAAAATGGAAGCGCAAGAGCTTTCTTGCCAAGACGCTCTCGACCTTGCCTTCTTACCCGGCTTCTCCACCGCCCCGAAAATCACGGACATCTCCGGACGAGGAGTCGGGATGGACGTGGTGAAAACCAACATCCAGCAACTCGAGGGCATCGTCTCGATCGAAAGTCGATTGGGAGAGGGTACCTGCGTTTCCATTCATTTGCCGCTCTCCCTCACCCGGGCTTTCCTTTTCGAAGCGGGAGGCCTGAAGGTCATGATGCCCCTCGAGTGGATTACCGCCATGGTCAAGGTGCCCTGCCATCAGATCCAGTCCGAGGGGGAATCGCGTTCTCTCCCCATGGGAGGGGAGGCCGTTCCCGTCGCCTGGCTTGGCGAGTTGCTCGGCATCGGATGCCGCCCCGAACTCGAGGAAATCAATCTTCTCGTGATCCACGGGGAGGGCAAGAAGCTCGCCTTGGCGATCGATCACTTGTCGGACGGACAGAACGTCACCTTCAAGCCGGCCCAGGCCTCTCCGAACATCCTGCNNGATTGCTTCGCTTCGCTCGCAACGACAACGTGGCTTCTACCCGCCCCTGTAAAAAGAGGAAGCCCCGATTTTCATCGGGGCTTCTAGGCTTCTGGCTGGAAAAGGCGTTAGACCGCCCGCTTGACCTTGCCGGCCTTGAGGCAGGAAGTGCAGATGCGGATACGGCGGGCGCTTCCGTTGATCAATGCCTTGACGGATTGAAGGTTGGGAAGCCAGCGGCGCTTGGTGTGGCGGTTGGAATGGCTGACGTTGTTACCGGACATGGGGCCTTTGCCACAAACGTTGCAGATCTTGGACACAGGAAATACCTCCAGTTGACAGTTCATCAGATTGGTCCTTGAATATAACACAAGAAGCGCTTGCCTGACAAGGTTTAAAGTAGCGGGAGAAAACTTGAAGATTCGAGCCCATCATCTTCTCTGTCTTTCGACCTTCCGGGGGGAGGGATATTCGCCTGCCTTCATCAGAAACATGAGGCGGGTTTGGGGTTGGGCCAAGGCTGGCGGCCGGGCGGAATTGATCGCCTCGCCAGACGCCATCTGTCGCGTCTGTCCCGAGCAGGGGGACTGTCGTGCCGAGGAACGCGACCAACGCTTGCTGGAATTGACCGGCTGGCCGGCAGGGGAAAAATTTTCCGTCGCCGAGAAGATCCTTTTTCTCATTCCCGAGCGCCCACGCTGGGTCCGGGAGGTCTGCTCCGATTGCCCCTGGTTCGAACTCTGCCAGAAGACGATCGCCTCTTTCTGATTTTTTTGGTTATCCGGGAAGCAAAAGTTCTTGGTTGGGTAGAATCCAGTGGGGATTCGGGATGAGCGGTCGGTTGATTTGGTAAATCTCCTTCCAGCGGCTGCCATCCCCGAGTTGGCGCTGGGCGATCCCCCAGAGGGTATCGCCAACCGCCACCCGATAGTGATGGGGACGGCCGGACGGAAGGATGAGGCGCAGTCCGGGGAAGATCCGGTGCGGGTTCTCGATTTTTCCCTTGTTCAGTTGATAAAGCTCAGGCCAGCGCTCGGGATCTCCCAGCAAGCGCCAGGCGATGAGGTAAAGGGAATCCCCCCGGCGCACCAGGTAGGTTTCGCCCTTGTGAGGCACTTCGGCTTTTTTGATTTCTTGTGGCTTGGCGGATGGAAGGGAAATCGAAGGCCTGGGAGTGACTGCCGTTACCGGTGTCGGAACCGCGGTTGGAACCGGTTTTGCCGTGGGAACCGGAATTGGCCTGGTTGTTGGCGGCAATATCGGCCTCATCGTCGGAGCCGCTGTCGGCTTCATCGTTGGGACCACTGTCGGCCTCATCGTCGGCTNNTAGCCTTCTTTCGAGAGGGAGATCTTCGAATCCTTGGTGTCGGTCTGCAAATCGCCCTTGGGATCGGTGGTTCCCAGGAGATGGCCGTTCGTTTTCACCTTGACGCCGGAGATGGCCTTGCCGCTCTGGGCGTCGATGGTATGGATCAGGAAGGCGCTCGCGGCCTCGGCGGGGATCGCCAGCGAAAGCAGCAGCACCGTGGGGCNNGATAAGGTTGTTGGAGCGGGGAGCGGGCGGCTGCATTCCGAGCGAGCGCAGCGAGTCCCGGGTCATTCCATCGGACCAGAGCACCCAGGAGTAACGCCGGGGCAGGGTCGGGTCGGAAAAATTTTGGGCCCAATCCCTCAATTGCCCGAGCTCTCGCGAGATCCCTCGTTCCACGAAGCGGATTTCCTTTCTGCGTTGCCTTTTGACTGCTGTGATCATTGCACTTTTTACCAGTATATCTTCGCCGCGCTTTACCGAGCAAGGGATTTTCGCTATGATCGGAAACGAGGATTCAATATTTTCTCATTTTCCCTTTCGAGATTTTTCGAGACGAGGAGGACGCGTGTTTCTGAAAGGCCTTTCGAAAATGAGCGGTGACGAGGCGCTTGAACTGCTCGTCGGTCTGCGGACCTACCAATTGACCCGCCTGGTGCGCATTCGGGGCGAAGAAAAGATCCATAGCCTCAAGGAGGACCTCTTCTCTTTCGCCGGACAATTAATGGGGCGCTTCGACGAGAAGTTCAGCCATCAGGTCGAAACCGCCCGCAAGCGCTTCGACTGGAACGTGGCTTCCCTGGAGCAGATCGCCGAAGAGGAGAGGGCTCGTCTGAAAGGCCTCGAACCCCAGGAGATCCGAAACCAGCTGAGGCAAGAACTCGCGGCGATCTCCGGAGAACGCTTCTCCCCCGATGAAGAGGTTCTCGAAAGGAAGATGATCGCCGAGATCGCCGAGGCCTACAAGATCGACACCTCCTTCCGTTCCATGGAGGCCGTCGAGAAGGACATCTTCTCCCGTTTCCTGCGTGAGCTGGCCGACCGGATCCAGAACCAACTGGCCCAGCTGAAGCCGGAAGAAACCACCAAGGTCGAGGAGAAATTGTTCGAGAGCCTCTCCAAGATGTCGGAGTCCGATCGAGACATCATGAAGCGGGAACTCAATCTGGCCGAACTGAGCGAGCGGCAGGTGCTCAACGTCATCCGCACCGAGGGCTCCAGCCTGGTTTCCCGAATGGTCGGCGAAGGCCAGGACGGCTACGGCATCTACCTCACCCTGACGGCCGCCACCCACGCCGTCTTCACCACCCTGATGGGTATTTCCCTGCCTTTCGCTTTCTACAGCGCCATGGCCACCCTGGTCGGCTTCCTGCTCGGTCCCCTCGGCATCGCCCTCATCACCGTCGGCGGCGGCAGCTACTTCTACAAGAGGGCCCAGCGCGAATACAACGCCCAGCTCTTGGCCTTCGCCCTGGTCAGCCTGACGGTCAAAGAGAAATGGGGACAAGCAGAGGTTTGATAGCCGAAACCTCGAAATCCCTCATCGCATCGCTGAAGGAAGGGCGGGAGCGCTTGATTGCGTCTTCCGCCCTCCAGTCTCCCGAACACGGCTTCGTTCTGGGAAAACTTCTTTTCGGCTTCGATCCGAATTCCCTGCGGGAAGACCCGGAGGTCCTGGTCGGCAAGATGGCTTATTTGTTCATCAACCAGGCCATCGTCCTTGCCATCCTCGAAGAAGCGGGCTTATGCGAAGGCTTGCCCAAGGCTCATGAGGAACGGGCGATCGCCCTCGAGCATCTTCCCCGCTTCCTTTCTCGAGAACTCCTCCCCCTCTTCGACCCTCCCCTTCCCTTCGAGAAGATCTTCTCCCTCGAAGCCCGCAGCGACTTGCTCGAAATTCTATCTTCTCAAACCTTCGAATACTGTCAGCCCCGCTTTCTGGGCGACCTTTTCGAACGCTTCCTGGATCCCCGGGAACGTAGCTATCTGGGCCAATTCTACACTTCCCAGGGCCTCGTCGATTTCATCTTGGACCCGCTTTTCGAGGATCCAGAAGCGACCTCCCGGCGGCTTCTGGATCCGGCTTGCGGCAGCGGCCATTTCCTGCACGAAGCCTACCGCCGCTTCTTCAAGGCCTATGAAAGGGATTTTCCCCACCTGACGAAAAAAGAGATCCACGAGAAGATTCTGTCTAAAAACCTTTGGGGAATGGATCTGAATCCCCTGGCCGTACAATTGACCAGAATCGGCCTTTTCCTGCTCGGTCTGGAGCACGGCTGCGCCTTTTCACCCCATCTCCTCAACACCGACGCCCTCTTTCGACACGAACTCCCGACGAGCGGCAAGGGGATCAAGGCCAAGCTTCCCGAAATCAACGAACTGACTTTTTCCTTCGCCGGCCATTCCCGCCTCGAGGTGGAGCAGTTTTTCGAAGAGCCTTTCGACTGGGTGGTCGGGAATCCCCCCTACGGGGCCTCCCTCAGTTCTTCCGACCGGGCCTATTACGGCGAGAACTACTCCACCGCCGTCGGGCGCTACGACACCGTCAGCCTCTTCATCGAGCGGGGAANNATTCTTCGTCATCCCCCACGCCTTCTCCCGCAGCGGAGCCTATCAGCCCGCCCGCGATCTGCTCCTCGAACAAGGCCGGATTTCCCTGATGGCCAACGCCCTCTCGGCTTTCGAAGGGGTCAATTTGAACACCATGGTGATCGGCTTCGAGAAAAACCGAGCACCCGGAACCACCCGGCTCTTCGAGGAAAAAAAGAACGTTTTCCTTCCGATAGGGGAGGTCTCGAGCGATTTCTATCGCGATCGCCTGGTCTTTCCCCTCTTTCTGACCCCCGATTCCTTCGGCTTGCTGCAGAAAATGGAGAAAAACGCTTCCTGTCGCCTGGCCGAAATCGCGAAGATCCGCCGCGGTGCCCCGATCTCGAACCGGGATCCATCCGTCTTGCCCTTCATCCCCGGCCTCCTGCCGGTGATCCGCGGCCGAGACATCCGAAAGAAGTATTGTGACCTGCGGGAGAACCTTTTCCTCGGGATCGAACCCGGCGATAGGAAGCCGTTGGAGTTCGAAGTCCCCGGCTACCAGAACATCGCCTCCCGCTTCCAGGCGACCCTGTTCCCGGCGAAAACCCTGCCGCTCGATACGACGAATTTTTTGCTTTTGCAAGAGCCCCGCTATACCCGCTGGCTGATCGCCCTCCTCAACTCCCGGACCCTGAACACCTATCTCGTCGACTTCTTGCTCAATCGGGCGACGATGACCGTTCACCTCGACGCCCCCACCGTGGGCGACATCCCGATCGCGCTTCCGCCCCTCGAAGCGCTCGACGAGATCGATTCCCTGGTCGATGCCCTTTTGAAGGGTGAAAAAAAGGAAGACCTCCTCGAAGAATGGGTGATGCGCGCCTACGACCTGGATTCGAAAGAACGCGCCCTCATCGGATTTCAGAAATAAAAAAAAGCTCACTCTCTTCGAGCATCCCCGGAGATCCAGTAAAACCGAGTACCTTCTTCGATCGTCCTGGGAGATCCTGTAGAATGGTTCCCTGGTTTGTGACGGGCGAGGAGAATGACGATGGGAAGCCGTTTAAGGGATCTGGGAAAATCGATCTTCAAACACCGCTACCTTGTCCTGGGGATTTGGCTGATTTTGCTGATTCTCGGGGGCATCGGGGCCAGCAACCTTCCCAATGCCCTGATGGACGGTTCCGGGGAAATTTCCGGCAGCCAGTCCCAGGCCATCGACCGCGCCTTGCGGAAGGAATTCGACAATCCCTTCGTGCGCTCCCTGCTGGTGGTGGTCTCGAGCGAAAAGAATCGAGTCGACCAACCCGTTTTTCAGGGCTGGCTTCGGGATGCGGCGGGAATCGTCAAGAAATTGCCCCAGGTGGACGGAGTTTCGAGCATCCTCGAAGGGGGAGACTCCCGCTTGGTTTCGCCCGATGGCCGCACCACCCTCCTCATGGTCGGCCTGAACGCCAAGAGCGCCCGCGATGAAGAAAAAAGCGTTCNNAGTCATGAAGCAGCACAAAGGCGTGGCCGAGGCCGCCGACGTCAAGCGCATCGCCCTCGCCGAGCTGAAGGCCTCGATCAAGAAGCTCGATCCCGGGGCGGGTTTCGCCGTGACGGGCTATCCCGCCATCACCTACGACATCAACCGCTACAACAAGCATGACGGCGAGGTTGCCGAGATGAGGGCGATTCCCCTCACCGCGGTGGTTTTGCTTTTCGCTTTCGGCGCCCTGGTCGCGGCCGGAATGCCCCTGCTGATCGGCATGGTGGGAACGACCATCGCCATGGGCGCCGCCTTCGGCCTCTCCCACTTCCTTCCCCTTTCCAACCTGCTCCAGAACATCGCCATGATGATCGGATTGGCGATCGGCATCGATTATTCCCTCCTGATGGTGAGCCGCTTCCGCGAAGCCCTCGTCCGGAAAGACGTCGAGAACGCCGTGATCGAGGTGGTGGAAAAGGCGGGCCCCGCCGTTCTCACTTCCGGATTGACGGTCATGATCGGGCTCTTCGGGATGACCTTCGCCCCCCTCATGGAGCTGAAGAGCATCGGATTGGGCGGTTCTTTGGTGGTCATCGTCTCCGTTCTGGCTTCCTTGACCCTCCTCCCCGCCCTACTCGGCATGGTCGGACCCTGGATCGATTCCCCCCGCTGGCTGGCCCGTCCCCTACAAAGCGCCCGCTCCGAGGCCAACTGGCGCAAATTGGCCGAAAGGGTCATGAACAAGCCTTGGCTTTACCTGGGCGGCGCATTGATTGTCGTTCTTCTGATCGCCGGGCCGGTTACCCAATTGAAGACCGGTTTCTCCAGCTCCAAGTGGCTGCCGCCGGCCATGGAGGCCCAAGTCGGCGTCGATCTTCTCGAAAAGATGGGCAACGGCAACGCCGTCTTCCCCATCTACCTCATCGTTCGCCCCACCGACGGCAAAAAAGTCATGGACCTCGCCCACCTGCCCCAACTCCTGCGCTATGCGAAAAAGCTGCAGGGCGATCCCCGGGTCGGGACGGTCTTGAGTCCCGTCACCCTGCGCGAGGGCATGGGCATTCTTCAGTACTTTTTCCTTTATCGGGACCTCGATGCGGCCCTGGTCCAGTATCCCCAGATCGGCAAGNNCGTCATCCCGGCCAACCTCCTCCCCCTGCGTGACGCTCAGCAACTGGCCAAGGATCTGGCGAAAGATCAAAGCAAAGCCTTTCCTTTCGAGATCGAGGCGGGCGGCACTCCCGTTTACTACAACGAGTTCCATTCCTCCCTGATGAACAGCTATCCCCCCGTCATCCTCTTCGTGCTCGGAGTGACGATGCTCGTGCTCTTTTTCGCCTTCCGGTCCTTTCTTTTGCCGATCAAGGCCGTCGTCCTGAATCTTCTTTCCGTCGCGGCGGGTTACGGCGCCGTCACGATGGTTTTTCAATTCGGCTGGTGCCGGGGCCTGATCGGTCTCGAGCGTCCCCTCGACTCCATCCCCCTGGTGGTTCCCATGGTGATCTTCTGCATCGTCTTCGGCCTCTCCATGGACTACGNNGCCTACGACGAGTGCGGCGACAACCGGGAAGCCACGGCCACCGGGCTCGCCGCCACGGGCAGCATCATCACCAGCGCCGCCTTGATCATGGTGGCGGTTTTCGGGGTCTTCTCCTGGGCCGAGATCGCCTTCATCAAGATCATCGGCTTCGGACTCACGGTCGCCGTCCTGGTCGACGCCACCCTGATCCGGGTCTTGATGGCGCCGGCCTTCATGCGCCTCGCCGATCGCTGGAACTGGGTCCCCGGCAAAAAGCCGAAAAAATCGTGAGTTCCTCGTCGGGGGGGTGAACTAAACCCGTGTTTGTTTCCTTCAAGGCCTTGGACTACAATAAGGCGCGTGGAAACTCGATAAACATTGAATCCGGAGGACAAATATTTTGATCAGTCGCTGGTGGATCTATCAACGAGAGCGTTTCCCCCTCGCGGCGCATGGCCTTCTGATCGCCGCCTTCAGCTTCTCCACCCTGAGCTTCTCTTCGATGCTGCGCAGTCGGACCGCCTTCCCCACCGGAAGCGCCATCATAGTCGCCTTCTTCACCCTCCTCTTCTTCTTCATGCAGCTACGCATCGCCGACGAACACAAGGACGCCGACGAAGACAAGCAATTTCGGCCCTATCTGCCGGTTCCCCGCGGGGTGATTTCCCTCAAGGAATTGAGGGGCCTCTTCCTCTTCGCGATGATCGCCCAGATCGGGCTCGCCCTCTGGCTAAAAACCCCGCCCATGGTCTTCCTTTTGATCCTCGTCTGGGTTTACCTGGGGCTCATGGGCAAGGAGTTCTTCGTCAGGCAATGGCTGAAAGAGCGACCCTTCACCTACATGTGGACCCACATGTTCATCATGCCCCTGACCGACCTCTACGCCTCTTCCTGCGACTGGATGGTCAAGGGCAGCGGGCTTCCCGTAGGCTTCGTCTGGTTTTTGGCCACCTCCTTCTTCAACGGCATGATCCTGGAAATCGGCCGCAAGATCCGGGCCCCGGAGGATGAGGAGGAGGGCGTGACGACCTATTCTTCCGCCTGGGGCAAGAACAAGGCCGTTTTGTCCTGGCTTTGCGCCCTCTCCCTGACTTTCGCCTGCGCCCTGGGAGCCGCCTCCCGCATCGGCTTCATTGTGCCCATCGCCTCGATTCTCGGTCCCCTCTTCCTCGGCGCCCTCTTCATCGCTTACCGCTATCTCAAGAAGCCCGCCAAGAAATGGGCCAAGCTCTTCGAACTCTTCGCCGGCATCTGGACCCTGGTCATGTACCTCTCTCTCGGCGTATTGCCCCGCCTCATCCGCTTCTAAAAAGGAAAAAATATTTTGACCTACGTCATTTCTTCGAACAAGGGGCAGGACGTGGGAGGGAAGGCCAGGGCGCTTTTCGCCCTGAAAAACTTCCCCGTTCCCCCTTTCTTCGTGCTCGACCCCAGGGCCTACGGCCTCGACAAGGAACAACTGCACCAAGAATTGAAGCAGGCCCTGAAAGCGCTCTGTCCCAACGGGGAAAAAGTGGCCGTGAGGTCCTCCGCTCTCGACGAGGACGGAAGCTCTTTTTCTTTCGCCGGGCAATTCGAGAGCTATCTCTTCGTTGCTCCCGAGGAAGTGCCGGAAAAGGTTCTTTTGGTTTGGCAATCGGCTTTTAGCGAGCGGGTGCTCGCTTATCGCCGCGAGAACGAGCTTCAGCCCTCCAAGCCGCCGGCCGTGCTCATCCAGAGGATGGTCGATGCCGACGCCGCGGGAGTGGCCTTCGGGGCCGATCCCGTCAGCGGCCGCAGGGGAATCGCCCTCGTTTCCGCCGTCTTCGGGGTGGGCGAGTCCCTGGTTTCCGGCGAGCGCGACGCCGACACCTACGAAATCGATCGCCAGGGTGAAATCACCAAGCGGGCGATCGCCGAGAAGAATCCCGCCCTCACCGACGATCAGGTGAAAAGGGTCGCGAAACTGGTCCGCCGAAGCGGAGAATTCTTCGGCCGTCCCCAAGACATCGAATTCGCCTACGAAAAAAATATTCTGTACTTGTTGCAGTCCAGGCCGATCACTTCGCTGGCCCATATGAAGGATCCGGACGGCAACACCGTGCTCTGGGACAACAGCAATATTACCGAGAGCTACGGCGGGGTGACCACCCCCCTCACCTTCTCCTTCGCCCGCAGGATTTATGAGGAAGTCTACCGTCAACTCGCCCGTATTCTCGGCGTTCCCGAAAAGGCCGTTCTGGGCAACGAAGACTCTTTCAAGCGCATGTTGGGACTGGTGCAGGGGCGCGTCTACTACAACCTCCTGAGCTGGTACCGCACCCTGGCCTTGTTGCCGGGCTTCACTTTCAGCAGCCGCTACATGGAGCAGATGATGGGAGTGAAAGAGGGGCTGCCGGAGGAATTCCTCAAAAAGCTGAAGAACATCTCCCTGGGCGATCGCCTCCAGGACGGCTGGGGACTGCTGAAAACCATCCTCGGCCTGATCCGTAGCTGCGCGGGGTTGAAGCGCTCTATCGAACGCTTCAACCGCCGGCTCGATTCCGCCCTGGCTCCCATCGATCTTCCCTCCAAGCGCCCCGACGAATTGGCCAAATACTACCACCACCTCGAGGCCGAGCTTCTCACCCGCTGGGATGCCCCCCTGGTCAACGACCTCTTCGCGATGGCCTTCTTCGGAGTCCTGCGCAAGCTGGTCGAGAAATGGGGTGGGGACCCCCATGGGACCCTGCACAACGACCTCCTGAGCGGAGAAGGGGGAATCGTCTCGGCCGAGCCCGCCAAGAGGATCTCCCAGATGGCGAGATTGGTCGCCCGTCAAGAAGATTTCGTCCGGATCCTGAACGAGGCCTCGGTGGAGGAAATTCAAGAAAGCATCGAAGGACATCCCGAATTCAAGGCTCTCTATCAAAGTTACCTGGAAAAATTCAGCGATCGCTGCCTGGAAGAACTGAAGCTGGAAAGCCCGACCCTGAGCGACAATCCCCTCCTGCTGCTGAGGGCCGTGGGCCGCAGCGCGCTTCATCCCAATGCCTTGAAAGAAGCGAAACCCTTCGATCAGGAGCAACGGAAGCTCGCCGAAAGGCTGATTTTCAAGAAGCTGCGCTTCAGGCCCTTGAGAAGGATGATCTTTTCCTGGGTGCTCGAAAACGCGCGCGACCGGGTGCGTGACCGCGAGAACCTGCGTTTCGAGAGGACCCGCCTCTTCGGACGGGTGCGGCGCATCTTCCTCGAGACGGGAAAAAGGTTCTATGCCCTCGATCTGATCGAAGAGCCCAGGGACATCTTCTATCTCGAAATCGACGAGATCTTCGGCTTCGTGGACGGGACCACCACCACGAAAAACCTGAAAGGCCTGGTCGCCCTGCGCAAGGCCGAGTTCGAGGGCTTCAGGCATTCCACCCCCGACGACCGCTTCAGTACCCACGGCATGGTCCATCAGGGCAACGACTTCAGAGACCTGAAGCCGGCGGAAATCGTCGAGATCACCGGCGATTCCAACAAGGGACTGGGCTGCTATCCCGGGATCGTCCGGGCCCGGGTGCGCGTGGTGACCGATCCTCGCGATGCCGTGCTGGAAAGCGGATGCATCCTGGTGGCCGAGCGGACCGATCCGGGCTGGATCATGCTTTTCCCCGCAGCCAGCGGCCTCCTCGTCGAGCGTGGCTCTTTGCTCTCCCATTCCGCCATCGTGGCCCGGGAGATGGGAATCCCCGCCATCGTCTCCATCCCCGGCCTCACCCGCTGGCTGAAGGACGGCGACGAGGTCGAAATGGACGGCGCCACGGGCGCCGTGCGGCGCGTCAATTCGGTCGTGCCTCATGGTCAATAACCAAAGGATCACCAACATCGCGGGCCGGGCGGACTTTTCCGAGATCCGCTACGCCCAGTGCTGGGAAGACGCGGACATCTTGCTCGAAGGACTGGACATCCAGCCCGGGGATACTTGTCTGTCGATCGCCTCGGCCGGCGACAACACCTTGGCCATGCTGGCGCGTTCCCCGGAGCGGGTCATCGCCCTCGACGTCAGTCAGGCCCAGTTGGCCTGCCTGCAGCTTAGGGTGGCAGCCTACCAAGCCCTCGAACACGGTGAACTGCTCGAACTGATGGGCTCTATTCCCTCGAAGCGCCGAACGGAACTTTATCGACGCTGTCGCCCCCTGCTTTCGACCAATTCCTGTTGGTTCTGGGACGTCAGGGGACAGGAAATCGAGCGGGGCATCGGCAGCACCGGCAAGTTCGAAAAATACTTCTCCCTCTTCAGGGAAAAGATCATGCCCCTGGTCCATGACAAGAAGACGATAAAAGCTCTTCTCGAGGGCGGCTCTCTCGAGGAACGAGAAAGCTTCTACCGGGAAAAGTGGAGCAATTACCGTTGGCAACTGCTTTTTCGCATTTTCTTCTCTCGCTTCACCATGGGGCGCTTCGGGCGCGATCCCAGTTTCTTCCGCTACGTCGAGGGGAGTGTGGCCGACCGCATCCTGATGCGCACCCGCCACGCCCTGACGAAACTGGATCCCGCTGAAAACCCCTATTTTCAATGGATCTTGACCGGAAGCCACGGCCAAGCCCTGCCTTTCGCCCTGCGAGCCGAGAACTTCGAAGAAATCAGGAAGAACCTCGATCGACTCGAGTGGCGCCAAGAAGCGATCGGGGATTGCCTGAGGGGATTGGAAAATTCCGTCGACCGCTTCAATCTGAGCGACATCTTCGAGTACATGTCCCCAGAGAGCAGCCGCAACCTCCTGGAGGACTTGGTGAAGGCCGGCCGCAAGGGAGGCCGCCTGGCTTACTGGAACATGCTCGCGGAACGCTGCCGCCCCGAAGAAATGAAAGATCGCTTATTGCCGTTGAAGGAGCTTTCCGAACGCCTGCATGGCGAGGACAAGGCCTTCTTTTACCGCGCCTTCGTGGTGGAGGAAATCAATTAATTCATGCGAGAAGAAGTGTTTTTGGCCGAAGCGACTTCACTATCTCCTCTCCCTGACGAACACTGGGTTCTGGGTGAAGACCTCGCCCATTGCTCGCTTTGGTGGAAGAATACTCCCGATTATCCGGGGCATCGATTGGGCTTGATCGGGCATTACTTCGCTCAGAAAGAAGAATTCGGTCGCAGGATCATCGAGCAGGCCTGCCTGCGTCTTTCCGAAGAAGGCTGTACCCTGGCGATCGCTCCTTTCGACCAGGACACCTGGCATCGCTACCGCTTCCTGACCGAACGGGGAGATTCCCCTCTTTTCTTCCTCGAACCCGACAATCCGAATGACTACCCCTCGCACTTCACGGAGCTCGGCTTCGAAGTCTTCGCTACTTACTGCTCTTGCGTCAACGAAGACCTTTCTTTCGAGGACCCGCGCATCCCGGCGGCCTCCTCGCGATTGGAGAAAATCGGGGTCAGCCTGCGCAACGTCGATCCGGATCGCTTCCATGAAGAGCTGTCGCGGATTTATCGGGTTTGCGCCGAGGGCTTCCGCCGCAATTTCCTTTATTCCCCCATCTCCGAGGACGATTTCATCGAGATGTACGAGAAAATAAGGCCCGTCCTGAGGCCCGAACTGGTTTTCATCGCCGAACAAAATAATAAGACGATCGGCTTTCTTTTCGCTATTCCGGATCTTTTGCAACCGGAAACCTTGATCATCAAGACCGTCGTGGTGCTTCCGGAGCGGCGCTATGCCGGTCTCGGCAACGTCATGTGGGCGCGCACCCGCGAGGCCGCCCGCCAGCTAGGCTATCGCCGGGAGATCCACGCCCTCATGTTCGAAGGCAATTCCTCCCTTCTCTCGAGCTCTTTGGCCACCCGTCCCTTCCGCCGCTATTCACTCTTTGCGAGGCCGCTGTGAATTTGATCGAAGTCCTGCGCCGGCAGGCCGAAAGTTATCCATCCGTCCCCGCCATCATCGAAAAGAACAGGACGGTCACCTTCGGGGAGCTTTTCGAACTTTCCGGGAAGGCCGCGGCTTTGCTTTCGAACGAAGGGATAAAGGTCGGGGAGCCCATCCTCGTGTTCCAGCCCATGTCGATCGAGCTCTATGTCGCCTTGCTGGCGATTTTCAGGTTGGGGGCGATCGCCATGTTCCTCGACCCCTCGGCCGGTCGAAAGCACATCGAGCAATGCTGCGAGATTTCGCCGCCCCGCGCCTTGATCGCCCTCGACAGGGCCCATTTGTTGCGCCTGATCTCTCCGGCCCTGCGCAAGATTCCCCTCAAGTTCACCATCGGGGCCTCGGTTCCCGGCGCCCTGAACTGGAAAAAAATCGAAAAGATGAAGGCAATGACTTCCTCGATCAGGGAGAGTTCCTCCGAGGAAGCCGCACTACTGACTTTTACCAGCGGGAGCACCGGGAAACCGAAAGCGGCGGTGCGAAGCCATGGTTTCCTGCTCACCCAGCACCGTGTCGTGGTGCAGTCCCTGGAATTGAAGCCCGGAGAAGTCGATCTCGCGACCCTGCCGGTTTTCGTGCTGGCCAATTTGGCCTCGGGGGTCACGAGCTTGCTCCCCGACGCCGACCTGCGCCACCCGGGAAAGATCGACCCCGCCCCGGTCCTGGCCCAGATAAGAAAGTTTTCGCCCACGCGCACGGTGGCTTCGCCGGCCCTTCTGGAGCGCCTGGCGGAGCATTGCCTGGAGAAGGGCGAAACGCTTCCTTCTTTCCGCTTCGTCTTCAGCGGGGGGGCGCCGGTCTTCCCGAGCCTGCTCGACAAGCTGCAGGGAATCGCGCCCGACGCCAAGGTCTTCGCGGCATACGGCTCCACCGAGGCCGAGCCCATCGCCCACATCAATCGCTCCGAGATCTCTTCGAACGACTTCGTCCTCATGCTGGACGGCAACGGATTGTTGGTCGGTCCTCCCGTTCCCTCGATTCGGTTGGCCGTCGTTCCCGACCGCTGGGGAGAAAAGGTGGGCCCCTTCGAGAAGGCCGAGTTCGAGAAAATTTTCCTGGACCCCGGGGAAATAGGAGAGATCGTGGTGTCGGGCGACCACGTCATGAAAGGCTATCTGAACGGCCAGGGCGACGAGGAAACGAAATTTGGCGTCGATGGCGTCGTTTGGCATCGGACGGGGGATGCGGGGGCTCTGGACACCCTCGGAAGAGTTTGGTTGTTCGGCCGTTGCAGCGCCCGCATCGAAGACGAGCGAGGAAGAATATATCCCTTCGCGGTGGAATGCGCTCTCGACAGGGAGCCGGGAATCCAGCGCGCCGCCTTCTTGTCGGTAGGCAAGAAAAGAATCCTCGCCGTCGAAAAGAAGGATAACTGCCCGGAAATATCTTTCGATTCCCTCGATTGGGCTTTTATCGACCAGGTGATTCTGTTCAAGAAAATTCCCGTCGACAAGCGCCACAACGCCAAGATCGATTACCCCGCCCTTTACCGGATGATTGAAGAACTCGTTTAGGAAGGAGCGTCATGGAAAACCCACCCGTGCCTCTCAGGAAGGTTTATACCGAAGAGGCCCTGCGCTCCCGCCGAAAATGGGCTTCCGAGGCGACCAAAATGGACCTCGCTCCCCTTTCGGGCGAAAAGATTCCCGACGCTCCCCTCTTCGAGGGCAACATCGAGAGCCACATCGGTTTCGCCATGGTCCCCATCGGGCTGGCCGGACCGGTGCTGATCGCCGGTGAGCATGCCAAGGGACTATTCTACCTTCCGATGGCCACGACCGAGGGTGCCTTGGTGGCTTCCTGCACGCGCGGGATGAGGGCCGTCACGGAATCCGGCGGGGCCACCGTCCGGGTGGTGAGCGATCAGATGATGCGGGCCCCCATGTTCTCCTTCGAGACCTTGACCGAGGCCATGGTTTTCGCGACCTGGGTCAAGGAGAACGAGGACGAGATGCGGGCGATCGCCGAGGCGCAGACGAAGGTGGGCAAATTGTTGTCCGCCAAGCCCGTCGTCCTGGGCGACACGGTCTGCGTCCAGCTTTCCTTCTTCACCGGCGACGCCTACGGCGCCAACATGATCATGAAGTGCAACTGGGCCATCTGCCAGTGGATCCTGAACGAATTCCGCGAATCTTCCGGCATCCGCTTCCTAGACTGGTACGTCGATTCGCAGATGGGGGCAGAGAAGAAGGTCACCGCCAAGACCTACGCTTCCGGGTTGCGCGGCAAACACGTCGTCGCCGAGGTCCACCTCAAGCGCGAGGCCATGCAGAGGATCCTGCACGTCTCCCCCGAGGACCTCTTCGAGTCCTTCGTGGCGGGCCTGGGGCCCAACTGGGCGGTCACCATGCTCGGCTGCTNNCGCCGCCCTCTTCCTGGCGACCGGTCAGGACATCGCGACCGTCCCGGAATCCTCCCAGGGCCAGATCAATTTCCGGCTCACCGAAGAGGGGATGTACTTCGGGGTGATGCTTCCGGCCTTGGTGGTGGCCACGGTGGGGGGGGGGACCGGTTTGCCGAGCCAGCGGAATTGCCTGGAGATGATGGATTGCTACGGCACCGGAAAAGCCAAGAAGCTGGCCGAAATCGTGGCGGTGGCCGCCATGTGCCTGGATCTGTCGACCTATTCGGCGATCGCCTCCGACCACTTCGTACAGGCCCACGAAAGATTGGGCCGAAACCGACCCAGGACCGGAGCCCTGACTCTTCCGCCCGGGATGGTTCTGCCGTGAGGATCTGCCTGATCGTCAACCGCGCCTCGCGCCGCGGTTGCCAGAAGCGCTTGCTCGATCGGATTCATCGGGAACTTTCCGGCTGCGATCTCTCGGTCGCCTTGACCGGGACGGTGAGCGAGTTGTCCGAGGTCGTCGAGCAGGCGAAAGCGGCCAAGGTCGATGCCCTGGTGGTCGTCGGGGGCGACGGAACCGTCAGCCATGTCCTGGAATACCTGGCTTTCAGCGGGATCGCCCTGGGGATCATCCCGACCGGAACGGCCAACGACCTCGCGACCAACCTGGGGATTCCCCGCGGAGTCAAGGAAGCCTGCATGGTGATCAAGAACGGGCGAACGAAAGACATCGACCTCCTGGAGGTCAACGGAAGGCTTTTCGTGACGGCCGGAGGCATCGGGGTGGTGGCCGAGACCGGGATAGGGGTCAACCGCTGGAAATCGAAGGGCGGCCTCCTCCTGAAAGCCATCCATTTCTTCGGCAGCCTGGTTTATGTCACCTATTCCTTTTACCTCCTCCTTTTCGCCCGCTCGATCGTCACCGAGGCGGAAGTCCTCCTCGACGGGAAATCGGAAAAAAAGAAAAAAAACTACATCGCCCTCTTCGTGCACAACCAGCCCTCTTTGGGAAAAGTCGTCGTGCCCTGTCCTGCGGCCCGCTCCGACGACCACCTCCTCGATGTCTGCCTGATGACGGAAAGGAAGGGCTTGAGGAGGCTCGGCGCCGTCTTCACCGTGATTTTGATGAGCGCCGGGGGCTCTCACCAGAAGCGCAAGGAGATCCGGATTGAGCGGGGCCAAAAGGTCGAGATCCGTTGCCGGGAAACCAGGACCTTCATGGCCGACGGGGAATCGCTTTCGAAAGAGAAGACCTTCGAAATCAAAGTCGTTCCCGGGGCCTTGAAGGTCCTGGCCGCAAACGTCGGCGAGTGGAGCGAGAAAAAGGTCGAGCGGGAGACTTCCGATTACTCCGCGAAAGCGGATTGAATCGAACCGATCACGAGTGAGCGAGCGGCGACAAACGCCTGAAGGAATCGGGCGATCGCGGATTCCTTCTTCGAGGTTTCCCCGAGTCAGTATTTGTCGGCATCTTCGGGAAAGGCATCCTTTTTTGGAGGGAAAACTTCCGAAACCCAGGCGGCAGTGAGATCCTCGGCCTCGCTTCGGGTTTGAAGGCCGTGAGCAGCTTCACTTCCCCCTCATCGAACTTTTCCTTTCTTCTCTTGCCGCTTCTTCCGAGCGCCGTTAACATGTTTAAGGTCGCTCGCATCGAGAAAAAGGACGAAAATGCTGCCAAGCGGAAACGAAAGGGATGCTTTCTACCGGGAAGCTTTCAATAATACCGGCATCGGTTTGTCTCACTTTCTGCCGGACGGAACAATCCTCTTCATGGACCAAAACGCCCTGCGTATCTTCGAGATCGAGGACCGCTACCCTGAGCCGGCCATGGTGTTCGGGAAGCCGATCGATGAATTGTTCTCCTATCCCGGGTTGAAGGAGCAACTCCAGGCGAAGCTCCGAAACCATTCCCTCGAGTATCCCTTCATTGCCGCGAGCGGCAAGAAGAAGTGGATTCTTCTCGATTCCGATCCGGTTCGCGATCCCAAAACCTGTGGCGAGGCCATTCAGGCGGTTATTCAGGACATCACCGAACGCAAGCAGGCCGAAAACCACCTCATGAAGTTGAACGAGACCCTGGAGCAGCGGATCTTCGAGAGTACAAAGCAGTTGGCGGCGGCGGATGCCGAAAAAAGCAGCATTCAACAAGCTCAGATCGCCGCCCTCGAACAAGCAGGTATCTTCAAGGACCAGTTTTTGAGCATCCTGTCGCATGAACTGCGTACCCCCCTCAACAGCATCAACGGCTTCGGGAGCATCCTCCTGGACGAAGTGGCCGGCTCGCTGAACGAGATTCAGCATGAATACCTGAGCAAGATGCTGTCGGGTGCGGACAAGCTCTTGGCGCTCGTCAACGACCTCCTCGACATGACCCGGATTCAGGCCGGGCAATTCTCGATCATCCCTCACGCGATCGATTTTCCCGAGGTCGTGGGAAAGGTCCTCGAAATCCTGAAACCCCTGGCGGATCAGAAACACCAGTGCCTGCTCAACGCGGTTCCCGACGACTTGCCCCCGGTGATGGCCGACGATCTGCGCATCGCTCAGGTGTTGACCAACCTGATCAACAACGCCGTGAAGTTCACCGCCGATGGCGGAACAATTACCGTCAGGGCCTTCATCGAGGGGAACCACCTCTTATGCCAGGTGGATGACGACGGGATCGGCATCGTGCAGGAGGACATCCCCAAGCTCTTCCGACGCTTTTCCCAATTGGACGAGACCCAAGCCCGCCAATTGGGCGGATCGGGACTCGGCCTGAGTATTTCCAAGGCCATCATCGAGGCCCACAAAGGCGAGATCGGGGTCGAGAGCGAGTGGGGGAAGGGCAGCACCTTCTGGTTCACCCTGCCTTGAATAAACTTGGTCGAACGCACGGGAAATCGATCTATACTCTTTTTTCGAGCGAGAAGGGAATTTGTCAAACAGGAGGCCCCATGGTTTGGATGAAGACGGCTTTTGCCCTTTGCCTACTCTGCGCCCCCGCACTCGCCGGCGAGCCCGTACAACGGGCGGCGGAGATTTATTCCCGCGAGACGCAGGGGATCATTGCTTATCGCACGGTCACCGAGAGCCGTATCCGGTCCCTCCTCTTCAATCAAGACAGCCGAAGCGAGGCCCGGATCGTCAGTCGGGACGGGATTCCGGTCCACATCTCGATCGAACGCTTCCTCATCAACGGCAAGGAAGACGAAGGGCGCCGCAAAAGCAAGGAAAAGGAAACCAACGAGGCTTTTCGGCTCGGCCACGGTTTCCTGAAACTGCCCTGTGACCTTCGCTTCATGAGCGACTACCGCTTTTCCGCCGATGAAGGCAAGAATACCCGCCTGGTCCGCTTCACCTCGGAGCGCCGTGACGATCAGCACGGTCACGGCACCATGCTCTTCGATGCGAACCAACGCTTGATCGAGCTCCGCATCACCACCAACGTCCTGCCGCCGCGAGTCAGCCGAGGCGAGCTGGTTTTCGAGCGGGGAGAGGTGGCGCCCGGAATCGTCGGGATAAAAACCCTGCGGGGAGACTACGAGGGCTCGCAGGGACCCATCAAGGGGACCTTCAGCATGACCCAGCGCAACGAGGATTATCGGCGCTTCGAGACTCTCGAAGAGGCTCGCTAGATCGGTTTTTTTCGAAAAAATTCATGGCCGATTGAACAGGGAATCGATCTATAATCTTTCTTCATCGAGTGATGTGAGGAGGAATTCCATGTTCAAAAGGCTCTTCGGGATGCTTTTTCTGGCATCCTTCCCCGCCCTGGGGGCGACCACGCCATACCCCATCAAGCTTCCGAAGGGCTTCCAGATCGAGGTCTTCGCGGATCGACTCCCCGGGGTGCGTTTCATGACCCTTTCACCCGGGGGAGAACTGATGGTGAGTCGACCGTCAGCCGGAGAGATCCTCCTTTTTCGCGGTCGGAAGCCTCTCGTCTTCGCCGAGGGCCTCAATCGCCCCCATGGTTTGGCCTGGCATCAAGGGTCGCTCTATGTCGCCAACACCGGCTCGGTGGTCAAGTTGACGCCCAACAAGGACGGCTCGAAAGTGCTTTCCAAGAGCACGGTCACCGGCGATATTCCCGCGGGGGGGATGCATTGGACGAGGACCATCGGCTTCGGCCCGGACGGGGGGATGTTCGTTTCGGTGGGATCGGACTGCAACGCCTGTGTCGAGTCGGATCCCCGAAGAGCGGCCATCCTGCGCTTTCGGCCCGACGGTCAGGATCGACAGATTTACGGCAAGGGACTGCGCAACGCCGTGGGCTTCGCCTGGCATCCCGAGACCAAAGAGCTGTGGGCGACGGAAAACGGAAGGGACGAATTGGGGGACGACCTCCCCCCCGATGAGTTGAATCTCGTCCGAGAAGGCGGCGATTACGGCTGGCCCTCTTGCTACGGGAAAAAAATTCCCGATCCTTCCTTGAAGGCTCCCGCTCACTGCGCCAGGACCATTCCCTCCGCCCTGGATTTCCAGGCCCATTCGGCCGCTCTGGGGATCGCCTTCTACACCGGCAAGCAATTCCCCTCGGAATACAAGAACGATGCCTTCGTGGCCTTTCATGGCTCCTGGAACCGCACGGTGCCCACGGGGTACAAGGTGGTGCGGGTGCGCTTCGAGAACGGGAAGCCGGTCCGTTACGAGGACTTCGCCACCGGATGGTGGAGGAACGGAGCGGCCTGGGGCCGTCCCGTCGACGTCCTGGTTTCTCCCGACGGCTCCCTTTTCGTATCCGATGACAAGGGAGGCCGGATCTACCGCATCTTCCACCGGGAATAGGGAGCGCGCCTCAAAAATCGAAAAAAGAGCCGTCTAAGATAAACGAGACGGCCTTTTTTCAGTCGTTCTTGCCGAGGGGGGCCATGTCGGCCTTGAAGGGAATGGCCTCGATACGGCTGCCGCCCAGGTTTTTCTTTTGGATGAAATTTTCCAGCCGCTCGATTCGCTCCTTGATGGGGGGATGGGTTTCCAGGGGGGAAAGCCAGGCTGGGGACTCTCCGCTCTTGCCCAGGTCGCTCAGGAAGATTTCCAGCTGACGGGGATCATAGTTTGCCTTCGAGGAGTAGGTAGCCCCGAGTTCATCCGCTTCGAACTCGGCCTGGCGCCCGTAGCCCCGCAGAACCAGTTCTGCCGCGAGCCGTCCCGCGATTTGACCGGCCATGGGGGTGTCTCCCAGGGCGGAAATCAGGACGCCCCTTGCCAGGAGTGCCCGCTTCAGCTCGGCGATCCCGTGGCGGGCGCCGATGTGCCCGGCCTCGTGTCCGAGGACCCCGGCGAGTTGGGCCCGGTTGTCCATGGAGCGCAGGATGCCCGTGGTGACGAAGATCTTGCCCCCTGGTAGGGAGAAGGCGTTTTTTTGCGGCGACTCGAGGATGAAGAACTGCCAGGGAAGGTTGGCGCGCCCGGTCTGTCTCGCCATCTCCCCCCCGACCTCGCTGACATAGGCGTTGACCCGCGGCTCCCGGTAAAGCCGGTTCTCGGGTTTGGCGAGGATCTGCTCCACGCCCGCCTGTCCGATGGCAATTTCCTGTTGATCGCTGATAGGCGCGGCCGCCTGGGCCGCGAACAGCCCCCCTAACAACAAGCGATAGCAGCCGATGGATGTCCCCAGCATGACCCCGATCGCCAGGACGAGCCCGATCTTACGCATTCCTTCACCTCCCTGAGAAGGAGCATGCTAGGGGATCCGGCTTCCCCGGGGAGCGTTCGAAAGGAAGAAATAATTTTCGCTTCTTCTCTTCCTTTCTTGTTGCTTGTGGAAAGCAAAAGTGCGATCATCTGCCCGGAGAGCGACAACACCGGTTCGCTTGGAAGGGGGACGTGATGTCGGGAAACGAAGATCGTCTGAAAGGCAAGGGAGAAGAGCTCAAGGGCAGAGCGGAAGAATTCAAGGGCGAGATGACGGGCAAGCCTTCGGATAAATTGAAAGGCAAGCTGGATCAGATGAAGGGCAAGGCACAGCAAGCCTGGGGCGAAATGAAGGAAAACATCGAGGAGAAGAAGGAACAAAAGAAACGGGAATGACCGCCTTCGCTATAAAAGAGGGAAAAGGCTCCGAATCGATCGGAGCCTTTTCCCACTCTTCCATGAAGGGGATCTCGAAAAGCCCCCGCCCTTGCGGCGAGAAAAGGTTTTTTTGGGGATCCCCCACAACTCCGGCTCGAATGCTATCATGGAGCGCCCCGTTCGCGCAGAGAGAAGGCTTATGGCGACCATCATCGACGGAAAATCCATTGCCCTGACCCTCCGAGAGGAGATAAAAGAAGAGGTCAAAAACCTGACCTCGATTCATGGCCGTGCTCCGGGACTGGCCGTGATCCTGGTGGGGGAAGATCCCGCCTCCGAGGTCTACGTCCGTTCAAAGGAAAACGCCTGCCAGAAGGCCGGGATCGAGTCGACCACCATCCGCCTTCCGGAAAACGTTCCCGAATGGGAGCTGCTGAAACGGATCGAAGATTTGAGGGACGATCCCCGCATCGACGGCATATTACTTCAAGTGCCCCTGCCGGTCCACCTTTCCGAGAAAAAGGCCATCTTCGCCATCCCGCCGCACAAGGACGTGGACGGCTTCCATCCCATCAATCTCGGCAAACTCTTGATCGGCGAAAAAGCCTTCCATTCGGCCACCCCCGCCGGCGTCATGGAGTTGCTGAAGCGCTCGAACGTGGTGCTGGAGGGAAAGCGAGCCGTGGTCATCGGACGCTCCAACATCGTGGGCAAGCCNNTCAAGCCGGGCGCCGTGGTGATCGACGTGGGAACCAACCGTCTGGAAGATGGCCGCCTGGTGGGTGACGTTTGTTTCGAGGAAGCGAAAAACGTCGCCTCCCTGATCACCCCGGTGCCGGGGGGCGTCGGTCCCATGACCATCGCCATGCTTCTGTCGAACACCCTCGAGGCCTACCGTCATTCGGTCTCGCCATGAAATCGGAAAAACAGCTCGCCCTCCTCCAGGTCTTCGGAGCGGCCCTCTTTTTCGGCCTGAGCGCCCCCGCCTCCAAGTTCCTCATGAACCGAATCGACTCCCTGGTCTTGGCGGGCCTCCTCTACCTCGGTTCCTGGGGCGCCCTTTCGATTTTTTCCTTTTTTCAGAGGGTTCCGAAGGGCGCGAGCATCGGAAGAAAGCATCTCCCCTGGTTTCTCGCTTCGGTGGGGATCGGGGGGATTCTCGGGCAGTTGCTGCTCATGTGGGGCATTTCGCATACCCCCGCCTCTTTCGCTTCTTTGCTCATCAACTTCGAAATCATTTGGACCGTGCTGGTGGCAGGCCTTTTCTTCGGGGAGCACCTGGGAATCAGGGTCCTGCTCTCCATGGGGCTCATGTTCCTTTCGGGGGCCATCCTTTCCTTCGGGGGAAGCCTGGGCACGAACTTCGGCTTTCTGGGGGTACTGGCCGTGGTGGGGGCCTGCCTTTGCTGGGGCATCGACAACAACCTCACCGGCCGCATCTCGGAGATCGATTCGGTCCAGTTGACCCGGGTCAAGGGCGGGTTGTCGGGAGCGGTCAATTTGGGGCTCGCCCTTTTCCTGGGGAGAAGGATTCCCCCCGATCCCGCGGTGATCTTCGCCCTGATCCTGGGCGCCGTCACCTACGGCGGCTCTCTCGTCCTTTTCGTCAAGGCGCTGAGGATATTGGGGACGGCTCGCACGGGAGCCTTTTTCGCGGTTTCGCCCTTCATAGGGGCGATATTCTCCATCCTCTTCCTCCGCGAACCCTTGACCCCCAACCTGCTGCTCGCCGGTCTGGGCATGGCCCTGGCCGCCTTCCTGCTCTTGGGTGAGAAGCATTCCCATGCCCATCTTCATTCCGAGATCGAACACGAGCACTTCCATGAGCACGACGAGCACCACCACCACCACGAGGGGGAAGCGTCCGCCCATTCCCATCCCCACCTCCATGATCCCCTGGAGCACGAGCACACCCACTGGCCGGACACCCACCACCGCCACGTCCATTCGAGCAATGATGCGATGGGCTAAACACGGCGTCTCATGTAAACGCAAAACGATCGGCCTCCGTGAGGAGGCCGATCGTTTTTTTTGTTTCTTTGACTAAGCGGCTTGCTGGCTTTCGGGACTCAGGGCGATTTCGGCGTCGCAGACGCAAACGACGGCGCCGGCGCCCGGTTCGACTGCTATCTCGAGGATCAATCCGCAGCGCGAGCAGGTCACTTCTACGACTTGTGTTTTCATGGCCTTCTTTTTGTTGAACATTTCCTCGTCCCCCCCGGCATCCTTGCCAAGCGTACTATCCCATTGTCCTTTATTATACCACACGAGCGGTGGTCTCGAATCCTTCTCAATAGCGGTAGTATTCGGGCTTGAAGGGCCCTTCCATCGGAATCCCCAGGTAAGCCGCCTGGTTGCTCGTCAACTTGGTGAGGTGGACCCCCAACTTATTCAGGTGAAGCCTCGCCACTTCCTCGTCCAGCTTCTTGGGCAGGACGTGAACGGCGACGGGATAGGAATCCTTCCAGAGCGTCATCTGGGCCATCACCTGGTTGGTGAAGGAGTTGCTCATCACGAAGGAGGGATGCCCGGTGGCGCAGCCCAGGTTGACCAGCCTTCCGCGCGCGAGGAGGACGATGGTCTTGCCGTCGGGGAAGATGAACTTGTCGACTTGGGGCTTGATGTTCTCTTCCTTGACGTCCTTGCGGTTCATCAGCCAGGCTACGTCGATCTCGCAGTCGAAGTGGCCGATGTTGCAGAGGATGGTGTTGTCCTTCATCGCTTCCATGTGGATCCCGGTGACGACGTCCTTGCAGCCGGTGGTGGTGACGAAGATGTCGCCTTGCGGGGCGGCTTCTTCCATGGTCACGACCTGGTAGCCTTCCATGGCGGCTTGCAGGGCGCAGATGGGGTCGATCTCGGTGATCAGGACCCGGGCTCCGAAGTTTCTCATGGACTGGGCGCAGCCCTTGCCGACGTCGCCNNGTCACGGAGTCGTTGACGTTGATGGCCGGCACCTTCAGCTTGCCCATTTCCGCCATCTGATAGAGGCGGTGGACTCCGGTGGTGGTTTCCTCGGAAAGGCCCTTGATGGCGGGCAGGAATTGCGGGTACTTCTCATGCACCATGACGGTCAGGTCGCCGCCGTCGTCGAGCA
>DOBT01000007.1 GCA_003503675.1 Cyanobacteria bacterium UBA8530 | reverse complement strand
CGATGACCGGACAGCCGATGCCCGGGGGGCCGTCGACGAGGATGATGCCTCTTCCCTCTTCGTTCGCCTGGGCGCGAGCTTCCTTGCGAATCAAGGCGACGAGCTTGCCCGAGTTCTCCTCGGCGACGCCGAGACGAGCATGGAAGAGGGGGCCGAAACGCGTCCTTGAACGGAACCAGTGACCGTTGAGCGCTTCTTCGAAAAGGATCGCATCGTGAGGGCAAAAGTGGGCGCAGACCCCGCAGCCCTCGCAAGCAGCTTTATCGATATACGGATCGGGGGAAATGGCCTCGAAGCGGCAAAGAGGGGTACAGGTCCCGCAATGTCGGCAGTTTTCCTCGAGGACGCGCGCGAGCTTTCCGCCGTGAAATTCATGGCTTTCGAGGATTTCCGGTTTCAGGACGAGGTGGAGATCGGCGGCGTCGACGTCGCAATCCACCATGACCGGGCTATCTGCCAGGGCCGCGAAGGAAGCGGTGATGCTGGTCTTGCCGGTTCCACCCTTCCCGCTGACGACGACGATCTCTTTTATTTCGACTTTCATAGGGCCCCCAGCTTTTTCTCGATGGCTTCGAAATAGGCGGCCATCTCGGGCAAGGGNNGAGTAGGCTTCCGCGACATCCCGCCGATGGGGGATGCTCGCCCAGACCTCGATCCCCTGGTTTCTGCAGTATCGCTCCACCCGGTCGTCCCCGATGTCCGAGCGGTTGATGATCACGCCCATCGGCAAGGAAAGCTCGTGCGCCATTTCGACCGCCAGGCTCAGGTCGTTCAAGCCGAAAGGGGTGGGCTCGGAAACGAGCAAAACCAGATCGGCCTCGCGGATCGAGGTGATGACGGGACAAGAGGTTCCGGGTGGGGCATCCAGGATTTGGATGTAATTCGGATCGATGTATTTGTCGAGAGCCCGGATGAGTGGCGGGCTCATGGCTTCCCCCACGTTCAGGCGCCCCTGGAGGAAAGCGATTTCTCCCGCCTTGCCACGCTCGATCACGCCGATCGGGCGCTCGATCTCGCTGATGGCGCCCGAGGGGCAAACCAGCTTACAACCGCCGCAGGCGTGGCACATTTCGGGAAAGACCAGGGTCTTTTCCTTGAGGGAAGCGATGGCGTGATACTGGCAGATGCGGCTGCAGGCGCCGCAATGGGTGCAAAGTTCGGGATCGACCCGGGGCACGAGAACCCCGACGCTGATTTTTTCTTCGATAAAGGGCTTCAAGAAAAGATGGCCGTTAGGTTCTTCCACGTCGCAGTCCANNCCGGACAGGCTGAGCTGCAGCCAGGGCCAAGGCCACGGCAAGGGTAGTTTTACCCGTTCCGCCCTTGCCGGAGGCGATGGCGATTCTCATTACCAGTGCCCCTCGACGTCAGCGCCCTCGGAGGGCTTCAGTTCATTCGCCTGAAAGGCTTTCAATCCATCCTGCACGGTTCCCTCGAAGTTGTAGACCTTGATAGAGGCGGCCAAGAGGGTACGAAAGGCCTTGGGCCCGCAGTGCCCGGCGATCAGTACGTTGGCGCCATGGCGGGCGATGGTCTCCGCCGCCTGGATGCCCGCTCCTTGAGCCGCCTGGAGGTTCTGCTGATTATCGATGGTTTGCCAGGATTTCTGCTCGTCATCGTAGAGGAGAAAACAAGCGGCTCGACCGAAGCGCGGGTCGAGCAAGGCTTCCGGGCGGGCTTCCTGGGCTGGAAATGCTATTTTCATCGAGATCCCTCATTTTTCTTCACCTGAATAGGTCGTCTAATCCCCATTAGGTGCACTATACACATAGGAAAACACGCTTTCCGCGCGGAGTCAAGTGAGCGCAACGCTCTCCCCATTATTTTTCCTGCCCGCGAAGGCGTCGACGAATGCTTTCGAGTCTTTCCTCCAAGCACTTCTCCTCTTCTTTCAGCCTCGATACCGCATCGCCGCTCCTCATACAAAGCGAAAACCACCCCCGCGTTCGGCAAGGACCCGAGCTTTCTTTCGCCCAAGCCCCCCTTCCCATCCTGGGACCCGTTCCATCTCTTCCCGGCATGACGACCTCCTTTAATAGGTGTAAATAACACATACAGTCTATATACCTATTTTTGGTTTTGTCAAGAAAAAACAGCAAAAGAGTCCGCCTCGAACCCCCGTGGAGATGAGTGAACCGGTTTGCGGATTATTTTTGGTCCTTGCCCGGGCGAATCTCAGAGGTTACGCAAGCTTGGGTGAGTGGAAACTGCTTATCCGATTCGAGCGAAAAGCTGGTGCAACAGCATCATCGTGGCGATGCCGAACAGAAGACAAATAACCTGCAAGGCGCTCTTCCGGGGTTCCACTTCGTGGTGCAGGATGGGCGCGATGTCGGTCATGGCGATGTACAGGAAGCTTGAGGCCGATATCGCCAGCAAAAAAGGCAGGTAGGGCTGAATGAACCCTCGGGCGCCATAGGCGATCAAGGCCCCCGGAATGGCGGTGGTGGCGCTCAGGAAGTTCATCCAGTAGGCCCTCCTACGCTCCCATCCGCTGTGGATGAGAATGGTGAAGTCGCCCAGCTCCTGCGGGATCTCATGGGCCACCACGGCCAGGGCGGTGATGGCCCCGAGGGGGGTGGAAATCAGGAAAGCGGTGGCGATCACCACCCCGTCCACGAAATTATGGAAGGCATCCCCGACGAGAATCATGCTCCCGGCCGGATGGATGACCGGATGATCCTCCGCCTGGCTGTGGACATGGGGCAGATGCAGGATCTTTTCGAGCAGGAAGAAGGCGATGATCCCCGCGAGCGTGGTGAGGAGGACGGTCTTGGCGTCCCCATGCTCGATTGCGTTCGGGAGGAGACCGATGAAGGCTCCCCCCAGGAGGGTTCCGACCGCATAGGCCAAAAGCGGCATTTTCAGCCTCACGTGCAAAGAGGGAAAGGCAAAGAGGGCGCCGGCTCCGATCAGTGCCCCCAGGCTCCCGATCAGACTGAAGGCGACGATCATCACTAGCATTTGCCTTGCCCACGGTAACCGTCGATGGCTGTGATGAAACGCTTCATGACCCTTTCGATATACTGGTCGATCATTTTTTCCTCCGAATAACCCCGGCCGCGCGGGCAAAAAGCGATGGCTCCCGTCGAAGGTTTCCGCACCTCGAGGGCGATTTTTTCAACCCGACAGTGTACAATGCAAACGCGAATAGGTGCAAGAAGCACCTAAGAGGCGCCGTTCTTCAAAGGAGTCAAGTCGATGCATCGCTACACCTATCTGAAAATGCGGTCGATAGGGGTGATCCGGACCCGTTTCATCGAGCAGGCGGGCACCCCCATCCAGGGCTGCATGGCCCGGGAGGAGATCGCCACGATCGAAGTCCATGAGGAGTTCATGGAGGGGCTCGCCGATTTGGGGGGATTCAGTCATATCTGGCTGCTCTATTTGTTCAACCAGGCCAGGGGTTGGTCCCCCAAGGTGAAGCCTTACCTGGACACGGTGGAGCACGGCATCTTCGCTACCCGCTCGCCCAGGCGTCCCAACCCGATCGGGATGACCTGCGTCCGATTGCTAAAGGCGGAAGGAAACGTATTGACCGTCGCCGGGGCGGACATGCTCGACGGGACCCCGCTATTGGACATCAAGCCCTGCGTCCCCGCCTTCGATCACGCCCCGGTCGACGCAATCGGTTGGTATCGATCAAAAATCCCCGAAGGGAAGGTTCTCGCCGATCGCCGCTTCGATTAGAAAGGGAAAGAAACGATGGCTATTATCACCGCGGTCTGCACCAGCGAGAGCAAGGGAACCCGCAAGAAAAACGTTTCCGAAGGGTTTCTGAAGATCGATCACGGTCTGGTGGGCGACGCCCATGCCGGGCACTGGCACCGCCAGCTCAGCCTACTCGCCCAGGAGAGCATCGATAAGATGCGCGCCAAGGGGCTCGATGTGGGGCCGGGAGACTTCGGCGAGAACTTCACCACCGAGGGGCTCGAGCTCATATCCCTGCCCATCGGAAGTTTATTGAAGATCGGCGAAACGCTCGTCGAAGTCACCCAGATCGGCAAGGAGTGCCATTCCCGTTGCGCCATCTACTATCAGGCGGGGGATTGCGTCATGCCGAAGGAGGGAATCTTCGCCAAGGTCCTGAAAGAAGGAACCGTGCGAGTCGGAGACCTCATCGAAGAGGGGGCTGACTGACAGCCGATGAAATCGAGAGTGCCGGACGACATCCCCTGACGTCCTCGTTAATCGGAATCTTCCTCTTTCTTCTCTCTTAAATCCTTGACCTCATGGACGAATTCGGCCATTGATTTTGCCAGATGCCCCAAGACCTCTTCCCATTCCCAGAGATGGTTTTTTCCACTGGGAGTCAGTTCGTAAACCCGTCGCGGCGGGCCGCTCCCCGTGTTGTCCCATTCCGAAATCACGTGGCCGTTGGCTTCGAGCTGGCGCAAAGTTCGGTAGAGCGCGCCGTGCTCGATCTTCGTGTCCGTCAGGGAATGTTCCTGCAGGGCGCCCGTCAGCTCATAGCCATAGGAACGCCCCCTTTTTTTCAGAAGGTAAAGCAGGAGGGGCTCCACGAAGCGATAGAGGTTCCCCATGGCGCAGGTACATGGTCGCTCTTCACCATGACGATGGCAGTATCCGCGTGGCATCTCTTCTCCTTAGAAATCGTTCTCTTTCTTCCTTGAGGATAGCAGATGCGCGCCCGAGACTTCGAGGAATTTCCCGCCACTGCGAAAGCAGGATCTGCCGGTAACGCTTCGGCTCTCTGGAGGAATCGAACGCTCTCACGGTTGCAAAGCATTGCCACTACAAGATGAGAGCTTCATTTTCTCCTTGACTACCCGACTGTAATAATAGGCGAAATCTTTCGGATGGTTCGATTGGCACGTCGCCTGGACGATCGGGTAGAGAATAAACGCCGTCAGCGCCACGCTCACGATCACCCTCAGGACGAGGTGCAGGATCGCAAAGAGTAGGAGAAAAAGCGGCAGGAAAATGATCGTCGCGATCAAGAGTTCATAAAACAATCCTCCGCTGGTTACCGTATTCCCGTCGACAATACAGGCTTTTCTTCCCGGACGGTAAACGCCGGGTGGTACGGTGAAAAATGAAGAGTGGGTTTTATTTACCGAAGAAGAAACTTCTAGCACTTCATCCTTAATTTGTCTTATCATGATCGAAAATTGCAGGAATTTGCCTGGGGTTCGTTACCGAAATCGCATCGGTCGGGAGGAGCAGCATGAATTTCGGAAAGAAGAGTGCTGTTTTTTTGTTTCGATGCTCGCAAGTATCTCCTTGGAAGGGGAGGCCCTGGCCGCAAATCTCGTCACTCTGAAGGTCTATCAGGGATACCGGTTTTCAGACGGCGCCGTCACCAAGAGCGGCGACCAGAGCGCCGATGTCTCTTTCTATGTAAACCTGGGACGCCGGAAGGCCTACTCTTTTGCCATTGCCACCCTGGGGGCCAAGAAAATCAAGGAATTCGGCAAAGAAAAACCGAACCCCAAGTCCCTTTCCCTTCAGTCGGTGGAATCCTGGAGGCATTACGCCAATGCCCCTTCACCCGGTTACAACGTTGTTCAAGGGGCGGATGGAAAAAGTCTTTATCTTCTCAAGGTCCTTTCTTTCAAGAACCAGAGAAAGACTGCCTCGCATTGGGAATTGACCTTTTCCGGGGAGAAGCTATCCGCTCCTTAGTATTGCAGTCGGGTAGCCAACTGTAATACTAAGGCAATTTCCATCGAGATCTCCCGCTTTTCTTTTCGACGGGCTATAATCTAATTTCCCCTATATGCAAGACGCACACAAGAGGGGAAGGGAGCCTGCATTTTTGAAGGAGCTAATGATGAAGATCGCCGTCGCCAGCATGGATGGACGAGAAGTTTCGGGACACTTGGGCCATTGCCCGAATTTCCTCGTTTTCGAGATCGAGGGAAACGCCGTAAAACAGGTTGAGAAGCGGACACTCGGCGGAGATGGCGGTTGCCAGTGTCAGCACGGCGGCCTCTTTTCTCTGCTCGGGGATTGTCAGGCCATCGTCAGCGGCGGAATGGGACAGGGGCTCGTTCGGATGCTTCAATCCCACGGCATCGAGCCGCTCATGACCGATGAGACCGTGGCGGAAACGGCCGTCGAAAAATTCTTGAGCGGAACGCTCTCGAAACAAAACGGCCATTCCTGCGACTGTAACCACGGATAGCGGAGGAAACGATGGCGGCCTGTGAATGCATCTCGACCTGTCCCTTCTTCAACGGCGAGATGGCCAATATGCCCGTGATGGCCGAGGAATTTAAGACCTAATACTGCAAGGACGACAACTCGGGGTGCGCCCGTTTCACCGTTCGCCAGGCGCTCGGCAAGGACAACGTTCCGCCCGGCTTGTATCCCAACCAAACCGATGCGGCAAAGCGGTTACTCGCCAACTAATTGTTTTCGAACATGGCGACAGGCCCCCTTTAAGGAAAAGGGGGCCTGTCGCCATGCTTTGGAAGAGGTGAGGCAAGGATACGTCCTCTTACATCCGAGTGAAGCGGCGGAAGATTCCGACCTTCAGCCAATCGAGCCCGAAGAAGTAGACCGCGATGAGCCCACCGATCCCCCCGACGAAAGAAAGGCCTTTCCCTCCGATTAAGGGATCCTTGAGAAAACTCCTTCTATTTTCTTTTTGACCTGGGCGGAGATCGGGTCCAGAGCGGGGTTTTCGACTACGGAGAGCATCTTCACGGGATCGATCGCCTTGATCCAGATCTCTTCGTCTTTCTGGTAAACGATGAAGTTGCAGGGGAGCAAGACCCCGAGATCGTGTTCAAAATCCAGGGCTTGATGGGAGAGCTGTGGGTTACAGGTGCCGAGGATCTGGTAAGGTGACGTATCGAGGCCCAGTTTGCTCTTGAGCAAGGTTTGGACGTCCACGTCGCAGAGGACCCCGAAGCCTTCCGTCTTCAAGGCCTCCTTCAGTTTCTCGATCGCCTCAAGGAAACCGAGACCGGTTTTGCCACCGATCCAATAGGTGCTCTGGGAGTAATCCATCTTTCTCCTCCTTTGCGAGCGAAGGAGATTGTAGCAGATCGGGGGAGCGGTCGATCGGGAGTTTTCGCCAGGATAAGAAACTAAGGCCGGACTCCCAGCAGGAAACCCCAGGCGAGGATTCCGAGGGCCAGGCAACTGAAGCCGAAGAGCGGGTATTCTTTCCCTCTCCAGTAGTTCCAACCGACCAGAAGAACCAGGCCGACGGGAGTAGCGAGAAGAAAGGAAAACCCCAAAGCCTCGATGGCACCGGGCCTAAAAGAGTGAATTCCCAGCCAGATCATCCCCGGAGTCGAGGGATATGTCCCGGAGGGATAGCCCGTATCTCCCCCCCCCGGGCAAGCGCCATTCCGAGGAAGATGAAGAAGGAACTGACGAGGGTTCCCCAAAAGAGAAAAGAGGAAACCCTCTTTTCGACCGGGACACCCAAAAACCGCGTTTAAATGGACCATACCGATGATATCTGCGATTCTTTACCCCAGATCGAGGGTAAGAATCGCTCGTTCACCGGTCAGATTGCTTGCCCCGATTAAAAAACAATCTCTTGCCTTCGATGCGGTAACGACGATGTTGAAGGCGGCTTCCTGGGTGACGTAAACAACGCCCCATCCTAACACCGGTCGTCCCCGTCGAAAGCAGGTAGCCAGCCAGGAAGATTATCCGCGTCCCGGCTTGCGAGCTCGGATCACCGACGAGGAAACGTAGTCCTCCAAACCTCTTCCGGGTGCCCAATCCTTGACGAACTCCTTGCTCTCTTTCATGAGTTTGATCTCGACGTCCTCGAATCCCGCCTCCCGGAGCAACTCCCGGATTTCGTCCACGGTCGCCGCCCCGGAGATACAAGCAGAGTATAGCGACATCTCAGTCCGAACTTCCTCCGGGAGAGGCCTGACGGCAACGATATCCGAAATCGCCAGTCTTCCACCAGGCTTCAAAACCCGATGCGCCTCCCGGAATACCCTTGGCTTTTCAGGGGAAAGGTTGATCACGCAGTTCGAAAGGATCACGTCGACGCTAGCATCCTCTACGGGGATTTCCTCGATCAACCCGAGACGGAATTCGACGTTGCCAAGCCCCCCCTTTTCGGCGTTCTGCCTAGCCCGTTCGACCATGTCGGGCGTCATGTCGATGCCGATCACCCGTCCCTCGGTACCGACGCGTCTGGCAGCCAAAAAACAATCGAACCCTGCTCCGGAGCCGAGATCCAGGACCGTTTCGCCCGATTGCAAATCCGAAAAGATTTGCGGATTCCCGCAACCCAATCCGAGGTCGGCCCCCTCGGGAACCGCCGAGATCTCCTCGGTAGAGTAGCCGATTTGAGCCGAGTTGTTCGAAGAACAACAAGAAGCCCCCCCACAGCAACCCTGGCCTTTTCGAACCACGGCTGCGTAATGATCCTTCACGCTTCGGCGGATCGATTCCCCTTGGGATTCTGTCATAGCGACCTCCTTGAAAACGACGGCGGTGGGATGTAGGATTAACCTATCCAAGTATTTCGATTAATCGAAAATAATCGATCAATTAATTTCCGTCAAGGGGGTCATTGATGCTTCCAGAAGAGAGGCCTTGTTGCTGTAGGAGAAGCCCAGAGGTCGAGTTCCCTCCTCTCGCTGAAAAGGCCCTGATCTTCAAGGCTCTCGGCGACGAGGTCCGACTCAAGGTTCTTCACTTGGTAAGAGACCGGGAGGTCTGTGTATGCGATCTCCTGGCTGTCTTGCGGATGCCTCAAGGCACTCTTTCGCATCACCTGATGGTTCTTCACCAGGCGGGATTGGTCTCGGCCCGGAAACAAGGACGCTGGAACTACTACCAAGCGACGGCTCTCGCCAGAGGACCGTTGACGATTTTCGAAGGATAG
>DOBT01000158.1 GCA_003503675.1 Cyanobacteria bacterium UBA8530 | reverse complement strand
AGTCCCAGACGATCAGGAAGTAGGCCGAGAAGCCCATCCTCTCGATCATGGCGAGTTCGTAGCGCAGCCGCTCCTCGATATGAGGGGTCAGTACGGGGAACCGCTCCTTGATGCCCAGCCAGGCGAGATGGTTGAGGTAGGTTTCCGGGGTTTCACCGGCGGGCACCGGGAAGAAGGGCAGGCGGTAGCGTCCCATCTCGAGGATGAGGTTGCATTTCTGGGCGATTTCGAGGGTGTTCGTCAGGGCTTCCCTGGGAAAGAGGGCCTTCATCTCTTCTTCGGACTTCAGGTAGAACTCCGGCCCGAACTGCATCCTCTTGGGATCGGCCAGGGTCTTGCCGGTCTGAAGGCAAAGCAGGACTTCCTGAGCCTTGTAGTCTTCCCTGATGGTGTAGTGGGAGTCGTTGGTGCAAACCAGCTTGATCCCCAGCTCCTTGGCCAGGGGGATCAGCGCTTCGTTGACCATCTTCTGTTCGGGCATGGAATGGTCTTGGAGCTCGAGGTAGAAGTCGTCCCCGAAGAGGTTCTTGTACCAGAGGGCGCATTCCCTGGCCTTCTCTGGCTGGTGGTTGAGGAAATAGGCGGGAATCTCGCCACCCAGGCAGGCCGAAAGGACGATCAATCCTTCTTTGTGCTTTTCCAGGACCTCCTTGTCGATCCTCGGTTTGTAGTAGAAGCCCTGGAGGTGGCCGATGGAAACGAGCTTGCAGAGGTTGCGGTAGCCGACGTTGTTTTTCGCCAAAAGGACCAGGTGATGAGATTTTTGGACCTTGCGTTCGTTGAGGGAGCCCTGGGCCATATAGACCTCGCAGCCGAGAATGGGCTTGATGCCCGCTTCTTTGGCCTTGATGTAGAACTCCATGGCCCCGTACATGACCCCGTGGTCGGTGATGGCCATCGCCGGCATGCCGAGCTCTACCGCCCGCTTGACGATTTTTGACACCTTGGCGGCGCCGTCGAGCAGGGAATACTCGGTGTGGACGTGGAGGTGGACGAATTTTCCGCTCATATCCTCGATTATTCAGGGGGCCTTGAAGTCTAGCCCGCTCCCTATCTTAGCATGAGAAGGGGGAGGATCGTCAGATCCTTTCCAGAGGCTGTTCCAGGAGGGCGATGGAGGCCTGGTTCACGATGCAATCGGGGTTGTGGTCCCGCCCGCAGCGAAGGCAGGTGGTTTGAATCGAGGGCCGGTTCTCGAGGAAGGAGGAAGAAAGGAAGGAGCGCAAGCCCCGCTTGAGGGCCCGTCTCTCCTCCACCCGCATCCCTTCCAGGATGCGATCGAGCTGGTTTTGGCGCCTTTCGAGGAAACTCTTCAGGATTTCCTCGCCCGAGGCGGTGAGCCCGAGCAGCAAGGTTCGACGGTCTTTCGGGTTCTCGCTGCGATCGACCCAATTCTTGGCAACCAGGCGATCGACGGCTTTGGTGGCGGCGGGGTTGCTGATCCCGAGGCTTTCGGCTATCGCCCCTATCGAAGGGTTGGAATGCCGCTCGAGGAACCGCAGGGCCTGGAACTGGGGCCAGGTCAAATCTTCCGTCGAGGGAAACAGGTCCTCGACGCGGCGAGAAAACAAGTCGAGGAGGAGCATCATGGGGTCGGAAGGCATGTCAATCTCCAATCAGGCTATCGGTTAACCTAGTTTAGTATTTACCAGATTAAAGATCAACCAAGGAACAGTAATTCGATAGCCCCTTCAGTCGTTAACCAGGGCAATGAATAATCTCGTCAACCGTAGTCCTGATTTATCGGTTAGCAGGTTAATGATTTCCCTGTTCATCTTTCGGGCAGCCAAAAAAGAGAGAGCCCCCATCCGGGAGCTCTCTCTTATATTATCAACGGCGATCTTGTTGGTCGTATCTTTGGTTTCCGTGATCATCCCTTTGGTCGCCGCGATCGTTGTCGCGGGGACTGAGCGGGTCCGCGGGACCGGCGTCCTCGGTCACGCCGGCGATGGTCTCCATCTTCGTTTCCTTGCCGGCGGCATCGAAACCACCNNACCGCGGGGGCCATGACGGCGACGATCCCGACGGTCTTGACCCCTCGCAGCGCCCTTTCACCGAAGGTGGTGGCTTCGTTCTCACAAGCCTTTGATCGCCTTGGCCGCCGGTTGGCCCCTGGTCCTGATGGCCAGAGTGCTCGATCGCTTCGGAAAAGGACTTCGCTCCAGTCCTCGGGACGCTCTGCTGGGGGATTCCATCGAGAGCCGGTTCCGGGGGCGCGCCTTCGGCTGGCATCGCGGGATGGATACCCTCGGAGCGGTCGTTGGCCCCTTGCTGGCCCTATTCCTCTTCCAGGGAAATCTCCGCCAAATCTTTCTCTTCGCTTTCATCCCGGGGGCCATCGGCGCCGCCTTGGTGCTCACCCTTCGTGAGCCTCCGAGAAAAAAAACGGTCAATCCGCCCAGTATCGCCCTCCGGAACCTTCCCCCTTCCTTTCGCCGGTACCTGCTTGCCTGGGGGGCTTTTTCCATCGCCAACTCGAGCGACGTCTTCCTCATCATGAAGGCGAAGGAAATCGGCTTCTCCACCTCCCTCGTCATCGTCCTCTACATGCTCTACAACCTGATCTACGCCGCGGCCAGTCCCAGCCTGGGGCATCTCTCCGATCGAATCGGGCGTAAAAAGGTTCTCGTTTCCGGCCTGGCCATCTTAGCCTTGGTCTACCTCGGCTTCGCCCTGGCGCGCCATCCCTGGCAAATCTGGGGCCTCTTCGCCATCTACGGCCTGTATACCGCCGCCACGGACGGAGTGGGAAAGGCCTTTGCCGTGGACCTGGTCCCCGCCGATATTCGAGGAAGCGCGCTCGGAATGCTCGGGACCGTCACGGGGCTCGCCGCCTTGTTCGCCAGCAGCATCGCCGGCCTGCCCTGGAGCCTCTTCGGCTCGTGGGCGGCATTCGCCTACGGGGCGCTCGGAGCTCTGGTCGGGAGCCTTCTCCTTAAAAGGGTGATCCCCGACACCGAGGCTTGACAATTAAGAAGAGGTAAATATAAAATTAAGGAACTTAATCTTACGGAGGAAAAAAGCATGAAGAAACCCGGACGCAAGGCAGCTTTGGCCTTCAGCATCGCGATCATCAGCGGTTGCGCCACCCTCGGCGGTAATCAAACCGGTATCCAGTCGGATTCGATCGATACCCTTCGTGCCCAGTTCTCCTCCGGTACCCGTAACATCCTGGTCGACGTCTACCAGACGGATAAGAGCCAACTCACCAAGCTCGCCGAGGCCGGCATGGACATCTGGGAGGTCAAGAAGACCTACGCCCGTGGTTCCATCACCGCCGATCAAATCAAGACCCTCAACGATCTCGGCCTCAAATTCAAGCGCCTTCCCGACCAGCGGATGAAGGGCGGCTTCGATGCCGGCTATCGCACCTTCGACAAGATGGTCGTCGAGATGAAAGAGCTTGCCGCCAAGTACCCCAACATCTGCAAGTTGAAGGACATCGGAGACGGCTGGGAGAAGACCCAGAAGCTCGCCGACCGCGACATCTGGGCCCTTCACATCGGGACGGGCGACACCACCGCAAAACCCGCCGTCCTCTTCGTCGGAAACCACCATGCCCGCGAGATCGTCACCCCCGAAGTGGTCCTTAACATGGCCCACCTGCTTTGCGAACAGTACGGCAAGGATGCCGACATCACCAGCTACGTCGAGAACCGGGACATTTGGCTGGTGGCCACCGCCAATCCCGACGGCCACCTCAAGGCTGAAAAGGGTGCCATGTGGCGCAAGAACACCGACAATTCCAATGGCGGCGGCACTTCCGGCGGTGTCGATCTCAACCGCAACTACGACGGCTACGATTTCGGGGGAGCCGGTTGCAGTCACTACGCCTCTTCGGATACCTATTGCGGCCCGAAGCCCTTCTCCGAGCCTGAAACCCAGGCGATGCGAGACCTCATGCTTTCCCGGAAGTTCACCTTCCTCATGACCTTCCACAGCTACGGCAACCTGATCATGTGGCCCTGGCAGGGCAAGAACGAGCCCCCCGCAGATCAGCGCCTCGCCGCCATCGGCAAGAAAATGGGCGCCTACACCCCGAGCTACACCCCCGAACAGGGCAACGAACTGTATCTCACCACCGGCGACGATACCGACTGGGCCTACATGAAGACCGGTGCCCTCGCCTATTGCATCGAGATCGGCAACGAGTTCATGCCCCACTCGAACAAGCTCAAGCAGCACTTCGAAGAAGTGAAGCCTTTCATGCTCTACGCCTTGAAGGTCGCCGACAACCCCGCCAGGGTCTGGGGACCCGAGCTGAGCGTTCAGTCCCAGAGCGGCAGCATCCAGGCTAAGCTTCCCGCCGGAGTCCAGAAGGTCGAGTACTTCCTCGATCGCCCAGGCATCGATGGCAAGGGTATCGCGCTTTCCCCCAACTCCAACACCCTCTCGATCAAGTCTGTCGGACGCCGTTTGGCCTATGTCCATGCCGTCGGCGCCAACGGACAATGGGGCCCCTTCCAGTCCGTCTGGACCAACTAGACCAACAACCGAAACGGGGATCGAAAGATCCCCGTTTTTTTTCGCCTACCCCTTGGCAAGAGGGCGGCTATCTGCTATTATCTTTACAACAATTCTTTAAGAAATATTTATTTGAAGGGAGAGAAAACATGCAGAATCTGCCCCAGGTCAAGCTTTGTGACGTGCTCGAGTGCTGTTTCAACCGCGACAAGAAGTGCCACGCCGGAGCCATCCAGGTCGGTGACGACCATCCGGCTTGCGATACCTTCACCACGGGCAAGAACAAGGCCGGGGTCGAGAACATGGTAGCCAATGTCGGTGCCTGCAAGATCGATGCCTGCACCTTCAATAACAATCTCGAATGCGGCGCGCCCGGCATCACGGTTGGTCACCACGGCAGCCACGCGGATTGCCAGACCTACAAGCACCGGTAAATCGCGAGTCTCTCTCGTTTTTGGGAAATGAGGCGATCGCCGAATCCCCGCCAGACTTACAAGACCCTGGATACGCCGATAAGCGTCATTCAGGGTCCTTTTCATATCGGTTTTTGCAAGTGCCCACAACGGTTAAGCGAGCGGTCCGGCAGATAATAGCGCTATTGGTTTAATCTCCAGGTTTTTGGGTCTAATAGGGTTAGGCAGAGCCCTTTTCAATGGCGAAAGGGGCTTCAAGCCAAAGGAATTTGCCCGTCGGCAATGGGGAAGGATGAAGAACAATGACGTTCAAGCATTTTCTCCTAGGAATCTTTGTGCTGGCAACCCTCACCGCCCCAGCCAGGGCCATGGAAACCCTCTCCGCTCCGGCCAGGGTCATGGAAACCATTTCGCCGGAAGGCGTTCAGGAAGGCTTCATCCAGGTCAACGGCGGCAGGATCTGGTATCGCGCGGTGGGGACCCACCGGACGGGAACACCCCTTCTAGCCTTGCATGGAGGTCCCGGTGGGACGCATGACTACCTTGAGCCCCTGGAAGAGATGGCGGATGAACGCATGGTCGTCTTCTTCGATCAGATCGGCAGCGGAAAATCCGACATCCCGGACGATCCGGCCTTCTGGACCATCGAGAACTACCTTCAGGAGATCACCGCCGTCCGTCAAGCACTCAACCTCGGGCGGGTCCATGTCCTAGGGCACTCCTGGGGTAGCATGCTCGCCCTGGATTACGCCCTCGGCAAACCGGCCGGAGTCGTCAGCCTCACCCTCTCGGGCCCCATCCTGAGCGCCTCGCGTTTCATCCAGGACGTTGAACGCTGCGTCAAACAGCTCCCCCCTAGCGCTCAAAGGGCGATCAAGGATAGCAAGGAAAGCGGAGAATACGGTGGCCAGGAATACCAGGACGCCCTGAACCTCTTCTACATGCACAACGTCTGCCGCCTCTATCCCTGGCCGCGTTCTCTCAACCGCTCCATGCAAAGTTTCGGCATGCAGGTCTACGAGTATATGTGGGGACCGAGCGAACTGAGCCTGACCGGCACGCTCAAGGACTTCGAAAGGGTGGACCGCCTCAAGGAACTGGCCCTCCCCGCCCTGTTCACCTGCGGCCGCTTCGACCAGGCAACCCCTGCCTCCACCGCTTTTTACCAGAGCCAGCTGGCCGGCTCGGAGCTGGTGGTCTTCGAGAACGCCGCCCATGAACACCACCTGGAGAAAAAAGAGGAATACCTGAGGACCCTGAGAGCCTTCCTGAGCAAGGCGGAAAAACCCTACGACGGGATCATGCTCACCCGCAACGGTCAGGTGGTCTGCCCAAAAACCAAGTAGCCGACATTACCGGAGCATCAACTCGATTGACCCCGTTCACCCGGGGGACTTTTGCAGTTGGCGGGCCCGCACTTTCTCATCCCCTATTGCCTCCTGCAACGAACCCTTTCGCCAAGGCTGCTCAAGAAAGTGCGGCTGATGCCGAGCATAGGAGGTATAATAGGTAATTTAAGAATTGCGAAAATCCGGATTCAGCGACATGACATGGATGAGTCGCGTCATCCAACAAGGTTGATCGTCCATTTTTATTGAGGGCAGGTCATTGTGGCAAGAGCGATATCTTTTATTATCGTAAGCGAAAGATGGATATGAGCAAGAGCGGGATCGATAGGTTGCGCAGTCTAGCGGAGCAATTTCGCGCTGCTATTGTTCGATGCCCGAAAGAAATGCTTCCTGTGGCACTTCAGCGCTTTCCCAGAGGAGCCTGTGGTACTTCCTGTGATCTTCTCGGGCAGTATCTCATCGATTCAGAGCATAGTTCGGTTGAGTACATTTGCGGGCATCGCGGCATCCAATCCCATGCTTGGTTGCTGGTTGAGGGATTGATCATCGACATCACTGCGAACCAGTTTCAGGAGATCGGAAGCGAGATCATCATAAAAAAGGGATCTCGGTTCCATAAAAGCTTTATTGAGGATTTCCGCCGACAAGGCGGAATTTGGAGAGACGAGCAGTACAGTCAAGCAACGTTGGAGAGCACTTACCAAGAAATTAGATCAAGAATTATTGATTGTTAGATTGCCCTAGGCCCTGTTGAAATGAAGCCCAACGATAGATTTTAGTGGAATGAAGAGATAGCGGATCTGACCACCATTTTCCAAACGGGCAGAGAGAAGGCTGCACACCATTTTCGTTCCAACCTGCCGAATGCCCTTGTGATCCGAAATTGATCAACGATACTCAAACATAGTAATAACCAGGCTTTAGCCACTTCGAGCTGTTGATGGGGTTGACGGAAGCAGGGAATTAAGGTATAAATTACTAGTCCACGCGACTCTTCTAACTGATAACCGCACTGGGAGCCAGTTTGAAGAGAATGGATATGCGGCAATAGCTCAGTGGATAGAGCAACTGACTACGAATCAGTAGGTCGAGGGTTCAAGTCCCCCTTGCCGCGCTAGACCCCGAAACAAGCAGTGATGCGGGTTTCGGGGTTCTTCTTTTGGTCGATTCCTTTCCTCTTTTTCAGCCCTCGTGCTACCGTGGGCTATCTTTTTGCGGAATTTCCCGGTATTACCAGGAACAAAAGAGCCTCACCTTCAAGGATGTTGCAACCCCTTCCCGCTCTTGCTCGGCGATCTCGATGGTAGTGTCCCGTAAGATGGTGTAA
>DOBT01000202.1 GCA_003503675.1 Cyanobacteria bacterium UBA8530 | reverse complement strand
GCGTCCAGGGTGAAGCGGGCCGCGACTTCCGCCACGCGCTTGGCACCTTCCGTGACCACCAGGAACTGGATGATGATCAGGATGATGAAGATGATGATCCCGACCACGTAGTTGCCGCCGACGACGAACATGGCGAAGGTCTCGACCACCTTGCCGGCCTCGGCGTGGAGCAGGATGGAACGGGAAGTGGCCACGTTGATGGCCAGGCGGAAGACCGTGATGATCAGCAGCAGGGTGGGGTAGGAAGCGAATTCCAGGGGACGGGTGAGGTAGAGGCTGACCATGAGGATGATCACCGCGATCATCAGGTTGAGGATGATCAGCCCGTCCAGCATCAGTGGCGGGAGGGGAACGATCAGGATGGCGAAGATCGAGACCACGACGAAGGTCAGGACGAGGTCGTTGAGGAAGGAGTTCTTGGCTACGGCGATCATCGATCAAGGCCTTTTGCAAAGGAGAAGAAGTCTTTCTTCTTCTTTTTTCCGCTCAAACTTGCGCGCCCAGTTTGCGCTTCAGCGTCTGGCTGATCATCCTCTGGGTCATCGCCGGCAGGCTGGGGTTCTGGGCCATGCGGTTGAAGACGTCGCCCTGGATTTCAGGGGGCATGTTGGCGATGATGGCCTCGGCGAAGTTGGGATCCAGCTGGGCGAGGACGCCCGCGATGGTGGCGGGTCTTTCCGAGGATAGCACCTCGGCGATGGTCTCGGGGGCGACCTCGTAGAGGAAGGAGAAGGGGCCGTCGTCGGTCTGGGCGGCCTGGGGGATGAGTTGTTGCATCTCGTCCATTCCCATGTTGTCGTAGCCGGGCAGGGCTTGACCTTGATCGAAGCCTCCGAGTGAGGATTGATCGAAGGGGGGGAGGCTTTCGTCGGAGCCCAGGGTGGAAGAGAGGGTGTCGAAAGGATTCTCCTCGCGCCGGGTCAGCCTTCGCAGGAAGGCCAGCAGGAGGAAGAGGGCGATGATCACCCCGGCCGCACCCCAGACCAGACCCCAGCCCAGGCCCTTGCCCTTGGCCTTCTTGCCGCCCGTGGCGGTCTTGTCTTCGTTCATCATTTGCTTCAATTGGTCGATCTTCGAGGTGTCGAAGGTCACTTCCTCGACCGTGACCTGGTCGCGGCGGGCCGGATCCGCCCCGGCGGCGGTACCGATGATCTGTCTCAGCTTCTCGAGCCTTTCGGGACGGATGCCCTGGACCAGAACGGCGATCGAGAGTCTCTTGATGTTTCCCGAAGCGCTGGTGACCATTTGCTCCTGCCGGTTGAAGGCCAGGTTCTCCTGGGAGTTCTTCTTGCTCGACTCGTTTCCCCCTCCCTCGCCAGGCAAGGAAGGGTAGGAGGGAATGTTGGAGGTGGTGCCGGGAACCCCGCTTCCCCCCTTGCCGCGGTTGGACTCCTCGGACTGGACGCGGTTGACCGCCACGGGTTCGCCGTTGGCGACGACCGGGGCGAGGAGGGAGTTCCTTTCGGTGCGCTTGTTGAAATCGAGGTCGATGGAAACCCGCACCACCGATTTTCCCATTCCCAAGAGCTTGTCCAAAAGGGTGGTCAGTCGACTTTCGAGGGTGTTCTCCATCTGCTGCTTGAGCTGCATCTGTAGGGATATTTGGCGGGCGGCCAGTCGGTCTGACTGGTTGCCGGCATTGGCCTCGAAGCCTCCGGAGAGCAGGGTGCCGTTGGAATCGGTGATGGTGACGTTGTCGGTGTTCAGGCCGGGGACGGAGCTTGCCACCATGTGGGCGAGCCCTTCGATTTGGCCGGGTTGGAGAACGCGGAAGGAGGCCATCTTGATCATGACCGCCGCGGTGGTGGGCTTCTTTTCCTGCTGGAAAAGCTCGTCCTCGGGCATGGTGACGTAGACGACCGCGTCCTCCACCCCGTCGATCTTCTTGACCAGGCGGGTGAGTTCGCCGTTGATGGCCCGGACGTAGCTCATCTTCTTGTCGAAGTCGGTGGACATGAAGTCCTTCTTGTCGAAGATCTCGTAGCCCTTGACCCCGTCTCGGGGCAGTCCGGCCATGGCCAGGGTGATCCTGGCTTCGTCGACCTTTTCCTTGGGAACGGCGATCGCCGTCCCTTCCTGGGTCAGCTTGACGTCGATGCGCCCCTCTTTCAGTTTTCCGGCCGCTTCCCCGGCTTCCTTGGGTTGCATCTGCTGGAAGAGGGTGACGTAGCCGGTACCGGCTTCCTGCTCCGCCTGCGGCTTCTTGCTCCCCCCCAGGACCGCCATCATCACGATGATCAGGACGACGACCAATGCGAGGCCGCCGCCGATGAGGATCTTTTGTCTGCCGGAGAGGTTCTGGAGGAAGTTCAAATATCTTTCCCTCTTTGAATCAAATCTGCATGTTCATGAGGGTCTGGTAGGACTGGGCGACACGGCTGGTGACCTGGGAGGCCATGTGGATCAGGGCCTCTGACTTGGCCGACTCGATCATGACCTGATGGGTGTCGTAAGGCACGCCGGCGGCGAGGCCGACGGCCATGTTCAAGGACTTCTTGTGCTGGTTGTCGACCACCCCGATGGCGCCCTTCAAGAGGTCTGCGAAAGAGCTTTGGGGCGCGCTCTCGTCTTCCTCGAAGGAAAGGCGCAGGGTGGGCTCGAGGCCCGGAAACTCGACCCCGTTCGTTGCGGCGAGACCGGGAAGGGAGTTGAAATTGACGAGCATGCGGCCTCCTATCTTCCGATTTCCAGGGACTTGCTGGTCATGTTCTTGGCCGCGGTGGTGAGGGTGACGTTGGCTTCGTAGGCACGGTTCACGGCCATCATGTCCACCATCTCCGAAACGACGTTGACGTTGGGGGTGAGCACGAAGCCCTGGGCATCGGCATCGGGATCGCCGGGTCGGTAGATCTTGCTCGGGGGGGAGGAGTCCTTCTCGATGGTGGCGACCTTCACGCCGAGCATTCCGTCCACCATGGACTGGAAAACCGGCATCTGGCGCTTGTAGGGGCCGCCTTCCGCGGTCCGGGTGGTATTGGCGTTGGCCAGGTTGTTGGCGATGACCTCGAGCCAAAGGCGGTTCGCGGACAGAGCGCTGGCGCTGGTGTCGATCGCGTTGAAAATACTCACTTTGGACCCCCTCCCATCTGAAAAAAAACTGACCCCGAAAAAGCAGTTTTCTCTTTTTACCTTTGATCGATGACGCTCTTCAGGGTCCGGTACTCCATTGCGATCACCGTGACGGCGGCATTGAAGGTCAGGCTGTTCTTGCTCAGGCCCGCCATCTCGCTTTCCAGCGAGGTTCCGTTGCCGTCGAGGCGCTGGGAGCCTTCCTTTTGATAGACGGTGGCGGTCCAATTCTCCATGCTGGAGGGCTGGATGCCGCTCGCCTGGACGTCCTCGGAAACCAGCTCCGGGGTGTTGAGGGCTTCCAGCAGGGCGTCCTCGAAGCGGACCTCCGAGGGCTTGAAGCCGGGGGTATTGATGTTGGCGATGTTGTTGGCCCGGACTTGATGGCGCAGGCTGAGGCCATCGAGGGCGCGCTCCAGGCCCCGCAAGTCCTTTCCGAAATCCATAAGTCCCCTCCTTTACCAGGAAATAAAGTCGTCCAGGCTTTTTTTCTTCCCCAGCTTGTGGCGCAGCTGTTCCAGCGCCCTTCGATGGATGCGGCTGACCCAGGATTCGGATAGTCCGAGCTTCTGGCCGATTTCATTGAAGGACATGTGGTGGAAATAGTAGTAGCGCAGGGTCGTCCGCTCCTGGAGAGGAAGTTGCTCGATGGTGAGGCGCAGGAGTTGCTGGAGTTCCTCGAACTCCATGTCCTTCTGAACCTCGTCCGCCTTGCCGAGTTGGTTGAGCAGGCTGAAGTCGTCGTCGTTGTCCCTGCCGGCGGGGGCGTCGAGGGAGAGGATGTAGCTGTAGGTCAGTTGGGTGACCTTGGAAACCAGCATGGCGGCATCCGATTCGATGTCGTCGTCGCCGGCGACCTCGCCGTCCTCTTCCGGGGGGGGCTGCTCGATCTTGGCCTTGTTATTGATGGTCGGCAGCTTGGGCAGGTTGTCGAGGATCGCGCCCTTGATGTAATAGGTGGCGAAGGTCTCGAACTTGACCCCACGCTCGGGATCGAAGCGTTCGGACGCCGCGAGGAGGCCCATGACCCCGTCGCTCACCAGATCCTCGATGTCGTAGTGTCGCGGCAGCTTCGTGGAGATGCGGCGGGCGATCGCCCTTACCATGGGAAGGTATTTCTTTATGGTGGCGTCGGAAAGCATCTTGTCCGACCCGACCGATGACCCGGGTTTCTTCAAGTCAGGCTCACTTCCCCTTCAAAAGTTGCTGATACAGTTGCTCGGCAACCCCGTTGCCGCCGGTTGCGACGTACTTCTGGCTGAGGGCCAGATCGTAGAAGTTCATGAAGAGATCGGAGTCCTTGTCTCCCCCGAAGGGGCTCTCTTCATCCTCCTCTTTGGCGCTGCCGCGCAGCTCCGAAAACATCTGGGCGAAGAGCATGGCGGCGAAATCCGTGCTGGTTTTCCTCAGCGCGGGGTCGTCTTCCTTGGCCTTCGGCTGGAAAAGCGGAAGGATCGGTTTGTTCGGCAGGATTTCCATCAAATCAACTCCAGTTGAGCGTTGAGGGCGCCGGCTGCCTTGATGTTCTGGACGATCGAGATGAGGTCGCGCGGGGTCGAACCCAGCGCGTTGAGGGCCTTGACCAGCTGTCCCAGGGTGGTTCCTCCCTCCAGGACGACGGTTTTGGCCTTGCTCTCGGTGGCCGAAACCGAAGTGTCGGTGGTGACGGTAGTTATCCCCGCGGAGAAGGGATCGGGTTGGGAGACCTTCTGGCGGTTCTCCACCTTGACCACGATCCCGCCCGAGGAGACGGCAACCGCCCCTATCCGGACGTTCGAGCCGAGGATGATGGTCCCCGTCCTTTCCTCCATGACCACCTTGGCCGCGGAGTCGGGCAGGAAGGAAAGGGTCTCGATGCGGGCGATGAGGTCGACCAGGTTGTCCCGGTGGGCATTGGTGACGTAGATCCGGATGGTGCCCGCGTCGATCGCCTGGGCGCTTCCGAGGTAGCTCTTCTGGATGGACTGGGCCATGCGGCTGGCGGCGGCGAAATCGGGGTTGTTCAGGTTGATGTAGAGGAATCCTTGCGGGTCGAGCAGGGAAACGGGGACGTCCTTTTCGACCAGGGCTCCGTTGGGTATGCGGGCGACCAGGGTTTGATTCTTCTTGACCGAGCTGCCGTTCACCTCGACCCCGAAGCCTCCGGTGCTGAGGGAGCCCTGGGCGACGGCGTAGACCTTGCCGTCGGCGGCGGTCAGCGGGGTGGCCAGCAGAGTGCCGTCGGCCAGGCTTTTCGCGTCCCCGATCGATGAGACGGTGACGTCGATGGTTTGTCCGGGCTTGTAGAAGGGGGGCAGCTTGGCGATCACGGAAACCACGGCCGCGTTCTTGACGTGGATCTTGCCCTGCAGGTTGAAGATGCCGTAGTTCTGGACCAGGTTCTCGATCGCCCTTTCGGTGATGCCGGTCGATTGCGTGTCGCCGCTGCCGTTGAGGCCTACCACCACCCCGAGACCGGTCAGCTGATTGTCGCGCGCTCCCTGAATGGAGGCGACGTCCTTGATCCGTACCGGTTGCCCCACGGTGATGACCTCGGCCTGCGCGGGGGTCAGGAAGAGGGCCAGGAAGAGTGAAAAAAGGAGATTTTTTCTTTTCATTCCCTTCACCTTCTCAGAAAAGCCAGTTGAGGACCCGGGTCAAGACGCCCTGAGTCGCTTTGGCGGAGGCGGGGCCCATCCCCTTGTAGTCGAGCTTCAGGTCGGCCACCTTGGTGGAGGAAATGCGGTTCAGGGCATCGATGTCGTAGGGGCGAATGATTCCCTCGATGGTGACCAGGGATTCCTCCTCGTTGATGCGCAGGTTCTTGTTCCCGACGATCCTCAACGAGCCGTCCGGCAGGACCTCCTGGATGCGGCTGGAGACCTCCAGGTTGATCTTTCCCGTGCGGGAGGTGGAACCGTCTCCATTAAAATCTGAGCGCCCGCGGAGGTCTGTGGCGCTCTTCACGGTCTTGGGAAAGATGGTGCCGAAGTCCCAGCTCATGTTGATCCTGGAGTCCTTGGTGGTGCGGGTTGTGGCCCCCGAAGAGGCCTGCATGTCCTCCGTCACCACCACCGTGACGATGGAGCCGGGGGAAAAGGTCGATCTTCGATCCCCGAGTCGGTCGGAAATTACCGAGGGGGAGCCGAGGTCGTTGTAGAGAGAATCGGCGAAGCAAGGTGACGGGCAGAAGAGCCCGTTGGAAAAGACGCAAAGAACCAAGGCGAAGGCCGACGTTCCCTTCATGTCAATCCTCCAGCTTCACTTCAACCAGCCCCTCGCCGAGCACCCTCCCCGAGAACTCCCGCTTGGAAGCGGGGTTTCGAATCCTCACCAGCTGCCCGATTTGACCGTCGCTGAGCGCCTGGCCGCTGCTTAGGATCGTGAGATCTCCCGAAAGGACCTGTACCGTTACCATGCTACCGCTCTTTATCGCGGAAGGCAAGTCGATCAAGCCGCTCGTCAACACCGTTCCCGAGGGAATATCGCGTTTGGCCCGGGCATTGGACAATCCCTCCAACTTGGTGAGGGGCTGCGAGGGCAGATCCTGGAGGCGTTTTCTTTGGATCTGGACGTTGCCGGAATCCAGGGCCTCCCCCCGGCTGACGCGGCTCAGGCTCACCAGGGCGAAGCTGAAGACCTGAATGTTCAGCCTGGGGTAGATCGTTCGAAACAGGTTTTCTCCCCGGTAGACCTGGATGGGAACGGTTCCTTCCCCCATGAGGCGCGCGGTGGGCGGTATCTTGAAGCGGACGTCCTTCGGGACGTCCCCTCCCAGAAGCACTTCCAGGGCCGGGGCCTTCCACTCCACCTCGACCTCGGGGGTCTGGTAGCGAAGCTTGACCTCCTCGGTGAGCTGTTGAACGAGCGCACTCCGCTCGCCCCCCGCGAAAGCGGGGCCGGCGAGCAGGAGAAGGGAAAAAAAGAAAGAAAGCTTTTTCATCGGATCAATTGATTGGCGGTGTCCATCATCTTGTCCGAGACCTGGATGGCTTTCGAGGAGGTGTCATAGGCCTTCTGGGTGGCGATCATCATGACCATCTCGGTGACCAGCTCGACGTTGGAGGTCTCGAGGGCGCGCTGGCGCATGACCCCCATTCCCTCCACCCCGGGGACCCCATTCTGGGGTTGGCCGGAGGCGCCCGTCTCGACCACCAGGTTCTGGCCGATGGCTTCCAGGCCGGCGGGGTTGGCGAAGCGGGTGAGCATGAGCTGGCCGATCTGGTTTTGATCGGCGTTGTTGCCCACCTTGACGTAGACCATGCCGTTGTCGGCGATGGTGACGTCGTTGGCCGCCGCCGGGATGCGAACCTGGGGCTCGAGCATGAGGCCGTCGGAGGTCGAGAGGTAGCCTTCGGAGCTAAGCTTGAAGGAGCCGTCGCGGGTGTAGGCGTAGGAGCCGTCCGGCATGCGGACCTGGAAGAAGCCGACGCCGTCGATCGCCACGTTGTAGGGGTTGTTGGTGATCTGGAGGTTGCCCTGGGCGTAGAACTTGGTGATGGCGACCGGCTTGACCCCCAGGCCGTACTGTACCCCGGCCGCATCCCTGGTGGGTGCGGAGATCGTCTGGTAGAGCAGGTCCTGAAAGTCGACCGAGCTTTTCTTGTAGCCGGTGGTGTTGACGTTGGAAAGGTTGTTCGCGATGGTGTTGATGCGCATCTGCTGCGCCTGCATTCCCGTGGCCGCCGTCCAAATCGAATGAAGCATAGTATTCTCCTACTCTTTACTTCTCACGTCTCACTATTTACTTCTCACTCGTTACTGTATGCGGCCCAGGTCGTTGGCTGTCTTGTTCAGGATGTTGTCCTGGGTGGTGATGGCTTTCTGGGCGAAGCCGTAGTTTCGGTTGGCATCCAGGAGGGCGACCATTTCTCCGATGATCTCGACGTTGCTTTCCTCGATCGCCTTGTGTTGAACGACCGCGTTGGCGAAGCCGTTCAGTCCGGCCGGCGCCAGGGGGAAGTTCGTGATGGCGGCGTCGGGGGGATTGACCACCATGAGCTTCCCGAGCTCGTCCTCCCCGTCCAGGATGCGACCATCGGAGCGGATGGACAGCCTTTCGGGATCCCCCTCGACCCTGATGGCCTTCCGCTCGCTGTCGAGGACCAGTTCTCCCCTCTGGCTGACGAGGTTGGAGTCGCGGTTGAGGGTGAAGTTGCCGTTGCGGGTGAGGATTTCCTTTCCCTGGGCGTCGCGGAGCAAAAAGTAGCCGTCGCTCCTCAAGGCCACGTTGAGGGGGTTGTTGGTGATGAGGACGTCCCCCAGGTTCTTGTTGCGGGCCAGGCCGTCGATTCCGACCCCCAGTCCCACGGCGCCGGGTTGGTCCATGTCGAGGAGGAAGTCGTTGAAGGACTTTCCGATCAGGCGGCTCTTCTGGAAGCCGGTGGTGTTGGCGTTGGCCAGGTTTTGGGAGATGACCTCGACCTGCTTGGACTGGAAGTTCATGCCGCTGGCGGCGGAGTAGATCCCCTTCAACATTTATTTGCCCCCCTTTTTGCCCTTCACTTCGTTCCCGCTGAACTGGTCGAGTTGGTAGACGAAGGCCATGACCTCCGCCACCGCCCGGAAGAGTTCGGGGGGGACTTCCTGGTCGATGTCCTGGATCCCGAAGGCCTGGGCGATGCTCAGGGCCTCCTCCGCGGGAATGGAGTATTCCCGGGCGATCTCGGCGATCTCCTTCTTGAGGTTCTTTTTCTTTTTTTCGTAGGGAACCAGCATCAGTTTTTTTTCCTCACATCACTCCGATGGCCCTGCCGATGCGTCGGACGTCCCGACGCTTCGGGAGGAGGATGGAGATGGTTCTGGCCTGTCCCACGTCCCGGCACTGCAAGCTGGAGACGGTATAGCTGCTCTTGAGGTTCAATCTGGCGCGCAGGAGATCTATCTTGCTTTGGAAGAGCTGTTGGACGTGGGGATTCTGAACGTCGACGTGGCAGGAGAGGGTTTCGCGCAGCAGCGTGAGTCCGACCGTGATCCGCCCGAGGTTCTTGGTTTCGATGGCCAGGTTCAACTGGACGAATCCGGCGGACTGGGCGGCGGGACTATCGTCCTTGGCGACGAGCAGTTCGCCTGGTAGGGGCAGCTTGTCCCGCCACAGGAAGAAGGGGACGTAGATGGCCCCGACCGACAAGAGCCTCTGGGCTTCCATGGTCCCTTCCAGCTTGGCCAGCTCCTGGGCGATCTCGGGCGACATTCGAGGGTTTGCGGCCATGCGGCGCAGGTCCCCGTAGAACTGCTGGAACAGTTTTCCTTCGGCTTGAAGGTCGCCGGAGCCGAGACGCCAGTAGTTCTGAAGCAAGCGCTCCATGTCCTTGAGTTGGGGCGAGAGGCCGTTCTTGATGGCCATGGTCAGGCGGGCGAGTTGATGGGAGAGGGGGCCTCCGCTGAGCAGCTGCATGACCGAGTCGAGCTTTCCGGAGGAGATGCCGAGGGAAGCCATCAGCACCAGGCCTTCCAGGGCCAGGGGAGAGCTCCCGTTTTGCTTCCACCGGGATTTGAGGGCTTCGACCGATGCGAAGCCGATGGGAAGCCCGTACCTCAGCATTTCCTGGACCACCTTGAGGTTGACCCCGTTGGGCGCCAGTCCCATCTGCGCGATGCGCGCCAGGAGGCTGGAGTCGCTGTGGTAGCCGAAATACTTCGGGCCCTCGAAGCGACGCGGGTTCAGCTCTTCGAGGGTGGTGGTGGGACCCTGGACCGGGGGAACGTAGGTGCTCTTTTGCCCGGTCCGCAGGTCGCCGTTGAGGTTGTTGAGGAGATTCCTCGCGATCGGTTCGGGCACGGCGCTTCCGTTCATATAGCGGGGTAGGGGGCAAACATGTTATACCACACCCCCGCTTGAACCAAACCCTTCTTTTCCTTTCGAGCCTTCCTCCTTTTTTTTCTTCCCCCGTTTAGATCCCCCCGACTTTGGGAAATGCTATAATGGATGAAGCGAAAAGGAGGTGTTGTCGGGCATCGAGCTCTTCGGAAAGGCTTTGTCGCTTCTAATGGATAAAAAAGAAAAAAGAAGGAGAAACTGATGATCAAAAGGAAGTCGAATCAAAAGGGTTTCACGCTGGTCGAATTGCTGGTAGTCGTCGTCATCATCGGCATCCTGGCTTCGGTGGCCGTCCCCAACTTCGTGGGAGCCCAGGACAAGGCCAAGAACTCCGGCGTCCAGGCCAACGTGCACACCGTCCAGATGGCCGTAGAACAGTACGGCGTCGACAACGGCGGGGCCTACGTCGCCCTGAGCGCTTCGGTCATCAAGGCCGACGGCAACTACATCGCCGGCGACACCTACCCCAAGACCGCCTGGAACACCAAGCAGGCCGCCGAGATCGCCTTGACCACCGCCACCGCGAACGACGCCGACAACAAGTCCTACGGCGGCGGTTCCGCCGTCGTTCCGACCACCCAGGCCCATTACGGCGCCATCGCCTTCCTGGCCTCCGGTTCGGCCAACGACAAGTACGACATTCACGGCTCCGGCAAGAAGGGTTCTGTTTCCATCAAGGTCAACGGCGTCCGCAACTACTAAGGCTCAATTAGGATGTTTTCCGAGGCGGGGGGGTTGCTCCCCGCCTCTTTCTACAAGGAGTGGTGGGTTTACGGATGCTAAAACATCAGAATGGCTTCACCCTGGTCGAGTTGCTGGTGGTCATCGCCATCATCGGCATCCTNNGCTTCACCCTGGTCGAGTTGCTGGTCGTGGTCGTGATCCTCGGGATCCTCGCTTCCGTCGCCGTCCCCAATTTCGCCGGGATGCAGGACAAGGCGAAGAACTCCGCGGTGCAGGCCTGCGCCCATTCCGTGCAGATCGCGGTGGAGCAGTACTCGGTCGATAACAACAACATGTTCACCCCCAGTCTCTCCCAATCGGTCATGGTTCCGGGCGCGGGCTACGTCAACGACGACATCTATCCCCTTACCCCCTGGGCGACCCAACAGGCGCGCGCTTCCGACATCCTCTGGACCGACAAGGCGAGCGCCGTGCTGGAAGGCGCGGGGGTTCTCCTCGCCCCCACCGCCATCACCCACTACGGGGCGCTATCCTTCCGTTGCGTCAACGGCCTCACTCCCAACGATCGCTACGATATCGGGGGGACCGGAAAGAAGGGCGACATGGCGCAACGGGCCGTCAACCTCAGGAACTATTGATTTTCGAAGAAATGAGGAAGCTCGCGGCCCGCTTCGGATTTCTACCGGCATCCGGCCGACCGGAGGAACCCTCGATTTCCGGCGAAAAGAAGCTCGACGCCTGGATCGGATTTTTGCTTTTCCTGGCGGCGATCGCCTTCGCCTGGATCTCCTTCTATCCCGGAGTGGTGGGAGCGATGGTCGACGACGCCATCTACGTCAGCATGGCGCGCTCCTTCGCCAACAACCGGGCCCTCGACTACTTTTCCCTCTTCGGAAATTCCTGGACCCGTTTCCCCCCCTTCCTGCCCATCGTGCTCGCGGCGGTGCTGCGCCTGACGCCTCCGGGACTCGAGCCGCTCGTCGTCCTCCAACTCTTTTGCCTGGTTGTTTCTTCCTTTTGCGGAGCGCTCTGTTTCTTTCAGCTGCGCCGCTACGGATTCGGGCGCCCTTCTTCCATCTTGATCCCTCTCCTGGTGACCAGCCACTCGCTCTGGTTCACCTACTCCAGCATGGTGATGTCGGACGGCCTCTTCCTCTGCCTGCTTCTCCTCGCCGTCCCGGTGATCGAGCGCCTTCGCGAGGAGGACGCGGGAGTGGCCAAGAACGTCTTCCTCGGTTCTTTGCTCGTCGCGGCGGCCATCCTGACCCGCTACGTGGGGGCCACCCTGCTCTTTGCGGCCTTCCTCTACCTGTGGCGCCGTCCCAAGAGGGCGATCCTGTTTTCTCTCGCCTGCGGTCTCTGGCTATTGCCCTGGCTGATCTTCGTTTGCTCGAAGGGCCTGTACGGCTACGCCAACCTCTACCAGCAGGCCTCCAACACCTATTCCTGGAGCGGCCTCCTCGTCATCACCCACGAGATGGCGGTCGATCTATGGAGTTGCGGCTTCTCCTGGCTCGGGAAGCTTCCCGGCGATTGGCAGTTCCTGGCCTGGATTCCGATCCTGTGGGCGCTCTGGCGCTGGAAGAACTTCGCTTCCCTCTTCGCCTTCGTTTACCTCGTCGTGGTGATTCCCTACCTGGTTCCCTTCAACTACGGGCATGTCAACCGCTTCTCCCTGGCGATCGCCTTCTTCGTCCTCGCCGCTCTCTGGGCGTCCCTGCGTCCCGCCTTCGAGAGGATTCGGAAGCCCTTTCTGCGCGCGTTCCTCGTCTTTCTCTTCCTCTCGGCTCACCTCGCAGGAACGATCCCGAGCTATCGCACCTCCTTCGCCACGGGGGAAAAGGTCAAGCACTCTTTCACCCTTTTCCGGGAATCCTTCCGCTGGATCGAAGCCAACGTCCCCCCGGGGGATTCCATGGGCGCCTTCATGCCCCCCTTCTTCTTCATCCATACCTCCCGCCAGGTTATCCCGGTCTACAGCGTTTACCGCCCCCGCGTGGACGACATCGCGGACCAGATCCGGAATAACCGCTTGCCTTATCTGGTGATCTCGGCCTTCTTCGATGAAAAAGGCGAGGACGTCTCCGATCGGGTTCTGAAGCAGCTGGCGCAGAAGTATCCCGGCAAGCTGGAGCCCCTCTTCAACAACGGCATGGTCGCCATCTTCGGGACCAAGGCCTTCATGAATTGAAGTTCGGGAAGAAAAAGTTTCGGAGGCCCTGGAAATCCTTCCGAGCGCTCGGGAGAAGATTTGGCGCCGGAATATCGCGATTTTCCTTCCTCCGGGGCGAAATCGCGGGCGATCCCGGTTATTTTTGCCCTTCTTTTGGTATAATCAGAGCATGAGCGAAGTATTGGTCGAAGCGAAGGCCCTTTCCAAGGTCTTTCCGCCCGTCATCGGACAACCTGCCAAGGAGGCCCTGCGGGACCTTTCCCTCGAAGTCCGCAGGGGCGAGACGTTTGGCTTGCTCGGGCCCAACGGGGCCGGCAAGACGACCACCCAGAAGCTTTTGCTGGGCCTTTGCCGCCCCACCAGCGGCACGGTGACCCTTTTCGGGCTTTCCCCCTCCCTTCCCGAGGCCAGGAAGTCCGTGGGCTTCCTGCCCGAAAACCCCTACTTCTACACCTATCTCACCGGCCGGGAATTCCTTTTTTTCTGCGGGGGGATGTTCGAGCTCTCCAGGAAGCAGTTGCAGGG
>DOBT01000203.1:6211-6346 GCA_003503675.1 Cyanobacteria bacterium UBA8530 | reverse complement strand
GACGGCTTCCGCTTCGATTTGATGGCCTTGATGGACCGGGATACCATGGCTTCGATCGACCGCGAGTTGCACCGCCTCGAGCCGAGTCTGCTCCTCTACGGGGAACCCTGGAGCGGGGGGGAAAGCGCCCTTCCG
>DOBT01000203.1:0-6204 GCA_003503675.1 Cyanobacteria bacterium UBA8530 | reverse complement strand
ATGAGCGCCAGTTGACCAAGGGGACCCAGCGCGGACAACACCTGGCCGTCTTCAACGATCACTTCCGAAACGCCGTCAAGGGCGACAGCGACGGTGGCGAGAAGGGCTTCGCCAACGGCGCCCCCGGTCGCGAGATGGGGGTGCGGCACGGGATCCGGGGAGCCATCGAAGACTTCGCCGATCATCCCTCGGAAACCGTCAACTACGTCTCCTGCCACGACAACCNNCGGGGGAAAGCGAAGCGAACCGGATCAAGATGGACCTGTTGGCCCACGCGGTGGTCCTGACCTCCCAGGGAATTCCCTTCCTTTACGGAGGCGAGGAGCTGCTCAGGACCAAGGGAGGGAACCACAACAGCTACAACGCGGGCGACTCGGTCAACCGCATCGAGTGGGCGCGAAAGGCCAAGTATCGGGAGGTCTTCGATTACTTCAAGGGCTTGCTCAAACTTCGCAGGGAGCACCCGGCTTTTCGGATGACGACCGCGGAACAGGTCCGCAAGCAGTTGGTCTTCCTACCCAGTCCCAAGGGAACGGTGGCCTTCCTCCTCGTCGGCCACGCCAACGGGGATCCCTGGGATTCCATCCTGGTCGCCTACAACCAGACCAAGAGCTCCCAATCCATCATCCTGCCCGATCCGGGCCGCTGGGTGGTGGTGGTCAACGACAAGCAAGCGGGGACTTCGCCGGTCAAGGAAGGTGCTTTCGTCCATGGGGACGCCGTGCTCCCGCCTCTTTCCGTCATGGTGCTCTTCCGATGAGCCGCGACTTCAGAAAGGTCCTCGAGGAGGGAAGGATCCACGTTTTCGACGGGGCCATGGGGACGATGATCTACCAGCGCGGGGTCTTCATCAATCGCTCCTACGACGAGCTCTGTCTCACCATGCCGGATATGATCCGCGATATCCACCGCGCTTACCTCGAGGCCGGCTGCGAGATCATCGAGACCAACTCCTTCGGGGCGAATCGCCCTCACCTCGCGGCCCATGGCCTGCAGGAAAAGGTTTTCATCATCAACCAGCGTGCCGCCGAGATCGCCCGGGAAGCGGGCGGAGAGCAGGCTTTCGTCGCGGGTTCCGTGGGACCGCTCGGGATACGCCTCAAGCCCTATGGAAGCGTCTCCGCCAAGGAGGCGCGAGCCTTCTTCAAAGAGTCGATCGAGGGCCTGGTAGCCGGAGGGATCGACCTCCTTTTGCTCGAGACCTTCTCCGATCTGCATGAGATGAGGCAGGCCATCCGGGCGGCCCAGGAAACCTGCCATCTCCCCATCGTGGCCCAGATGACCATCCAGGTCGACGGCAAGACGACTTTCGGGCATTCCCCCGAGGACATCGTCAAGGCGCTCGATCGCTGGGGAGCCGACGTCATCGGCTTGAACTGCTCGGTTGGTCCGGCCGCCATGCTGGAAGCCATCGAGAGGATGAGGCCCCTGACCAAGAAGCCTCTCTCCGCGCAGCCGAATGCCGGTATGCCCCGGGAGATCGAGGGGCGCAAGATGTACATGTCCAGCCCGGAGTACATGGCCGAATACGCCAAGCGCCTGATCCAGAAGGGCGTGCGCTTCGTGGGGGGCTGCTGCGGAACCACGCCCGAGCACATCCGCCTCATCCGGGACGCCGCTCGCGCCCTTTCCCCCCGTCGGACGGCCGAGTTGATCCTGGTCGAAGACCGCGGGGATGCCCGCCAAGAATCGAAGAGACTGACGCCCGTGCCGGCGGAACAGCGCTCGCAGTTCGCAGCCAAGCTTTTGGGCGGGGAATTCGTTTCCTCGGTCGAGATCCTCCCCCCGAGGGGCGCCGATATCTCTTCGCTGTTGCAGGGGGTCAAAAGCATCAAGGAGGCCGGGGTGGACGTCGTCAACGTCCCCGACGGTCCCCGGGCCCAGAGCCGCATGGGGGTCCTGGCCACCTCCCACCTGATCGAACGGGAGGTCGGGATCGAGGCGGTGATGCACTACGCCTGCCGCGACCGCAACATCCTGGGGATGCAATCCGACCTGCTGGGGGCCGCCGCCCTCGGTCTCCGAAACCTCCTGCTCGTCACCGGGGATCCCCCCAAGATGGGCCCCTACCCTCTGGCGACGGCGGTCTTCGACATCGATTCCATCGGCCTCGTCTCCATGGTCAACAACTTGAACCACGGCCTCGATCTGGGGCGCAATCCCATCGGCAAGCCGACGGCCTTTTTCCTCGGAGTAGGCGTCAACCCCTGTGCCCTGGACCTCGAGCAGGAATTGAGGAGATTCGCCCAGAAGATCGAGGCGGGCGCCCAGTACGCCATCACCCAACCGGTCTTTGATCCCCGCCAACTCGAGATCTTCCTCGAAAGGACCGAGTCCTTCCGCATCCCCATCATCGCCGGAATCTGGCCGCTGGTTTCCTTCCGCAACGCCGAGTTCCTGAGTAGCGAGGTGGCCGGAGTCGTCATCCCCCATTCGGTCATGGAGAGGATGCGGAAGATCGGGGACCCGGAACAAGCCACCCTGGAGGGAATAATGATCGCCCGGGAGATGCTCGCCGAGGTGAGGGGCGGCATCAGCGGGGTCCAGGTGAGCGCTCCTCTCGGCAAGATACCGCTCGCCCTGGAAGTCTTCAGGAAATGATTCTTTCGAAACGCTCGGCTTTCCTTTAGAGCAAGGGCTAAACACCAACCGTCATTCCAACCCTTCAGCGCAGGGGGCAAGGGAAGCTCAAGCTTTGGCTATTCTGTTGCTCAATCAACGGGCCGAGACAATCCTGCCCCGGCCCGTTGATTAATGACATAAACCGATCGACGTTATTTCAGGTCGAGAGCGGTCAACTGGGCTCCGAAAATACTCTTGACTTCGTTCAGAGCCTTGATTTCGCTCGCGGTGAAGGACCCCTTGTCGACCATCTTGTTCACGTCCGCGATGCGCTGCGTCAGGGTTGTCCCCTTGCTCCACACCGAGTTGCCGTTGTCCAGGGTCTTCTTGTTGCTGAGCATCAGGTTGAGGATCGCATTGCGGTTGGCGATCGAACTATCTTGAAGGCGATTACCGATCCGCGTCAGCGACTTGAGCTGAGCATCGGTGAAGAAGGCGGCGCCGTCGACTTTCTTTTTCTTGGCCTGGGCGATCATCGCCTTGCGCTCGTCGTCGTTGCGGGCCGCCATAAAGGCCAGGGCGACGTCGCGGTAGTTGTCGACGTCGTCACCGGACAACCAACCGAAATAACCCGTGATCGTGCTTCCTATCTTGCTCGCATTGTAGGCGGGAGAGGCGAAAACGGCAGCGACATCGTCCTTGGCTGCATCCTTGGCCGCAGCGGCTTTCTCGGCGGCCGATTTCTCGGCGGCCAGCTTGGCTTCGGCGAGTTTGTCGGCGGCAGCCTGCTCGGCGGCCGCTGCTTCAGCCTGTTTCGCTGCCGAAAGGGCGGCTTGTTCGGCGGCGGCCTTGGCGGCCTTTTCGGCGACCAACTGGGCTTCGGCAGTGGCGGCGTTCTTGGCGGCCAAAATGGCAGCGGCCTTGGCCGCCAAATCGGCTGTGTTCCTGGCTGCCAGAGCGGCGGCCGCTTTCGCCGCGATGTCGGCCCGGGTCGCCGCTATCGCCTTTTCCACGACCAAGGCGGAGGCGTTTACCTTGGCGGTCAGCCCCGACCTGAGGCTCCCGGCGGCGGCCTGCGCTTTCAATTCCGCCAACTGGGCGGTCAGGCTGTTGAGTTGTGCGCTGTTGGCGCCCACGGCCGATTTGGCTAGTTTATCGATGCCGTCGATGAGGTTGGCGACGGACGCCGACTTGGAGTCCTTGATCTCGCTGGGCTTGACCTCGTCAACCCTGGAAGCGGCGCGTTCCCTGGAACCAGCATAGCTGACTTTAGCCGCCGACTTGCCGATCTGGGTGTTCGAGGCAAAGGTCTTGTTCATTCTGTTTATCGAGGACTTGCTTTGTCCGGCCAGGGAGAGCATGGAACCGGGAACCTGGCGTTCATGCTCGGAACCGTCGATGAGTTCCTGTGCCAGTTCCACGTCACGGTTATCCCGGTAGGCGAGCCTGGTCTTGCCGGTCTCCGCGAAGGGGGTCACCGCCACCTCGGTCTCGTGGGAGGTGTCCTTCACGTTACAGGTCACCTTGGTCTTGGCGATCGGATCGTAGGCCGTGATCCGGTTCAGGTCGTCGAAGTCCACCGAGAAGGTGTAGATATGTTTGATCCTTTCGGCGTAGGTGTCCGTAATGCGATAGGGCTTGGTGATGGTCTTTTGACGCCATTTTAGGTTGCGGAAGGTCTCGACCTGATAGGAGTAGGCCCCGTTGGGAGTCGTGCGGCTCTCGATATCGGTGACCACGTCGACGTTGTCGTCGCTCACGGAACCGTAGGTCACGACATCCGCGCCGTATTTCGTCTGGCTTCCTTTGAGGACCTCGTCGTATTCAACGTCGTCCCCGCTCAAACGCCGGGCGGTCTGGGTGTGCGAGACATTTTGCTTGCTCGCGGCGGCGTCGGCAATCCACACCTTGTCGATATTGAAATCGAGCGTCCGCCAACGCCCGAGGAGATCGCCGGAGAGGCTGGCGTCCGCCAGGAAGGATTTCAGAGCTTCCGTGTTGGTCAGAACCCATTCGCCATTCCGGACGAAGATCACATTGGTCTGATCCTCGACCAATCGCCATTCACCGTACTTGTCGTTGGCGACGAAGGTCTTGTTGACGATGTTCTGCTCGATCGGGATCCACTGCCCCTGGTCGTCCGCCAGGGCGGGGAGGGCTGAAGATGCCAGCAGCACGGTGGCGCTCAACAGCGGGAGATAGCTGTGTTTATAGGTCATTTCCCACTCCTTTTCAAATTCGAAGATGGCTCTCGAATGCAAGGCGTTCGCCTATTTCAGCTTGACCTTCAGGACCCCCGAGCCGGTCTGGGCGTACATGTTGCCGTCCTTGTCGAAACTCAGGTTGCGGGGATTCACCCCCGAGAGCACCTTGGTCTTGGAACCGGTCTCCGGATCGACCATGTAAACGCAGCCGTCGGTGTAGTCGCCGACGTAGATGCTGCCGTCGGGGCCGACCCCCACCTGTCCCTGAAAGCTCGTGTTCTCGTAGACGACCTTGCTCTTGCCGTCCGGGGTAATCTGATAAACCTTGCCGTCTTCACCCGCGTAGGGTCCCCAGTTGGTGAGATAGACATTCCCCTTCTTGTCGACGTTGAGAGTAGAAGGGCGGCTGAAGGGGCCGTTGGTGATGACGGTCTTGGCCTTGGTGACGTGATCGACCTTGGAGATGGTGCTGCCCTCCAGGAGGTACATATCGTCGTTGGCGTCGACGACACAGCGGGCATAGGCGCTCGTTTGATAAACCAGGGTCTTGTTGCCGGCTGTATCCACCTTGTAGATCTTGCCGTCAGCCGCATTGGATAGGTAGACGTTGCCATGGCTATCCGTGGAAGGCCAGGGCTCCCACATGCCGAGGTCCCTCATGTTGCCGTTCTTGTCGACCACCACGGTCTTCCCCGCGGACCAGTTCGCAGTGTAGACGTTCCCGGCGCCATCCACCGCCAAGCCGCCCATGTCGACGACCGGCTTTCCGTAGTTGTTGGACTGAACGCTCGGAAATGCCGGGGCGGTGTTGGGGAGGATGCTCGTCGCGGAAAAACGGTAGGTGGTTTCCTTGGTGAGGAACCAGTTCCCGTTCACCCCGTCCTTCACGCCGACGGTTTTGTCGGTGGTGCGTTCGACCCTGGTGTCCCCCACGTTGGAAGCCGCGGCCGGCCCGGCTACAACCGAAGAGCCAATCGCGAGCCCCATTGAAAGTGCCAGCAAAATCATGCTTCTCGATCTCATCGTCTCTCCTCTCTTTCGAAAAAACACCGGCGATCGCCGGGGGAGGGGAATACCCGCCGGGCATTCCCCTCGAACGAATCAAGGCAGGATCGTCTTCACGAGGTTGCCCTTGCCGTCAGAGCCGTAGATCGCCCCGCTGGCATCGACGGCGTGGGAATGTCCGGCTCCCGCCTGGCCAACTATCGTTCCCTTGCCATCCTTCACCTGGTAGATCGTGCCGTTCACCGTGGTGACATGGAAGGAACCGTCAGGATGAGGCACGATCGACGAGTAGTTGTCACCGATGATGTTCGACATCTTCGAGCCCCAATCGATCGTGTCGGTGATGGCGCCCGTCTCCTTGTTAACCTTGCGGACCTTGCCGTCCCACCAACCCACCGTCATCATGTTGCCGGCCTCGTCGAAGGCGATGCGC
>DOBT01000070.1 GCA_003503675.1 Cyanobacteria bacterium UBA8530 | reverse complement strand
CGCCGCCCCGGCCCGCGCCGAGACCTCTCCCCAGGAGACGCTCGCGGCCGTGAGCAAGGCTGCGAAGCATTCCGTCTTCGTCGGAAGCAAGGTCCGCTTCGAGACCACCAAGGGAAAATTCACGGTGGCCCTCTTTCCCCGCGAGGCGCCGCAGACCGTGGCCAACTTCGAGAAACTCGTCAAAAAGGGCTACTACAACGGCCTGAGCTTCCACCGCGTCATCNNTTCGTGGCCCAGGGCGGCGACCCCAAGGGGGATGGGTCGGGCGGTCCCGGCTGGTCGATCCCCGACGAGCGCAACCCCCTGATCCACCTTCCCGGAGCCGTGGCCATGGCCAAGGCCGGTCCCAACACCGCCGGTAGCCAGTTCTACGTGACCCTGGAGCGCATCCCTCACCTCGACGGCGGCTACACCGTCTTCGGCCAGNNAAACATTCCGTCTTCGGCCAGGTGATCGAGGGCTTCAACACCGTCAAGAAGCTCAACGCCACCGAGGGGTCCGGCGCGTCCGGGAAACCCGACAAGATGCTCAAAGTTTATCTCGTGAAGTAGGGAGACCATGAAGAAAACTCTTTTCCTTTCCCTGGCGCTCTCCTTTGGCCTGCTCGCGCAGGGTGTCCTGGCGGCGGAAACCGCGGTTCTTCCCGATGCCCCGATTTTGCCGTCCGCGGCGCCCTCGCTTCCCCCGGTGGTCGAGGCGGCCACTCCATCGGTGCCCCTGACGAGCCTTCCGGCCACCTCCTCCGTGCCTCTGGCCATCACCTCGGCCAAGGTCGAAAAATCCGGACCCTTGCCGTTCGACCTCTCCAAGATTCCGAGCGTTCCTCGGGTCGGCCTCAAGGTCGGCCTCGAAATGGGCCCTCTCGGGAAGTCCGCTCACCGCGTCCAGGTCCAGGGCACCCAGATGGTCGACAACGAAACCCTCGACCTCGGCGCCAGCAACCTCAGGGCCGAGTGGGCTCCCCTGGGATTGGGGGTAGGCACTTCCTTCTCCGGTTTCGGCCCGGCACCGAACGTGCTTTGGCCCGGGAGCTCCAACGACCTCTACCTGATTCTTCCCGGCCTGCGCTTCGGCTATCGCAACGAGTCCTTCGGCGACCTCAAGGCCCTCTCCGGCCAGGAGCAGTTGGATAAGCAAAATGTCGGCTCCCTCTTCGGAGGCCTTTACAGCGACGGTCCCCTCCTGATCGACAACTTGCGCTTCGGCTACGACCTCAACCTCGGCGTGGGAATGTGGGGGGTCCCCCAGGGACTCTGGCACTTGAACGGCGGCGGCGAGGCCTTCGTCGGCTACAAGTACGATTTCATCGGCCTCGATCTCGGCTACCGCTACGCCGTGTCGACGGGCAACGCGCCCGACAACATCAATCCCCTCGGTCTGGCCGCCAGCCTGCTGGGCATCGGGGAGAAACCCGCCTTCACCATGGGAACCGATCAGGGATTTTTCCTGAGGACCAAAATCTACTGGTAAAAATCCTTCCAAAGCCTTCCATCCGCCTTGAAAAGGGTAAAACCTTTTCAAGGCTTTTGTGCGTCCGGCAGGGGCGCAGACTATAGGGTGAAAGTCCCGAGCGGCGAAGGTGACAGTAGGCGTTAGCCAGAGGCAAGGGTGCCCACCGCGAGGGGGAATCTGAAGGAAGCCCGAGGCAAACATCCGGCCCGACGCACAGAAACCATATCAGGCTAGGGGCGCCTGGATAAGGAGCTGGAGAGAAGAGGCCACCGCTTTGCCAGGTATGCCGATGACTGCAACACTTACGTGAGCAGTGAACGTGCGGCAAATTTTCTCGCATGTAAACAAGGGCTTTCGAAAGCTTTACATTTGATCTTTTTTCATTAGATAACTATTACTTATCAAGTGGTATAAGAAATTAGGGTAGTATCCGAGCGGGCGATTCTTCTCCCCGCCCTTTTTGACATGGAAAAGGAGGAACGATGAAATTCAGAAAATCCGTTTTGCTGGCATTTTCCATCGGACTCGGTCTCACCGGCTTCGCCCCGGCCCAGGCGGCCACCGACGGCGAACAAAGAATCGAACACTCCCAGAACATGAGCCGCGGGACCGGCGGCTATTGGTTGGAGGACACCACCAAGACCTTCCGCTATAAACAGAACAAGGTTCTGGCCGAAGCTCAGGCCGCCTTGACGGCATCCCTGGGTCACGTTCCCACCTCCGCGGAACTCAAGACCTATCTCGATCTCCAGTCGGCCGTCGGCGATGCCTTCACCAAGAGCCAGATCGCGACCGCCCTTTCGCGCCCCGACCTCGATGCCATGGCCATGTTCGATGATCCGGCACTGAGGGCCCGCGCCGTCGAGATCACCCAGTACTACGAGGACCTTCTCGGCCGTCGCTTCGATGACGCCGGGTTGCAGAGCTGGGTCAATAGCGGACTTCCCCTTGATCAGGTCAAGGCCGGCTTCCTGAACAGCGTGGAATACGCCGCCATCACCCAGCAAAGGGCTGCCACCGCTTCCCAGATCCTTCCTGCGAGCATCCTCGGCGCCCTGGCCGCCGACATCGCCACCGGAAAGACCACTCTGGCCGCCGTCACCGCCGCCGTCACCGCCAACCGGGCTCAGATCGCCAGCGCCTACACCGCCTTCCTGGGACGCGCCGCCACCGCGGCCGAGATGACGAGCGCCCTGGAGCGGATCGCCATGGGCACTTCCTTCACCACCATCTACAACGAGGTCTATGCCTCGTCCGCGACCGCCCGCGTCGCGGCCAGCTTCCCCGGCATGCCCATCTCGGCTGCGGAAGCCGCCAAGATCGCCACCCTGTCCTCGGCCGCCATCAGCAACATCAAGCCGCCCGCCAACATGCCCGGGGAGAGCGTCTATCCTGCCGGCCTCTTCGGCCGCGACGCCGCGACCTGGCAAGGCCTGCTCGACGGTGGCTGGAGCTGGACTTGCCGCATCGCTCTCGTGAACAGGGCGACCAACGGCGCTGCCGTTCCCGCCCGCGCCTACAACTTCGACGAACTGATGAACTTCGCCGGTTGGGTCTCCACCGGTTGGTGGACCAACAACGCCGAGTCGACCCTTACCCAGAACCTCGGCGGGGTTTATCAGGTCATCAACGCGGGCAGCAACCCCAAGATCGCCCCGGTTTTCCAGACCTCGCCCGGAGCCCAGACCATCCAGGCCCTGCTCTGGGGCAGCTCCGGATCTTACGTAGACACCACCTTCCCCGGCGGGCTGGACAAGACCGTCGCCTACTTCATGGAGGAAGGCGCCCGCTACCTGGACATGTACAAGTCATTCAATTCGGTCGGGGCCACCGTGGCTGCGGCTGAAGCCAAGTCCCGCTCGCAGGAAATCATGGCCATGCTGGCCGGCGTGGTTTCGGATCCCCTGGTGCTCGACCTCAATGCCAACGGCAAGATCGACGTGACCGGCAAGTCCTCGGCCCGCATCCGGAACAAGGACAACACGGCCTTCGTCAAGACCGCTTCGGTCAAGTTCGACCTCTACAAGAGCGGCAAGCCCGTTTCGACCGAGTGGATCAAGGACGGGGACGCCTTCCTGGTGGACGACACCAACGGGATGACCTCCGAGGCGATCGCCTCGGGCAAGGCCTTGACCGGCGTCAACCTCTTCGGCGACGTGGACGGCTATGCGGGAGGCTTCTACAAGCTCATCGCCATGGACCGGGATGCCAAGCAGGCTTCGCTTGAAATCAAGCTCGCGAAGGGCTTCGGAGTCCTGAAGGGCGATGAACTGAACAACCTCAAGCTCTGGATCGACAACGGCGACGGCGTGGCCAAGGCCGACGAGATCAAGCCCCTGAGCGCCTTCGGGATCACCGAGATCGGTCTCAAACCCGAGATGGTCAAGCAGTCGAACGGTGAGCTGTTCGAACAATCCTACTTCATCAGGAACGGCCAGAAGCACCTGATGCAGGAAGTCTGGTTCTCCCACGAATAACGGGATATTCGGCGACGAGGGGATATCTGTATCCCCCGTCGCCCCCCGGATTCATTCGATACGGAAGACCTAAGAGAGAAGGAGGAACGATGAAATCCAAGAAAGCGATTTTGCTGGCACTCTCACTCGGGATCGGATTGGCTTACGCCCTGCCCGGCCTGGGCGCCACCGATTTTGATTCCAAGGACGGGGATCAGAAGTCCGAGACCACCAAGCGCGTCTACTCCGGGACCAAGGACGGCAAGGCCGGCACCTTCATCGAGTTCACCAAGAAGACCTCGCGCTACGTGGTGGACCAGGACAAGGTCGCCGCCATCGACGCCTTCCGCGTGCTGACGGGCGCTCCCGGGACCTGGGAAACCACCGGCCGGGAACCGACTCAGGCCGAACTCGACGCCTGGGTAGCCCTCAACAACGCCGCCGGAGCCTATGACGAGCGGAAATACCTCGACGCCAACATCGACGTCAAGGGCGCCGAGAACATGGGCTGGTTCTCGAGCGGCATCGTGCACTACCTCACAAGCGGCCAGAACGAAGGGCGCAACCCGGACGGCAACCTGGGCTTCCCCGCCACCATGCCCGGCTTCGACCAGGCCTATTATCTTGCCCAGCACCCCGAGGTCGCCCAGGCGATCGCCGACGGCAAATATCAGAACGCCCTGCAGCATTTCGCCGAGGTCGGCTATTCCGAGGGCTTCAAGGCCAACGCCGCCGGGACCAAGGTCTTCGACGAAGCCGCTTACCTGGCCGCCAACCCCGGCGTCGCGGCGGTCATCGCCGACGGTCGCTACCCGAACGCCCTCGAAGTGAGTCTGATGGGCTCCTACAACCAAGGTCCCAAGCCGGTCGTCACGGTACAGGAAGTGACGGCCATGGCCCAGGCGGTCGCGGCCGGCAAGGTCACCCTGGCGACGGCTCTGGCCAGCATCAACTCCCTGAAAGCGATCGGGGAACAGAACAAGAACAGCGACTACCTCAGCGAGATTCCGAAAGCCTATCTCGACTGGGATCCCACCAAGGGTCCCCTCACCCTCGCCCAGGCCCAGGAAGTCGGAGCGCTCGGCCAAGGCTGGGAACCCCGCTTCGTCGACGCCTACCAGGGTTTGAACGTCGATCCGACGACCAAGATCTTCCAGGCCGGCCCCTTGCAGGGCCAGAAGCTGGCGGCGGATTACCCCAGCGCCCTGGCCCAGCTCAAGAACAACGGCTACATCACCCAGGACTGGAACTTCGACACCTTGCTGGCCGATCTCGGCGGGCAGGCAGTCCTGGATCAGTACGCCGCGGCCAGGGGCAATTCCACTTTCTGGACGGCCAACCTCTTCGTGAAGCAGAACATGGCCGATCCCACCTTCATCCAGCGCTACAGCCAACAGCTGATCACCAACTACGAGAAGAAGCGCCTCAACCCCAGCTTCCAATGGCCGGGCGACGTCTGGACCTCCTGGTACTACGATTCCGGTTGGTACAACGCCGAAAGGGCCAAGGGCCTGACCCCCGATCAGGTGCAGGACGAGATGGTTCGTTACTGGATGAGCGTCGACGGAGTCGGAGCCTTCTCCTCGGGCTTCACCATGGGGGCCATCGGCCCCGTTCCCAACGGCAGGGGCGGACTGGACGCGGACATCCTGGCTCTCGAGAACACCAGTGCCGCGGCCAAGCTGGTTGCCCAGTCCAAGGCCCTTCGGGCGGCCGGCGCCACGGCCCTGGCCGACGCGAAGATCGTCGAAGCGCGTAACCTGATCCTGCTGGACGGCAACAACCACGATCCCCTGGTGTTGGACCTCAACCACAACGGCAAGGTCGACGTGACGGGCGCCTCCTCCGCCAAGTACCGCAACGCCCAGAACAAGAAGTTCGTTTCGGACGCCTCGGTCAAGTTCGATTTGTTGGCGAACAACAGCCCGATCCAGACCGAATGGATCAAGGGTGGGGACGGCTTCCTGGTGGACAACCGGAAGAACTCGGCTCTGAACGCGATCATGGCCGGCAAGCCTCTTACCGGCGCCAACCTCTTCGGCGACGTCGAAGGGATGCCCGGCGGCTTCCTGAAGCTGGCCTCGGCCTTCGATATCGACAACAAGTATGCCTCGCTCAAGGACAGGCTTTCCAAGGGCTACGGAGTCTTGAAGGCCAAGGAGCTCGAGAGCCTCATGGTCTGGGTCGACAACGGTGACGGCGTGGCCAAAACCGAAGAACTGAAGACCCTGGCCGAACTAGGCATCACCGAGATGGGAGTCATGCCCCAGGTGAAGAAGGAGAACGAAGAACTGTTCGAGCAATCCTACTTCGTCCAGGACGGCAAGAAGTACGTGATGCAAGAAGTCTGGTTCATGGGGAAATAAAAGGGCCGGGGGAGTGCCGGAGAACCCGGCATTCCCCCCCTTAAGAGAGGAGAGAAAATGAGATCCAAGAAAATGTTTCTGCTGGCACTTTCCCTCGGGGTGGGTTTGAGTTATTCCTTTCCAACGCTTGCCGCCGTGAATGGCGAGACCAAGGTGGAAATCAACAAGACCATGACCCGCGGGGTCCAGAACGGACAGAACGGAACCACGGTCGAGCAGACGAAGAACACCTTCCAGTATTCCGAAGATGCCTTCCTGGGACAATTGAAAGCCACCCTGGGACGTGTTCCGACCGCCGCCGAACTCGCGAGTGCCGCCGCCCTGGCCACCCTGCCGAGTGACGACCGGGCAGCCTTGCTCGCTCAGATTTCGGCCGGCAAGCTCACCGTCGCCGCAGCCGGCGCCTGGGCCGAGCGCGGTCTCAACGTCAGGCCTCAGCCTTCCGCCTATTTCGCAGGACTTGCGAGCGGTACCGTGATCGCCGCCGTCACCGAACCCTGGGGCGGCTACATGGGCTGCACCGTCATGGACAACGATTCCAACCTCTACGAGTTGGGCGGGATGCAGACCAGCCTGGTCAAGATCTCGGCCAGCGGCGTTCGCACCGATATCCCCCTGCCGGCGGGTTTCCCCAATTGGCATCCCCGGGCCAGCCTGGGCGCAGACGGCAAGATCTACTTCACGGGTTACGACAGCCCCATGATAGGGACCTATGATCCCAAGACCGGCCAGTTCACCACGCGCAGCGTCCCGAGCAACGCCAAGGGCGGGATCGTCGCCGACGCCTCGGGCAACATCTTCATCGAGGCCGTGGACCGCATCCTCAAGGTGACCCCCGCAGGCGTGGTTTCGACCTTGGAGTCGGGGCTCATCACCCACGGAAACATCGCCATGGACATCACGGGGCGCTACATCCTCGGCGGTGCCAATTCCGCCGGCAAGATCTACAAGATCGACAAGGAAACCGGCGCCACCACGACCATCGCCTACACCAACGTTCCGAACGACCCCGCCACACAGATGGAAGACCGCCGCGTCGACCTCATGCAGATCGAGGACGGCAGCTACCGAATCGTCACGGGTGATGGTCATGTCTACAAGGTTCCTAAGGACGGCGGTTCTGCCGTATTGGTCGGACAACTGCCTCGCGATCCGGCGGGTCTCGATTTCTGGACCACCATCGCTGCCGATGCCCAGGGCGGGATGTACTCCGTATCGAACGGCAAGTTGATCCGCACCGTCATTCCTTAGCCTTGTTTCCTTAGAAAGGAGAGATCGATGAGATCGAGGATATATACCGCGCTGGCCGCCACCCTTTCACTGATCCCGTTTCTTGCCGCCCCCTTGCCCGCCGTGGCGATCGAGACCGGGGCCTGGAAGGTGATCGATACCCAGGTCAACACCCAGTTCATCAAGGACTCGGAATGGCTTTTGCTCAGTTCCGAGAAAATGAGTTCCTTCTTGCCCGACGCCAACCTCACGCTCGATCCGATCGGGCGCTGGGAAATGGTCGATTTCAAGATCGACAAGGTCTGGATCGCCGATGCGGCGGCCACCAAGCAGAACGTTTCCCATACCCAGACCGTCCGTCGCCTGGACGGAGACGCCCTGCAATACGACGAAGTCCTGAAGAGCAGCGTCAAGGTCTCGGGCGCCCCGGTCGTCACCTACGGCAACCTGTCGGACGATCCCGACGAGGAGACGATCGACATCGAGACCCGCAAGTCACCCAACGGCGCCTACTCCTACCAGGTGGAGAAGTACCGCATCAACAAGGCGCGCACCAACGTCATCACCACCCCCTACCGCATCACCGACACCTATGCCGCCAGGGTCAAGCACACCTATACCTTCGGGCTCGACTTCGACGACGTGAACAAGATCACCTGCTTCAATCCGATCTCGGGGACCACCATCACCAGCCTCGTCAAGGACACCACGCACGAGACCCAGGTGGCGGTGACCGACTTCGCCGAGAACGGTCAGCTGCGCCTGGCCTACAGGAACGGCAATGACGTCTCGGGTGGCGACGAACTGTTCGACGGAACCGTCTACGAACGGCAGGTTCCCGGTTCCCTGGCCTCCATTTCCGGAACGAGCAAGGCGGGCTTCAACACCGGAAGCAAGGCCTTCGCTTCCAACACCCAGATCGGGAAGGCCGCAGGCAAGGTCAGTTATGCCGGCGCCAATGAGCGGGCCAAGTCCGGGGTGGACAACCTCAAGGTCAGCGACATCAAGGACGCCCAGGCCGGTTCTGCCAACAGCCTGATCGCCAACCTCGACAAGCTGGGGATATCCGCCAAGACCGCCACTTCGGCCGACCTGGACAAGCTGGCCGCGTCTATCGCCGCCA
>DOBT01000094.1 GCA_003503675.1 Cyanobacteria bacterium UBA8530 | reverse complement strand
TCTTGGTCGCCAGGAAGGCGTTGGCGGCGTACTTCGTCATTTCGGCGGAGCGCTCGTCCATCACCAGGATGGGGTTGCCGTTGCGAACGAAGGGATCGTAGAGGGATTTCATGATCTGGATGGCCCGGGGGCTCGAGGAGCCTATGACCACCCGGTCCGGTTTCAAGAAGTCCTCGACGGCCAGTCCTTCGCGCAGGAATTCGGGGTTGGATACGACGTCGAAATCTATCCCATTGGTCAATCCCCCCTCTTCCATGACCCCGCGCACCAGGTCGGTGGTTCCCAGGGGCACCGTGCTCTTGTTGACGACGATTTGGTAGCGCAGCGTCCTTTTCTCGGGATGGGAAGAAAATAATTGGCTGATTTGGCCGGCGACGCCCAAGACATAGGATAGGTCCGCCGAACCGTCCTTGTTGGGGGGGGTGGGCAGGGCGAAGAAGATGACTTCGCTGTCGTAGATCGATTTTTCGAGGTCGGTGGTAAAGTGCAAGCGGCCATCCCGGAGGTTGCGTTGGAAAACCAACTCGAGGCCGGGTTCGAAAATCGTCAGCATTCCTTGACGGAGCTTTTCGACTTTTTTTTCGTCGATGTCGACGCAAATGACTCGGTTGCCCATTTCGGCCAGTCCCGTGCCGGTGACCAAGCCTACGTAACCCGTGCCGATGACCGTGATTTTCATTTCTTTTTCCTCGCTAACAGGCGCCGCAACCTCTGAGTACGACCTTGATGGTTTTGAGAAGGATCTTGAGGTCGAGCCAGAGGGACCATTTTTCGATGTATTCCGAATCCAGCCGGAGCATCTCGTTGAAGGAGGAAATGTCGCTGCGCCCGCTCACCTGCCATAAGCCACTCAAGCCGGGTTTGACCACGAAGCGGAACATTTGGTAGGTTTTGTATTCCGCGATCTCGTAGACGGGCATGGGCCGGGGACCGATCAGGCTCATTTCGCCTTTCAGGACGTTGAGCAACTGGGGCAGTTCGTCGATGCTGGTGCGCCGGATAAACCTGCCGACCCCGGTGATCCTGGGGTCGTCGGCGATCTTGAACATGGGCCCGTCCTTGATCTTGTTGAGATAAAGGATTTTCTCGCGCCTCGCCTCGGCATCCAGGTACATCGAGCGGAACTTGACCATCAGGAATTCGGAGCCGTTCAGCCCGCCCCTTTTTTGGAAGAAGAGCGCTGGGCCTTTCGATTCGAGGCGAATGGCCAGGGCCGTGAGCAGGAAAAGGGGGCTCAGTAGAATCAAGCCGCTAGACGCCCCCAGGATATCGATGAGGCGCTTGAGGTGGGCCAAGGGGCCATTGATCGCGGGGTGGTTGTGGATCGGGCTATTTTGGGGAAATGCGCGTCCCATGGCTTTGCGTGTATTGGTGACCAACTGTCCAGGCCTTTCTCGGGGATCTGCCGAGCAGATCTGCCTTTGTTAACAAGTACAGCGAATCATCGGGAGGACGTCGGGGCTATTTTTCGAGTTCGCGGGTGTAAAGAACCTTTGGTTTCCAGTATTCACCGATTTTTTTTCGAAACAATTTAGCCTTTGTTAACTGCGTTAATAAATGTGACAGGCATTCAATAGTTAGGAAGTATCTGTGTAGTCAACTGCCCGGGTCTACCCGACCATGAAACGGCGCAAGCTCTGAAGGGGTATAATTGATGATGAGAGTCGGAGGTAGCTAATGAATTGGCGAGAAAGAATATCGGTTNNTCTGCCATGGGAAGGCTTGTATAAAGGGAACCCGCATCATGGTTTCCGTCATCCTCGATAACCTTGCCGCGGGAGCTACCGTAGAAGAAATTTTGAAGAGCTACCCAACTTTGAAGGCTGAAGACATTCGAGTTGCCATTGCTTATGCAGCGGAGCTCGCCCGTGAAAGAATCGTCGATTACAGGGTTGCCGGATGAAGTTCAAAATAGTCCTTGGAATTATTCGGACCGATATCGAAATCACCCCCATCTACCTTCCCCCATCGAGGGGGAAGAAGTCGCCAGCTCGGGTTACTTTGATTTCCCCGNNCCGATGCCGTAAGTTAGCGCCTATGAGTCGCAGGGGAGGGCCAGGGCATTACTTGATTTCGCCCAGCCTGATTTCTTTTCCCAGGACACCTGATTCACGACTTTGAGGGCTTTTTTATTTTTCAGCCACCGTAGACCCTCTATGAGAATGATTGCGGCGACTCCTTTCCTTGGCTCCTACCAAATGTGACAGGCATTCAATGGTTAGGAAGTAAATGAAGAGGGTGTTGGTGACCAGGTAGCGCCGCCAAAGCCGTCTCGGTTCGGAGAACAGACGGTAGAGCCACTCGAGGCCGGCCTGCTGGAGCCAGCGGGGGGCATGGGGCTTGTTGCCCGCCAGGAAGTCAAAGGCGGCGCCGACCCCGAGCAGTACGGCCGGAAGGTATTCTGAATGGGTCTTCATCCAGAATTCCTGCTTGGGGCAACCGAGGCCGACGAAGACGATCTTCGCGCCCGAGGCGCGGATTCGAGCGAGAATGCCCTCGTCGAGGGGGGGATGGTTCGGCAACAGGGGCGGGGCTTCGATGCCGGCTACCTTGAGGTTCGGGAAGCGGCGGACGAGCGCCTCTCGCTNNCAGATCTCGTTGGTGAGATCCGGGCCGTAGACTCGAGTCGCCTCTTGAAAGCCGCTTTGGCGCAAACGCCACACGAGCGGCATTCCATCGCTCGTCACCATCAGTGCCTCGTGCAGGACCTCGCGCAAGGCGGGGCGCAGGCGCGCCGTTACGAGCATATGGACGTTGGCGACGCAGACATAGCCGCTTTCCCCATGGGTCGCCCAGTTGCAGACCCTTGCCCCCATGAACTCGACCGAGCCCGGGTGAACCGGAAGACCAATAACCTCCCCCTTCGTCAACGGGGGGCGAACGACCTCATCGAGCGTGGAATAGGCCATCGAAGTGTTTCCTATCAAAAGACATTCCGGGGGAGCGCTCGCGCTTCCTGCGCGAGGACGGTCCGGTAGATCCCCAGCAATTGCCGGTAGTTCTCCTCTGGACCATACTTGGAAGCAAATTCCTGCTTGGCTCGGTCACCCATCTTTTGCATCTCGGCAGGGTGGTACCAGGCCCAAATGGCTTTGGTTGCCAGATCCAGGGCGTCTCCTTTGGCGAAGTGAAGCCCGGTTTGCCCTTCCTCGACGATCTCCGCTGCCGCGCCTCCGCGGGCGACCAACAAGGGCGTGCCCTTGGCAAAGGCCTCGATCACGACTTTGGGGAAGTTTTCGAAGCAGATGGAGGGAAATACCAGGAAAGCCGCTCGAGCCATCCATTCGTTCACTTCGGCCGAAGTGCCTTGCCCCAGCCATTCCACTCCGGCGGGGAGATTCTGCTTCATTTGGCCACGAAGCGGGCCATCCCCCAGGATTTTCAAGGGGATCGTTCCGTCCAGCGCTCTCCAGGCTTCCAGGAGCGCTTCCAATCCCTTTTCCGAAGAAAGTCTTCCCACGAAGAGGGCATGATTTCTCGCCGTCGAAGCAGGACTCTCGTTCGCTTCGGCGAAATTCGGCTTGACCACGATTTTATCGGCCGGTAGGCCCCCTTTCACGAACTTATTTTTGGAGAACTCCGAAAGCGCGATGAAGCGATCGACGTTGTTTTTCCAACGGTNNATGAAGCGTGAGCATGCTCGCGACCGCGGCCGTCGCCGCCCGGCTCTCGCGATAGCAAGCGCGCAGGATCCCTGGCCAGGGAAAGGCTTTTCCGAGGCAAGCCTCGCAAGAATGGTTCTTGTGAAGCAAGAGGGCGTTGGGGCAAAGTAGGCGATAGTTGTGAAGGGTTTGGACGATGGGGATGCCCGCTTCCTTGACGGCGTAATAGGCGGAAGGCGAGATCCAGGGGAAGAGGTTGTGGAAATGCACCAAATCCGGCTTCTCCCTCTTCAGCAAGGCCCGGATTTCGGAATGGGCCGTTTTGTTCCAGAGGGTGAGCCGGAGAAGCTGGAGCGAAGGGAGGCCTTCCAGTCGATCGTTGTGGGCGGTGAAACGCATGACGCGATGCCCGTTGCTTTCCAGGAGCGCGCTCTCTGCTTCGAAGACCGCATCCTCGCCACCGGCGATCCGGTAATGATTGTGGACCAGTAGAACGGAGGGCCATTCACTCATGCTTTGCCTCCGGGTAATGGCCGGAAAGGCAGAACTCCTCGATGCGTCGAGCCCACTGGAATTCCTCCGCGCGTCGCAGGGCCCCGCAGCGGAGCTTCTCGTAGCGAAGGGGCTCCATCGATTCCAACAGGGCTAGGGAAAGCGACTGGCTCACTTCGCGCTCGTTTTTTTCCTTCGTAACGACGACGCGACCGCAAGTGGGGTCCACGATCAAACCAGGACCCCCGATGTCGAGACAAACGACGGGGATTCCGTTGGCGAGCGCTTCGAGCACCACGAAGCCACCGGAATCATGCAGGCTGGGAAAGAGGAAGAGGTGATGCTCGGCATAAAGCTTCAAGAGGTCCTCGCGCGGCATCCAGTCATGCCATTCGATGCTTGGCCCGAGCCCCAACTCTTCCGCTCGCCGACGGCACCAATTTTCTTGGGGACCGTTTCCCGCGATGGTGAGTCGAAGTGATGGCTGTGCCTTCTTGGCGAGGGCAAAAGCCTCCAGCAAGAAATGGAGGCCTTTTAAATAGAGCAACTGCCCGACGAACAGGATTTTGAATTCACTCGGTTCGAAAGGAAGGGGTTTCGGCGGCTCGAACTTCTCGATGCCGATGGCCAGTCGGACCCGCGTTTTTCCCTGATAGAAGCGATGGATGCAGCGCCGCGATTGTTCCGAGGTGACGAAGATCTTCGAGGCCGTGGCGAAGGTCAGGTGCATCCAGGGATCGAATCGTCCGCTCAGGTTCAACAGATCTCGCAAAAAATCACGAAGCCAGCCCTGCAGAGGATATCCCCGACGGAGGCGGTAGGGGGCCGCCTCTCCGCCACCGACAGGTCCGAAGAGGAAGGGAATGCCGAGCAGCCCCATGAAACTGGGCTGATGGATGCTCGCGAAGGTGACGTGGTGGACCGCGTCGAACCTTTCGACGCGGTGGACCTTCCGCGCCGATCGGAAAGCCGTCCATTGCCAAAGGAAATAGTAGCAGTGGATTCCCCTGCTTCCTTTCTTCCAGCGCTTCAGCCAAGGGGGGAGATCGGTGTAAAGGAAGTGGAGAGATTTCTTCCAGGGCAGATCTTCGCTGGAGGACAAAAACAGCTCGATCGCTTCTCGATTGTTCGAGCGAGTCACCACCCATACTTCGTGGCCCAATCGGGCGAGGTGAACGGCCCAATTCCAACCGACCGCCGGCTCCGAGCCGCGACCGGGTTCGCAGGCGTAAGCGGAAAGCAGAATTTTCGAGGGCTTCGATTCTTCAGTCATCGAAATGCCTCTTCCAGCGCTTCTCGGTTCTTTTTTCCAGATAGCGAATGACGATGTTTTCGGCCTCCCGAACCACCTCGTCCAGGGGACGGGAGGCATCGATGACGAAGCCGTTGTTCGTATTTTTCGCCAAGTCCAGATAAGCCTGCCTTTGGCGGGCGCTCTCAGCGAAAGGCACTTCCTGCTTGCGCGATTGCAGGATTTCGGCGGGGACGTCGAGGACGAGGGTCAGATTCGGTCGAGGAAGCAAGAAACCCAGAAAACGTGCCAGGGCCAGCGGCGCGCCATAGCGGTAGCGTTTCGGGTCGACGAGCAGATCCGCGTAGCCGCGATCGAAAAGCAGCAGCGTCGAGCGGAGCAGCGCCGGGAAGAGGGCGAAAAGATAGCCGAAGGTGAAATCGGCCCACCATAGTCCCAGTTTGAGGAGGGAGGAGAACGATGAGCGTGTCGCCTGTTCCTGGGGGCGGTCGACGGCGTCGACCGGGCTATTGCCATGAAGGAAAAAGGGACGCACATGGTAACGTTTGGTATGGCGGAACAGCGGGGCCAGGTCCTGCTCCAGGCGAGCGAGCACGCTGCTTTTCCCACAGCCGTCGGGGCCGAGCAAACTGATCCAGAGCCCCGTCGGTTGAGTCAGCCGGCGGAAGAGACGCGGGAGCTCCTCCAGCCAGAACCGGCAAGCCGAAAGGGGATTTCGGAGCGCGCGACGAAGCAAAAGGGCGCGACGCAGATTCGGGAGGCGGTCTTTCACGGGTGCCCAATCGCCGCTTTCGGCCGCCGTCCGGACCAGGCTCGCCTCGGAAGGCGGGAAAAGCTTCGAGAGCCGTCGGCTGCAGCCTTCGGGGTCTGCCGCGAACAGTTCGGAGAGACGGAGGGCCTGTTCTTCTTTCAGGGAGGTCTTTATGATTTTCTTGGCGCAATAGTAGGCGAACTCCAGGGAGGGCCGGGGAACGCCGATGAAGCGGGGATGCGCCGAAGAATCGGCGAAGAAATCTTCCTCTGAAAATAGGATGTTGCCAAGGCAGCGGTAGTCGCTGGAAACATCGAGGGGCAAAAAGATGGGTTTATCGCAAATTTCGTTTGCGCAAGACAGCGAGGGTGTGCCCTTCGATACCTCAGGGCGAACGGAAATAGGCTGGATTTCCCCATTCCGTTCGNNTTCATACAAACGAAATTTGCTGTATTATGGTCAAAGCAGCCAACGAGGCAATAATAGGCCGTCTTCTCGTGTTGAATGATTTGGGGTAGAAAAAGGCCCGGGGTTTTTCGGATCAGTCGGCACAAGGTCAGCGGATCGCGCATGATGGCGTCGAAATCGGAAGGGATCGATTCGTCGGGCTGATCGTGCTGGTGCANNGACGGAAGGGGTCTTGCAGGTCAGGTCCGTCGGAAGATGTCGAAAAATGACGTAAAAGGCTGTTTTTCAAGGCTTATTTTCTCCAAATCGCGCTTCGCCAGCATTGAAGTCGGGAATCAGGTGGTTGCCCGTCTAGCGAAGCCTGCTTGTAGGCTGTATAAGCGGCCAATGTCACAATAGCAGAAATTTCCCCTATTTCTAGGGCGAATTCGTTTTTTTCGAGGTATCGAACCGCAAAGTCATAGGCCCGCGAAGGGGACCAGCGATAAATAAGCGCTGCCGTCTGAAGGAGGTAGTAGGCGAGATCCAGGTAGGGGAGGCCATCCAGTCTTCCGTATTCCCAATCGAACGCCATCAAGCCCCGGGGGCAGGCTCGCAGGTTCCAGGGCGCGCAGTCCCCGTGAGAGATGACGGTCTCCCAGGCGCGTCCGGACAACGGTTCGAGCAATCCCTCGAGGTTGTCCCCGGCCTGTCTTTGTTCCAGAACCCAGGGATGATGGTCGATTTGGTAGCTTTCTCTTTTTTTCAACTTTTCCANNAAGGGGGGGAGGTAGGCTCGCGGGAACCGGAGCCCCTTCGAGCGGAGCGAGTAACAGGGCCTTTCCCTCGCCCAGGTTCCCGAATTTCAGGAAACAGGGGCCGATGCCCGTCGGCAAAGCGGAAATCATTTCGGCTTCCCGGATGAGGCGCATTTGGGCAATCGGTTTCAGGGCGAACTTGAGGTAGGCGACGACGCTTCCCGAATCTTTTATCGACCAAAGGGCCAAGGTGGCTTTTTGCGCCGGACCGGGCGTTCCCAGGAGGACGGCGGGCGTCGTTCCTTGTGCCACGGTTCCTTCCAGGAAGTCGCCCAGCAGTCCCGAGGAATGCTCGACCGTTCGTGACTCGACGAAACCCGAGGCCGCTCTCGTTCGGAGCATCGTCCGCAAGAGGCGGGCAAGCGGGCGAAAGGCCGGATAGAAGCTTGAATATTTCCAGGTCTGCAGGGGAGCCCCGAGAGGAAGGAGCAGTCGTGGCGAGCGCCAGTTGGGGAGCGCCGCGACGCGGCTTCCCGGAGAAAAGAAATGGCTCCAATCATCGCCAATCGAGGATAGACGCGGCGAGATCAACGTTCGTTCGCCTAACATTGAACGTTCCCGCGTAACCGCTGCCCTCTGGCAGAGAGAAAGGCCATTGCCAGCTTGAAATAAGGAATGAACCAGAACAACGGAAAGAAGGGGCCGCCGTACCGGCGGGAGAAAACCCACCATTCTCCGGGCGGGAGTCCTTTGGGGCTGTTCACCCGTTGCCATTGTTTGAGCAGGGAGGCGTTCGGATCGATGCCCATTCCCTTCTGTTCATTTCGCGGGCAGGTCCCCACGTAGCCCCGGGCGACCCAACTGGGGAATCCCCTTTTTTTTGCGCGCAGGCCGTAATCGTAGTCGCCGATTCCATGGGAAAAAATGGGATCGAGGTTTCCGACCGCCCGGGCCACTTCCTGTGGGATCAAGACGCAGTTCCCGTTGAAGGTATCGCATTTCGTAGGAAGTTCTCGCACTTCGAGCCGCTCGAAGCGGAAGGGATGCCAGCGGCTTCTGAGGACGACCCCGCCGTAGGTGGTCTTTCTTGATTCCGGATCTTGCGTCGCGCCGACGATGATGCCGGGGCCGACGCTTCTTTTTTCTTTTTCCGCAGCCAGCAGGTTTTCCAGGGCCTCGGGAAAGATTATCGTATCGTCGTTGAGCCAGAGGAAGCCATCGAAGTCGCTCGTCAGGGCCTCGGCGAAGGCCAGGTTCATTCCTCGGTTCCAAAACAATCGGCCGCTTCCGAGCAGCAGCGTCGTTTCCGGAAAGACCTCTTTTACCGCTTCCCTCGTTCCATCGCTGCTGGCATCGTCGAGCAGGAAGACCTGCAAGGCGACGTCTTCCGGTTTTTGCAAGGCGGATACCGCCTTTAAGCAAGCCAGGGTTTTTTCTTTTCGATTGTGGCAGGCCATGATCACGGCGATGCGCTTCATTTCGATACCTCTCGGATTAACGGCGCCGATGAAAGGGCGGCGAGGGCGAGGCCGACGAGAATCCCTTGTTCATAACGAGGGTTGTAGGTGAGATAGAAGATCAATTCTCCGATCAACAGTATCCCCAGACTCCGAAAAATCCAGGTCGAATCAGTTCTTGCCCTGGCATATTTGAGCAGCTTTTTGATCATTCCTCCGTAAAGCAGCAACAACAGCGCCAATCCAACTATTCCGGTTCTCAGGAGGGTTTGCAGGAAGTAGTTGTGCGGAGATACGTCAACTTCTTGGTTGTTGATGTAGCGAACGTAACCCTTGCCAAAAGGTTGGCCGATGGCATAATCCGACAAGGAAAAGCTGCCGAGATCGATCAGGGATTGCCACCCCTCAATTCGCCAGGCGAAGGTGCTATCCTCGGTGTTCGTAGGCTCTTGAATCGAATGCTGCATTTTGCCGGCGATCTCGCCGCCGAGCAGGGGGATCAATGCGACGTTGCATATGATGAAGGTCATGATGGCAATTTTGCGGAGGAAAGGACGGGTCTGTTGCTCGTATAGGTGGAGCAAGAGCAAGGAGCAGAGGGCTACCATCCATACGGTCCGGTGTTGGAGGAAGATCAGGAAAAATGGGATGATGTAGGCGAAGATATGCAATTTGCCGCTTTTTTGTTGAATGAGCTGGAGCGACAAGAGAATGAAAAAAGCTTGGAAAAGGACCAGGGTTTGCTCGGCGCTGATGACTCGGAGGCCTTCCACCCCGATCTCCTCCGGCGAGAACAAGCCGAGGGGCATGAGCACCCACCTCGCCAGGGCGATCAGCATGATCAGGGCCGCGACCCGGAGCCAACTCTTGAGCAATCCGGAGCAACGAAGGCCGGTTGGTTCGAGAGAGGCGGCGATGACGGCGACGCAGATGAAATGGAAGTAGGTTCGAAACTCGTTTCCGGCGCCAACGATTCCATGGGCGCCCACCCCGCGCAGGAAAGAGAAGAAGAGCACCGCGCTCCAAAGTAGCAAAAAGACCTTGTTGGCGTCGATCCTTCTTCTTATATGGAACGAATAGCCCAGGCGGCCGATTCCCGCGACGAACAGCGGAATGGCGAGGATGTCCATGAAGTAGACGCTGATTCCGCCGACTGCCAGGGAAGGCAGGGTGCGGAAGAAGAGTGTGTCGAGTAGATAGGACAGCCAGATCAAGGAGATCCCGAAAACGGGAAAGAAGTAGAATAATAGGGCAATCGACGACAAAAGTAAGATCGATGAAAATATCAGCATTGATGAGGGGCGTACAAGCGCGCATAGGCCAGTGCTCCGGTTTCAATGCTGTAGCGCGATGAAACCGTCTTCTGGGTGCTCATTCCGGCTTCGAGGCGCTTTTCTCGGGGCGTCTTCGCGATTTCCCTCAGGGCTGGCGCGATGGATGCGGCGTCGATGCCGGTCCAGCTGATGCTATCGCCTTCGAGGTCCTTGAGATCGCGGAGGCCGGGCACATCGGCCAGGATTGCCATCAAGCCCACCCCGAGAGCTTCGATGGCGGCGATGCTGAACCCTTCATGCAAGGAAGGCATCGCATAGACGTCGCTGGCCCAAAGAAAGGGCACCACGTTTTCCTGGAAGCCCAGGAAACGCACTTTTTCGGCAATACCCAACTCTTCGGCCAGCCTTCGTTCCGGTCGATCCGCTTGCTCCCGCCCCAGATGAAGGTAAAGGATATCGAGGTCATCCTTCAGGGTCGCGAGGGCTTTGAGAAGCTCCGGGTGGTTCTTCATTCCCTCGCAATTGCCGATGCTCACTATCACGAGTTGGTCGAGAATTCCGAGCTGTTGGCGGCTTTGCGAGCGCTCTTCGGGCGTCGGCGGCCTGAAATGCCGGCTGTCATACCAGTTCGGAATCAGAAGGGACGGATTTCGATAGCGAGTCCCTTCGTTTTTTTGCACCGAAGCTCCGACCCCGACGTGTTTCACCCCCAGCCAGGTCAGCAGGCGCCTTTGAATCATCCGCCGCCAGCGCAGGGTTCCGGAAAAGGAGAAAACATTGTGGATGGAGCGAACGATGACGGGCACGCCCGCCAGGAAAGCGAGCAGTGCATACCAAAAATTGCAGCGCTCGGTATGGATATGGATGACGTCGGGACCTTGCTTCCGGAGGAGCCGGTAGAAGGCGAGCAAGGTGCCGATGGATTTTTCGAAGGGGACATGATGGATGTGGTAGCCCGACCTTTCGAGAACGCTCGCAAACGAGCCCTTTTGCTTTCCCATCGACAGGATGTCGCCATCGATGCCCCGTGATTGCCAGGTCTTGGCTGCACAGTGGAGCATGACTTCGGCGCCGGACGGGTTTAATTCATTCAGAACATGGAGGACCTTGGTCATAGGAACGATACCTCAAAGGATGGAGAAAGGTTTGTTTTACTGAGGATTATTGGCATCAACCAGTCTTTCTATTTGCGAGAGCATCCGGTCGTAGACGACTTCAGTCGAGTACTTGGTGGCGGCCAGCCGTTTGCCGCGATCGCCCAGATCGATCAATTGCCGCGCATCGCTGTCCAGGTAATAGCGGACATAGGACTCGAAGCCGTCGATGCTCGCGGGGTAAAGCAGTTGCTCGCCATTGTTGAAGAGCAATTCGTACCCGGGATGGTAATTCGTCAAATGCGCGACGCCCGCTGCCAGGGAAATGGGCAGTCGATCCGAAAAATAATAGGGAATACTCTCATAGTGATCCCAGACCACGCTCATCCAACTATTTCTGATGACCTTTTCTTGCTCATCGAAGGGGATGGTGCCTCTGGAGAAGGGGTATTTCTCCCAGCCCGCGCCAAACACCGCGAAGCGTTTCCCCAGTAAGCGATATAACCTCTTGGCCAGGGCGAGGCGACCGGCTGCCCCGGGGATGCTGAAGCCCGGAAGGGGATTCCTCGATTTAAGCAGGCTGGCAATCATTATCGCGTCGAATTCCCTTTTGGGGGTGGGCGTCCATTCCCCTCCGAAGCGAGCTTCGTCAAAGCAATGGGGGGCGTAGACGACCTGCTTTGCGCCGAGTTTGTCGAGTGTCCGGGCCCACTGGCCGAGACCGACCACGAACATGAGGTCGGCGGCGGAGGCCAAGATCCGCATCGATTTCGTCGGGACTTTGGCTATCCCCCCGAACATGTCCGCCTCATGATAGACAATGAGCGGTTTGCTGGGCAGGTTCTTGAGCCTTGCGATGAAATCAGCGGTAATAGGGTAGTCAGAGATGTGTTGCCAGAAGACCACATTGGGCAAGAAGGTTTCGGCCTGTGATAGCAGGTCATTTTGCATCGACGCGGCGTCGCTGTGGTTTTTTCTCTCGACAAGGAAGGAATGGGCGAGATAATCCTGTATTCTGCCACCGAGCCGGGCCTCGCGGAAGAAGCGGCGCGGACCCTGCTGAAACCCGACGTATGGTTCGTTGGGAAGGTGGAGTAAGCGGATGGGCAGACTCATTGCAGAATCCTCACCGTCTGGTCCTGGTCAGGTGGACATGCCCTTGCGAATCGGTTTTCTGAACCTCGAGGCCGGCGTTTAGCAGGTGATCGAGAATTTTCTTCGATTGCTCCTGGTGATGGAGGGCCAGAAAGAACTCGTCTATAAGGAGCAGGGAATCCAGGGGGGTGCTCAGTATGATGTCGTCTTCCGCGCCCTCTGCGTTCATCTTGACGATCAGGCGCCCGTTATCTTCCCGGCCTTGTTTCATCTCGGCGATGACTTTGGAAAAGGAGCGGCAGCTTACGCGCTGTTTCACGCATTCCTCCTGATCGTCGGGAGGCATTGTCGAATGAGCATCCGATTGGGTCGAGACGTAAAGGTTCAACTCGCAATCGTCGGCGGCGACCCCCGCCCTCTGCAGGGAGAGGCGGCTTCGATTCGATCGCCGCGACGAGGCGAATTGGTCGAGCGCATTGAAGTTGCTTTCCTCCGGTTCGAAGGCGACCACCTTGGCCGCACCCTGGGAGAGGGCATAGGCCGAAAAATAGCCTTTATGCGCTCCGATATCCAGCACGTGGGCCCCCCGGTAGTCGGTTCGATAAAGCTGCCTCAAGAAGATGGCATCGAAGGCTCCGATGTCCTCCGCCTTCTGGGGTGAGACGATGACTTCGCCGCTAAAAACGCTGATCTCGTCGCTTCGCAGGAAGGGCGGCAGGCGCCTTCCGAGTTTGACCCTCAACAACTGCAATCTGCTGGAAAGGGGAAGGGTGGGGCAACCGAGAATGGTCAACAGTTTCGGGAATTCATTCACTTTATGAATCCTTTCTGGTGAAGCGCTCGAGAAAGCGGAGGGTTTTGGCGAGGGGTTTGATCTCGCCGGCAAGCAAACGGAAGTTCTGGTCGAGCGAGGTGAAANNGCGAGGCTGCGCGAAGCGGCGGCGACGAGGAAGATGCCCAGCACGACGGCGCCGCCACCCGCCAGGATCGTCGAGAAACTCTTCGCCATCGACCCGAGGTCGATGTCCAGAAGGCGGGCTATCCGATGGGAAGACAGGAAGAAGCGGATGATTTCGGTCAAAACGAAGGCTTGGGCAAAACCGATGGGGCCGCGATGCGCCAGGAGGATAAAAAGGATGGCCAGTACGGGTAAGGTGATCGACAGGATCTTGAGTTTGTGGTTCACTTCGGCCATCGCCTCCATGGCGACGCCGGCCAGGTGGGAGAGGAAGACGAAGGGCACGGACAGCAGCAGCATCTTCACGATGGGAATGGCGCCCTGCCAGCGATCGCCGAAAAGGACGGCGACGGTTTCATTCGCCGCGATGCTCATCCCCAGGGCCGTCGCGAGCGAGAAGGTTCCTATCAACAACGCCGAGGAAAGATAGATCTTTTTGAACCGCTCCCGATCGTGCTGCAGTTTGCTGAACAGGGGAAAAGCCACTTTGGTGAAGACTCCGACGCAGACTTCGATGGGAAGGGTGGCCAGAAGAAAGGCCCGGTTGTACAAGCCCAACGACGTGCCGTCGTAGAGCCTCGCGATGAGGAGGGTATCCAGATTGGAACTCAGGAACTCGAGCAGCCTGAGAAGCGAGAACCTGGAACCCAGGCCGAGCAGGTCCTTGAAGTCGTTCTTCGAGAAAGAGACGCGGATCGGCGCCCTGGAATAAAGCAGGGACAAGGTGGTCACCAGCAGCGGTTGCAGCAGCGAGGCGAAAACCAGGCTCCAGACTCCTTTTCCGAGAGAGGCCAGGAGGATTCCGGTCAGACCGTAGCCGAAAATGTAGGAAACCATCTCGATGAGGGCCAGGGCCCTGAAGCGGAAATTCCTTCGCATCAACGAGGTCGGGACCACGGAGAAGGCCGAGATGAGGTAGGCAAGGGCGGAGACTCGGAGGATCAGAGTGAGGCCGGGGGTGTGGAAGAAGAATTCGAGGAGCGGCGCGAGCAGGACGATCGCCAAGAACATGAGCAAACCGGTTGCGAGCGCCAAGAGCCAGCTCGAACCGAGAAACCGGTCGTCCACGTCCTTTCTTTGAACGATGGTTTGCTCCAGCCCCAGCTTGGAGAAGCAGCCGGTGAAGCGGATGAGGGTATTGACGATGGCGATGCAGCCGAAATCGCCCGGCAGGAGCAGGCGCGAGATGACCGCGGTGTAGGTGACTTGAAAGGCGATGCTGATCACGGACGAGAAGGCATGCCAACTCACCCCGTGAACGGCCTGCTTGGCGATGCTTTGTTGATTCATCCCCAACTCCGGTCCTCACGCACGATGGCTTTGCTGAGTTCGAGGTTGTCGATCCGGTTTCTTTGCGGGACCCGCTCAGCGACGTGTNNCGCTCCGCGACGTGGGCGAGGAAAGAGTCCAGGACGGACCAGCCGTCGAACTCCTCGATTTCCCAGGAGTGGCCCCATAGATGGAAGAACCTTCCTTTGGCGAGGGCGAGTTCGAAGGCCGCCGTCAAAGCTTCGAGCAGGTCACGGCTCTCCAAGAGTTTCAGGGCCATCGGGAGGCGGTGAAAGAAATGGCCGCGTTTCAGAAACGAGCGGAGCAAGGTTTGTCTGGAGTGGGGATAGAATTGAACGGTGGTGGGGAGCGACCAGGGCTCGCAGGAAGACTTGAAAGCGAGCGTGAACGTGGTGCGGGCATAAAAAAAGCCCGCTTCCCGCACCAACCTGCCGGTTTCCCGATGATAGCGGCCGCCTGGATAACAGAAGCCCTTTACTTCCTTTTCGAGGCCTTGCTCGAGTTGCTTTTTGCCTTCTTCGATCTGGTAAACGGCCGCCCGCTTATTCAAGCGATCGAGCGGGGAATGGTCCAGGGTATGGCCTCCGATGGCGAAATCCTCGCCCAGCTGGCGCAATTCGACCGGAGACAACAACTTTTTTCCCTCCAGATTGCGACAGGGCACGTAAAAAGTCCCGGCGCAGCGATGTTTCCGCAAAAGTTCCCCCAGGCGAAGGTCGAGCGGATGCCCGTCGTCCCAGGAAGTGGAAAAAAAGAAGTCTTTGGCGGGAAGGCTCATGCGATTCCGCCGAGGCAGGACAGGACCCCGTTTTTGAAGTTGTCCACCATTTTATCCAGGGTAAGGTTCTTTCCGGCGGCCCGAGCGCCCAGGTGTAGTTTCGAGCGCCTTTCTTCATCGAGCAAGGCCTCGAGCACTCCCTCGGAAAAGGCCCCGGCGTCGTCGGGAAGGAGCAAACCGTTTTCTTGGTTTCGCAGGTATTCGATTTCCGGCCCATGGAGAGGAATGTCCGTGGTGAAGAAGGGCAATCCGGCCGCAAAAGAATCCAGGATGGCGAGACCGACGGCTCCCGGATGAAGGAAAGCTTGGGCCAGGGCAAAATAAGCGGCTTTCTCCTGGCCGAATTTCGGTCCCAGGTAGCGAATCCAAGAGTGTCGGCGGGCGGCCTCTTCAATCAAGGGACGCTGACTGGTGACCGGGCCGCCGTTGTTTTCTTTCGGGCCGTCCCCGATCACGAGAAGAAAAAAAGAAGGCAATTTCTTTTTTAGCAGGACCGCCGTTTCGATGAGGAAATCGATCCGCTTGTTGTCGTAGAGGGAGCCGCAGTAAAGCCCGACGATCGCTTCTTTGGGCAAGGAAAGGTCGGATAATAGCCGCGCTTTTTCTTTTTCGGATATCCCCTCGACTTCCCTGGAAAAGCGGGAGGTGTCGACGGCGTTCTGGACATTGGTGATGATTTCTTTCGGCACCTTTCGGGAAAGCAGGTAATCCGCCGTGCCTTCGCTGTAGGCGAACCACCAGTCGACCCTGGCCAGGGTCTTCGATTTGAACCATTCGGCCAGGGACCCTTCCTTTGATTGCCTGTTGCGGCCATGCCCCCAATAAGCCACCTTCTTCAGGCCCAAGCGGGATAAAAGAACGAGAAAATGATTATTCAGGTGTTTCAGGGCTTGATCTACGATGACCAGATCGGCTTCCTTGACCTCGGGCCAGACCGCTTGATACAAGAGGCGTTTGCAGAACCAACGGTTTTTCACCTGGAAACCGATGCGAGGGTCCAGCACGGTGTTGTTGGCGACGGACGAACCCGGAGTCAGGTCGCCATAGGCGACTCTCAAGCTTATTCCCTCTTTCAGCAGGGTTTCATGGAGCTGCTCATAGAACGAGAGGCGATAGTGCTTGAGAACCGGTTCGATGATCAAAACCCGGGCGGCTTTCATGAGGCGTTTCCTTTTTCGCCGCGGAAGCGGACGACGCGGGCGGGCACCCCGCAGGCGATCGCGTAGGGGGGGACGTCCTTGGTGACGACGCTCCCCGCTCCGATGACCGCCCCGTCTCCGATCTTGACCCCGGGAAGGACGATCACTCTCGTTCCGAGCCAGACATCGTTTCCCACGACGATGGGACGGCGCTCCTGCGACCCTTGAAGATTGATGGGGACGTCCCTTTCCTCGAAGCGGTGGGCGGCGGACATCATCACGACTTCCGGCCCCATCACGACGTCGTTGCCCAGGGTGACGTCGTGATCGATTCTGGCCCGATGGCCGATCTGGGAGCGATCTCCGACCACGAGCTCGCTTCCCGAACCGAAATAAGCCTGCTGCTTGATGATCACTCCCTCGCCGCAGCGCTTGAAAATGAACTTCGAGAGGAAGCGACGCAGGGCATAGCCGAAGCGCCAGCCCGGCATGGGCTGGGTGGGAAGAAACTGGGCAAAGGCGTAATAGCAGAAAGTCGCCAGGAAGGAAGTCGTTTTATTCATCTTTCACCTCACCGGCGGCTTCCTTCGCGAGGTGCTTCCTTCTGGCATCGAGTACGAGCAAGAGTGCGCCACTCGCCATGAAGGAGGCGAAGGCGGCGAAGAGAAGGCTCATGAAGCGATTGGGTTTGCTTTTGTGGTCCGGGGCGATCGCCCTGTCGACAACCTGAAAAGACAGCGTCTCCTTGGCTTCATCGAGCTTGGCGAGTTCCAGTTGCTGGGTCAGAAGTTCGAAAACGTTCTGTTTGACCAGGAGATCTCTTTTCAATTCAGCGAATTGCATGCCGAGCTTGGGGGCGTCCTTGAAGGAAACCAAACCACCCGACGAGCCGCTCTCGATCGCCCCGATCTTATCCTTCAACTGGACGATTTCCTGCTTCAAGCCCGAAAGCTGCACGTCTTCCGTCGAAACGGAGTTCGCCTGCAGCGTCAGCTCCATCTCCTTCGCGGTCAATTGCGCCTTGAGGGCGGCATAGGCTTGCACTGCCGCTTCCGTCTGGGCATCCAGGGAGACGAGCTTGTTTTTTTCCTGGAAAAGCTTGAGGGAATTCGCCAGTCCACCGAGTTCGTGGAGGACGCCGTTCACCTGATTTTGCAGAAAATCCCGGTTGCGCTTGGCCGACGAGAAGGAGTTGTTCTGCAAGAAGGCGTTCAACTCGATGACGTAGTCGTTGGCGATGTCAGCGGCCACCTGTGGGTTTTCGAAATCGACGTTGATGCTGATCAAACCGGTCTTCGGATCCGCCGAGGCCTTGATGGTCTTTTTCATGAAGCGATAGGCGTCATGAGCGGTCGGCCCTGCGGCTTCGGGAGAAGAGAACCAGGTACGGGAAGGGGTTTTCCAGGCGGAACGGCTTTTATCCCATCGATCGGCGAAAAGAACCGGCATCAGGCGGTGTCTGGTCACGACGTTGTCGGTGACCGTGCGGGACTTGAGCAAGGCCACGAACTTGTCCGACACGCTGCCCTTCAGGTTGACTCCCGCCTGGGAGGCGAGGCCGCCCAGGGCGCCGAGCGCCGACATGGCCGAAGACAGGCGATCGGTCGAGGAATCCATGGGCATGATCGTGGCGGTGGCCGTATAGACGTTCGGCATGGTCAAGCTGACGAGGCCCGAGAGCGTCGCGCCCGCCGCCGTGAAGGCAGCGATCAGGAGGCGTCCCTTCCAAAGGGTGCCGGCAACTTCCAGGAAGTCGATCTCGTCTTCACCCCAAGCAGAGAGTCGTTGAGGATTGGATTGGTTCGAATTACTACTCACTTCTCACTTCTCACTTNNGGATCTGCGTGATGTCCTTGACGTCCCTGAGGCCGCTGCCCGAGGCAAGTTTCTCAGGCACGATGATGGTGTCGCCAGGCTCGAGGTTCGCCGCGCGCACCCCTTTCTTCCAGAAGCCCCAGCCGGTCTCGAAATTTTTGTTCGTCAGCACGGAGCCGTCGGCCTTGATGACGTACATTCCATCGACATCCGCGTTGTCGGTGGGGTTGCCGGTCTTGGAAAGGTAGAAATCCACGTTCTTGCCGGCCTTATAGGTGATGGCGGTCGGGTTGTACACTTGCCCCAGTACGGATATCGAATTGATCAGAGGCGGTACGATCAAGGTATCCCCCTCTTCAAGCTGAACGTCCGCTTCGGTTTTCGAGCCCTTCTTCAGTTGGTCGAGATCGACGATCATTCGTCCGGGCGCCTTCGCCTGGCGAATCGTCGCCAGCAGGGCCTTCTTGGAAATAAAGGCTTCCTGATTGACCTTGGCGGCTTCCGGACTGAGCGCCGAGCTTATTTCCTGTGAGGAGGTACGGTGGATATCCGCCTCCAGCTTGCGGGCGAACTCCTCCATCCGCTCTTCCTGCAACCGCTTGACCGATTGGCGGGTGAAGACCGAGCCCTTGAGATAGGCGCGCTTCGTAAAGCCGCCGGCCCGTTTGACGAGATCCGAAAGCGTCTCTCCCTCCTGATACGTGTAAGTCCCCGGTTGGGCAATTTCGCCGGCCAGCGTGGCGGTGCGATAGAGTTTATACTCCGGCACCGCTTTGACCAGAAGGTAATCGTCCTTCATCAAGGGGATGTTCGCCGCTTTGTCCCCCTGGAGGATCTTCTGAAGATTCAGGGTGAGTCGCTTGCTCTGCATTTTGTTGTTCACCACCTGGACGCGCGTGAGTTCGGCGGTGTAAACATCCGCTTCATTCTTCAGCCCCCCGGCAAGGTGGATCAGTTCGGAGACGGCCATGTTCGGGCGAAGCTGGAATTCACCCCCGCGATGCACCTCGCCGGAAACCCTGACCTTGGGATGGTCCTGAATCGCCCAGCGGTAAAAGATCCGGATGGTATCTCCGGGCAGCAGGGGCTTGTTTTGGTTCTTGTCCCCGGCCAGGGCTTGGCCCAGGTTGAAGGGAATCAGTTCGATATGGGAGTCGGGCGGGGTGACTCGCTCGATCAGGGCGAAGTCCATGTAGGATTCGGGGCTCAGCTCGCTTTGGTCGTGAATGACGTCGCGCAGGCGCAGGTTTTCTTTGTACTCGTACTTGCCCGGGCGCAGGACGTTTCCTTCCAGGTAGACGGTGTTGAGTAGTTTGGAGGGGATGTTGAAGACCTTGATCAGGTCGCCGTCCTGCAGGGGCAGGTTGTCTTTCGCTTTCAGGCTGTTCAAATCGATGTCGAGGGTCGTTTTGGCTTCATTTTTATAGAAGCGCTCGATCTGAATCTGCTGCGTGAAGCCGCTCGGCGTGACGTTCCCGGCCAGTTTCAAGGCGTCCAATAAAGAGGTCTTGCCCTTGAGTTCGTAGATGGCGGGTTGCTTTACGTTCCCCGCAACGCCGACCAAAGGGCCGATCTCGGGCACGAAGACGATGTCGCCGGCTTGAAGCCGAACGTCCTTCGAACTGTCGCCCCTCATCAGGAAGTCGTAGAGATCGAATTGCGAAACGACCTTTCCGGAGCGCTTGAGTTGGACATTGCGCAGCGTGCCCATCTTGGTGGGACCTCCGCAGGCCATGAGCGCATTCGAGAGGCTGGAGAGGGAACTGATCGTATAGGCGCCGGGCTTGTGGACCTGACCGATCAGGAAGACCTTGAGGGTGCGCAGCTTGCCCATCCGGATGGAAAGGCGCATGTCCGGAGCGCCGCCCTTGATCTTTTGGGTGAGAAAGCTGGTCAATTTTGAAAAACTCAGGCCGGCTACTTGAATGGCTCCGAAATTGGGATAGAAAATGCTGCCGTTGCGGTTGACGATCAGGCTGTAGTCTCCGTTTCGCCTGGGACTGACCGCGCTGATGATGATCTCGTCGCCGGGAGCGATGACGTAATCAGCGGGAACGGGGAGGTCGTCCACCGGAGCGAAGGTGGATTGGGAGCCGGCGAATAAAGTGTAGCCGTATTGCCGCATAACAGTGGCTTTGCCGGGAATTTGCCCCGCCATGGCCCGTTCGATATCGGAGATTTCCTCGGGTTCCGCGGGCTGTTCGGATGGGGCTGGGGGCTGGACCGCGTTTTCTCCGGGAGAGAGGGCTTTGGTTTCGGAGGAACTGGGTGGGGCTTCAGCGGATTTCAGTCGTTGCTGGATGAGTAGCTGCTGCTCGGGGCTCAACGATTTGAAGGCGTCGGGGGAAATGCGGATCTTGGGGGAAGCGGCGGATTGAGGCGTGCCCGAATTACCGGGAAGCGAAATTTCTTGGGCCAGTGCCAGCGGTTGAAAGCCGAAAAGGACCAGAGATAGGCTCAGAAGGCTTGATAATAACCGGTTGCTTTTCATTTTCTCCTCGATCACGGGTGGTTTTGCTCTTGGATCAATGTACCCGAGTGAGGAGCGAAAGTAATGTACTGGTTGTCCCCTATTTTCCCTCATTCCCAGGGAAATGGGGGATTAACCCCTGCTAGCCATTAATCACAGGACGACCTCGACGCTTGTGAAGTAGGCGACATCTTGTCGCCCGAGTTCGCAGGCTCCGATGGACAACCAGTCAAAAGGCTGGACTCTAAGGCCAAGGTTGACCTCCGATGAATCGTATTCGCCAAGCAATGAGATCCAGCGCAGCGGAGACCAGTTAAAACCGGCGAAAAGCCCGTTGATGGATGATTTACTCTGAGCAAGGCCCAAATGCCCTTCCAGTAAGCCAAG
>DOBT01000046.1 GCA_003503675.1 Cyanobacteria bacterium UBA8530 | reverse complement strand
CATTTCGGCCAGGTTGGCGCCCTTGCCGCCGAGCAAATCCTTCATGGAGGCGTCGCCTTCCTTGAAGAGGTAGACGCGCTTCACGGCAACCGGGGATTGGGGGGTCATACGAAGGTCTCCTTTCGATTGGTGATCTCTAAAATCTCGCTGGCGGTTTCCTCGATGGCCTTGTTGGTCACATCGACGACCGGGCAACGAAGGCGACGAAAGATGTTTTTTGCATACTCGTTCTCAAGCTTTATGTTCTCTAAATTGACATAATTAGCCGACTCGGTCAAGCCGAGCGCGTGGAGGCGAGCGATGCGGATTCGGTGGAGGACGGTAGGCTGGATTGACAGGCCCACGATCCTGCCCGGGGGCACCTCGAAGAGCTCGGGGGGCGGGGGGACGTCCTTGAGGATGGGGACGTTGGCCGTCCTCAGGCCGCGGTTCTGGGCCAGATACATGCAGATGGGGGTCTTGGAGCAGCGGGAGACCCCGATCAGGATCACCTCGGCCAGCAGGAGGCCCCGGGGATCCTTGCAATCGTCGTACTGGATGGCGAACTCGATGGCCTCCATCCTCTTGAAATAGAGCTCCCCCTCTTTGTGCAGCAGACCGGCTTCGAGCCGGGGCTCGACATTGAGGGCGAGAGAGATGGCCGCTATCGGGGCGCCCAGGACGTCGATGGCACGGATGGCGAGGGCCGAGGCCTCGAGGTGGACCTGGCGGCGCAGATCGGGGTCGACCATGGTGAAGACCAGGACGGCGGGATCCGCCTGGCTGATCACCTTGAAAAGGTTGTGGAGCTGCTGGGGCCCGACCACCCGGGGGAGTCGAACCAAGCGGATGGGGCAGCCACAGAACTGCATGGCTGCGGCGCGGGCGACATTCTCGGCCGTCTCGCCGCTGGCGTCGGAAAGGGCATAGACCGTCAGGTCGGACTTGATGGCGATGGGACACCTCTCATTTTGTATTCGATCCATTCATTATATCACGGAAAAAGGGGATGGAGAGGGGGGGGCTAAATTGCAGAAAGCCCCGCGATTTGCTATGCTATCGATCGTTCCTACATTTTCTTAAGGAGAGAGGGTCCGTGGAGCACGAAACGAATCTCAAGGCCACCATGTCGAGGCTGGTCATCACCGAAGAACAACAGGACCAGCTGGACGAAACCCTCCAGACCCTTCTCAACGCCACCCGAGGCCGCTCGGTCATGCTCATCGAACGCTCCGGCCTCTTGCTTTCCTCCTTCGGAAACGAAATCGCCAACAACATCGCCATCTCCTCTTTGATAGCCGGGATCTTCAAGAGCATCACCGCCCTCTCGGCCCTCATGGGAGAGAGCGAGATCCGCACCATGCAACACCGGGGAAGCGGGACCAACCTCATCCTCAACCTGCTCGAATCCGGCGACATCCTGGCGCTCATGGTCACCCACCAGGTGGAGCCGAAGGACTACGAGGCCCCCGTCGAAGGCGCGATAAAAATCCTCTCCCCCATCCTGATCGCCGCCAGGGATTCGACCAAGAAAAACACCCCCTACTTCGGGAAGGACAGCATTTCGCTCATCCTGGGCAAGCTCTGAAAAATGACCACCATCAATTTCGGCAAGCGCGAAATCCTCTGTAAGCTCGTATATTACGGCTGCGGCCTCTGCGGAAAGACCACCAACCTGGTTTCCCTGCACGGCGCCCTCAACGACGAGATGCGCGGCGACCTGTTACAACTCGCCACCGAAACCGAAAGGACGATCTTCTTCGACATGATGCCCCTCGAACTCGGGGAGATCGAGGGCTTCAAGATCCGCTTCTCCCTCTATACCGTCCCGGGCCAGGTCCAGTACATCCAGAGCCGGAAGTCCATTCTGAGCGGGGTGGACGGCATCGTCTTCGTGGCGGACTCTCAATCCAACAAATTCCTGTCCAACCTCGAGAGCATGCAGGACCTGAAAACCAACCTGGCCGAATACAACATGTCCCTGGAAACCCTGCCCTGGGTCATCCAGTACAACAAGCGGGATATACCGGGCGCCCTTCCGGTATCCGTCCTCGAGGGGGAACTGAACCCACTGGGGGCGCCATCCTTCGAGGCGGTGGCCTCGACCGGAATCGGGGTCAACGAAACCCTGCGAGGCCTCAGCCACCTGGTACTGGAGTCTTTCAATCGGTAATCGGGTAGGTTATGATGGAGCCGCCAAAGCGAGGTAGACCCGTGTCGCTATCCGAATGCAGCCTCCCCGTCGAGGGAGTCAAACAATTGCTCAAGCGCATCGAGGAATCCGTATCGCTCGAAGCGCTCTGCCTGAACGCCGCCGCCTTCCTCATGGATGCCTTCGGCTTCTCCAGAGTCGATTTCGCCGTGAAGGACGACACCGCCGCTCCCTGGCGATACGCCGACAGCCTGACGCCCCTTCCCATCGAGCTGGAAAACCCCCTCGACGAAGGGTTGAGCGGCATCCCCTTCGAAGGCGGGACGCTCCACGCCATCCCCCTCCGCCTCCATCCGCCCTTACAGGCCGCGGTGCTGATCACCGCCGCCCCCGAACTCGACTCCGAAAAGCTGGACCCCATTCTGAGGGAGATCTCCGTTCCCCTCTCGAACGCCCTGCTTTCCCGCGCCTACGAGCATCAGGGAAGGCTGGTCCTACAGTTCACCCGCAAGCTGCGGGCCCTGCAACAAGTCAATCTCGTCATCAACAACTCCTATGAACTGAACGAGCTCTCGGCCGAAATCTGCTCCATCACCACCCAGGCCCTGGGCGCCCAGTACGCCGGCCTCTACCATCTGGAAGAGGGCGGATTGAGGATGATCGAGGATCTGGCCGTCTTCAAGTCGAAAGGCCTCTCCCTGCTCAAGATGCTCAAGGACGCCAACAAAGCGGCCCCCAAGGAGGTCATTCCCCTCGAGCGCTCCGGCTTTCTGGGGGAAGCCGTCAAGACGGGCAAACAGCTCGCCATCAACGACCTCCTGAGCCGTCCTCAAGATTGCCCGCAGGAACTGCAAGAGCACCAGCTGGCCTCGGTCATCGCCACTCCTCTGGCCACCCAGAGGGAGATGCTGGGGGTCCTTCTGGTGGGGACCTCCGAGGCCAGGAAGTTCACCGCCTCCGAGGTGGAGCTTTTGGCCGACATCGCTCGCCAGGCCACCGGGGCCTTCATCACCTCCAAGCTCTACCGCGAGACGGTGGAAGAGAAACAGCGCGCCGACCGGATGGTCGAACAGCTGAAGACCCTGAACGAGGCCACCGCCGAGGTCGGCAAGACCCTCGACACCACCGCCACCTGCCAGGAGCTCTTCAACCACCTCTCCCTCTTCACCGATGTCCGCTGGGCCGGCATCTTCCTCCTGAAGGGCACGAATTTCTGCTATACCCTGGGAAGCAGCGAAATCTTCGACGCCCCCCCCGATTCCTGGCTGCAAGCCCTTCGCCAGGCCAACTACCCGAAGTCCCTCACCCTGAATCCTGAAAAGGGGACCTTCTTCGAAGGCCCGCAAGTGACCCTGCTTCCTTTGCTGGCCTCCAATCAACTTCTCGGGCTGGTGATTTTGTCGAACGAAAAAACGAACGAGACCGAGATGGACCTGGTGAAAGCCCTGGTGAGCCATGCCGCCCTGGCGCTCAACAACTCCCTGATGCACACCCAGGTCGAGCAACAAGCCATCACCGACCCCCTCACCGAGCTCTTCAACCGCCGCTACTTCAACGATCGCCTGCGAATGGAGCTCCACCGCTCGGACCGCTATAAACATCCCGTCTCCCTCATGATCATGGACATCGACTTCTTCAAGAAGTGCAACGACGTCCTCGGCCACCTGGGGGGGGACACCGTGCTCAAGGAGCTCTCCGCCCTCCTCCGCGACAAGATGAGGCAGGTCGACATCGTCGCCCGCTACGGCGGGGAGGAGTTCGCGGTGATCCTTCCCGAGACCCCCATCGAATCGGCTTACCTCGTCTGCGAGAAGATCCGGGTCTTCATCGAGGAGTACCCCTTCACCGACCAGGAAAGGCTGCCCCACAAGAACATCACCGCCTCTCTCGGGGTCGCCACCTATCCCAACCACGCCGATTCCCTCGAAGAGCTGATCAAGGTGGCGGACGTCGCCCTTTACTGGGCCAAGGAATCGGGAAGGAACCGGACTTGCGCCGCAGAGGAACCGCTCCTTCCCCAGGAACAGTGAAATTCTCAATAAATTTTGGCTAATAACGGGCAAAGGTCTTGCTTTTCGCGGCTAGACTTATTATAATGCCGCTTGTCAGGCAGGAAACTGGCTCACTGCAAGGATCCCATCCGATCGGATGGTGAGCCAGCCAAGCATCGGGCCGTTTATTCAGAAGGGAATGTTGAATGAACAAAGAGGAACTCATCAAGCAAATCAGCACCAAAGCCAAAGTCTCTCAGAAGGAAGCAGGCGAATGCCTGAACGCCACTATCGACGCGATCAGCAACGCTCTCGCCAAGGGCGATAAGATCACCCTCGTCGGCTTCGGAACCTTCCAGGTCCGCCAGCGCGCAGCCCGCGAAGGCCGCAACCCTCGGACCGGTGAAGTCCTGAAGATTCCCGCAAAGAAGAGCCCCGTTTGGACCGCCGGCAAAACCCTCAAGGAAAGGGTCGAGGCCAAGAAGGTCAAAGCGGCCGCCGGTAAAAAGAGCAAATAAAGAATAAAAACGAAGGAGGTCCTCGGACCTCCTTTTTTTTTAAACGAGCAGTTATCACTAATTTAATACCGTTTCATTTTC
>DOBT01000116.1:3759-5449 GCA_003503675.1 Cyanobacteria bacterium UBA8530 | reverse complement strand
AGCGGTTGATGTGGGCGATCGCCTCCCCCAGGTCGGCGACGATGCGGACGGAAAGGATCTTGTCGCTGTACTCGGTGCGCCAGTCCTCTTCCGTCGCTTCTTCCATCGGAAAAATGAAGCGGGCTTCGGCATCTCCCGACAGTCTCACGCCCGCCGCCTGAAGAGCCTCGGCGAGGAGGGGCAGGGCCTTCTTCGAAATCTCCCGGTGCACCAGCAGGGTCTCCATGGAATTACAGGCGGCGGGATATTGGGTCTTCGAATCGACCGCGATCCTTCCGGCCTTGTCCAGGTCGGCCGAAAGGTCGACGAAGACGTGGCAGATNNGGTGTGGCCGAGCACCGGGATGCGGGTGTTCTCCTGGATGAATTTGACGAGTTGGCTACTCCCCCGCGGGATGATCAGGTCGATCAGGTCCCCCAACCCGAGCAAAACTTTCACCTCTTCCCGGCTTTCAATCATTTGGAAGGCCTCGGGAAGAAATTCCCTTTCGATCTCGGCGACGGCTTCCTTGACCAGGGTCAGGAGGGCGACGTTGGAGCGCGACGCTTCGCTGCCGCCCTTGAGGATCACGGCGTTGGAGGACTTCAGGGCCAGGGCGGCGACCTGGATGACGACGTCCGGCCGGGCCTCGAAGATCACGGCGAGCACTCCGAGGGGAACGCTGATCCGCTCCAGCCTCAGGCCCCGATCGAGCTCCATCTCCCAGCCGATCTTACCGATGGGGTCCTCGAGCTCGGCCACGCCCCTGACCCCGGCCGCCATCGAGAGAATTTTCTCCTCGTCGATTTTCAGGCGATCGAAGAGGGCTCGCGAGATCTTTCCCGCCTCGACCAACTTTTCGGCGAGGATCAGGTCTTGTCGATTGGCGGCCAAAATGAAGTCTTTTCGGGATTCCAGGCGATCGGCGATCGCCAAGAGGGCGAGATTTTTTTCTTCGTTTGAAAGGACACTCAATCGGTAGGAGGCGTCCTTGGCTTTTTGGACGACCTCGCGGAGAGCTTCGGTCAAGGCTGTTTCCTCCTAGAGCGGTACGATGTTGTCGCGCAGGACTACCTCGTCGTAGTTCTTGTAGCCGAGCGCGGCGAGGATCTCGCTGGACTTCAACCCGGAAATGACGCGGCACTCCTCGCTCGAATAGTTGGTGATCCCGCGCGAGAACTCATGGCCCTTCTCGTCCAGGATGCTGACGACGTCTCCGCTGGCGAACTCGTTTTCGATGGCGACGATCCCGGCGGGCAACAAGCTGGCGTTATGGAGGAGCAGGGCGTTCCTGGCGCCCTCGTTGACCTTGATCCTTCCGAAGACGGTCGTCGCATAGGCGATCCAGCGTTTTTTACTGGAAAGGTGCTCGGTCGGAAGAAACACCGTTCCCATTTCCTCACCGGCGAAGATGCGATTGACCACGTCGGGGGCCTTGCCGTTGGCGATCAGGACCAGGCCGCCGGAGCGCACCGCGACCTTCGCGGTCTCGATCTTGGTTTTCATCCCGCCGCGGCCCCCCTTCGAGGCGGCAAAGCCCAGGGCCTCGATTTCGGGGGTGATTTCCTCGACGACCGGAATGATCCGGGCGCTGGAAGTTTCCCTGGGATCGGCGTCATAGAGGCCGTCCACGTCGGAGAGGATCACGAGCAGATCGGCGTCCAGTTTGCTCATCACCAGGGCGGAAAGCTTGTCGTTGTCGCCGAAACAG
>DOBT01000116.1:0-3752 GCA_003503675.1 Cyanobacteria bacterium UBA8530 | reverse complement strand
CAGCTGGCCCTGGCCGACCGCGGCGCAGGCTTGCTTCAGCGTGACCAGCTCGGGTTTCTCCATCCCGAGGGCCCTGGCCCCCAGCCCGACGGCTCCGGAGGTCACGACGATGATTTCCTTGCCGACCCGATGAAGATCGGCCAGGCTCTCGATGTAGGAGTAAACCCGCGAAAGGGCGATCTGGCCATCCCGACGCGAAAGAACGTTGGTGCCGAACTTGAAGACGATCCGCCGNNTCGAGTCCCAGCGTTTCGAAAGAGGAAAAGCTTCTTGGAAGAAATCGAGTTTCCCGAAAATGGCTGATCTTTTCATCGCCGACGGTGTCAGTGTTCCCGAAGAAGCGATTTCCCTCTCCTTCGTCCGGTCGTCCGGCCCGGGAGGCCAAAACGTGAACAAGGTCTCCAGCAAGGTCGAACTGCGTTTGGACGTTTCCCAGATCAAGGGCTTGACCATGGGGGCCTTGTCCCGGCTTCAGGCTATGGCGGGCAGGCGCTGGCTTGACGTNNGGCGGGCAGGCGCTGGCTTGAAGGAGGAACCCTTCTCATCACGGCCTCGGAAACGAGGAACCAGCTCGAGAACCGGGCCCTGGCGGAGGAGAAGCTGGTCGATTTGATTCGACGGGCGATCGTCATTCCCAAGCTGCGCCGCGAGACCAAACCGACCTATGCTTCGAAGGAGCGCCGGGTCCAGGGCAAGAAGGAAAGAGCGAAGACCAAGCGCAATAGAGGAACGTACCGAGGCGAGGAATGATTTTCCCTTATTCCAGTGCCGCCTCCAGGGCGATCTTCACGTTCCCGCGGAGGGCCAGAGAAATCGGACAGCCCTCTTTGGCTGCCTCGGCGGCTTTCACGAAGCGATCGGCATCGGCCCCGGGCACCTTGCCGCGAACCGAAAGATGGCTGGTCGTCACCCGCCAGCCCTCCTCGAGCTTTTCGAAGGCCACTTCGGCGTCCACCTCGAGCTTCTCGGGTTCGAGGTGCATTTTGGCCAATTCCGCCGACAGGGCCATGGCGAAGCAGGTCGCATGGGCAGCGGCGAGCATTTCTTCCGGACTGGTTTGATTGTCGGGATTTTCGCTGCGGGCAGTCCAGCTGACCGGCAATTCTTTGAAGGCCTGGCTGGCGGCGCCGACTTTTCCGGAACCACTGGCGAGAGTTCCCTCCCAAACGACATGCGCTCGACGTATGGTGCCCATTTCCTCCTCCTTCTTCGAAAGATGCCTTTCAAGCATCTCAAAGAAAGGCGAAGGAAACCCCTTCCCTTTCGATGAAAAACCTCGGCGAAATGGTTGATCTCCCCGCTCACGCCTGGGGAATCGAATAGCTGAAGGTACTTCCCTTCCCCGGACCGCTTCGGGCCTCGATGGTTCCGCCATGGGCCTGAATGATGGCTTTCGAAATGCTCAGGCCCAAGCCAACCCCTCCCACCCGGCGGGTCATGCCCATGTCCAACTGCTTGAATGGCGCGAACAACTTCGGAAGGTCCTCTTCGGAGATGCCATGGCCGCTGTCGGAAATCTCGGTGACCAGCCGGTCGTCCTTCAAAAAAGCCCTGAGCTGGACCTTCCCGCCGTTCGGGGTGAACTTGATGGCGTTGGAAAGCAAATTGGCGATCACCTGAATGATCCGCCTCCGATCCAGACACACCAGAACAGCCACTTCGACCGAAGTTTTCATCTCGATCCGCTTCGCCAGGGCGTCCGGTTGAAAGGAGGAAACGAGCTCTTCCACCAAGGAGGGGTAATCCGTCAAGGCGGGGGAAACGCTGAACTTGCCGGCCTGCATCCTCGCGTAATCCAGCAGGTCGTCGATCAATACCAGCATCCGGTCCGCCCCCAGGAGGAGCTTCGAGACGAAATCGCTCTGCTTTTCGTTCAACTGCCCGGCGATACCGTCTTGGAGGAGGGAACCGAATCCGAAGACGGCGTTCAGGGGGGTTCTCAGCTCGTGGCTGACGGCCGAAAGAAACTCGTCCTTCAGGCGCTCGGCTTGCCGGATCGCCGTCACGTCCTGGCTGGTACCGATGATGCCGAGGGGCTTTTCTTCCGGGTCGAGGACGACCTTTCCCGTGCAGCGCAGCATGTGAATCGTCCCATCCGGTCGGATGATTCGGTGATCGTAGGCGAAAGGTCGATGATCCCGAAGCGCCTGAACGATGGTCTCGGTGCGGAGGGTGAGATCGTCCGGGTGATAAAGAAAATGGCCCGTCGCAATGGTAGCCCCGAAGGACTGGGGAACCAAACCGAAAAGACGATATACCTCGTCGGTGCACTTCATGCGATCGGTCTCGATATCCCATTCCCAGCTCCCGATGTGGGCGATTTGCTGGGCCTCCGAAAGCAGCCTTTCGCTTTCCCGCAACGCCTCGAGGGACTCTTCCTTGAAACGCTCGGCCCGCTCCAACGCCTCGATCTGCCGATCCAACGTCGCTTCGATTCTCCGACGCTCGGTCACGTCCTGGCTGATTCCCATCAACTTGATCATCCCGCCCGCGGGGTCCCAGACGCCCCTCACCAGGCTGTTCAAGAAAAGAACGGTCCCGTCGGAATGGACGGCGCGGTAGTCCACCTCGAAGGGGCGGTGTTCTTCGCTCGCCTTTTTCACCACTTCGGAGAAGCGATCGCGATCCTCCGGGTGAACGCACTGGAGGACCAAAGCGAAGGTGGGTTGGAGTGAGCGAGGCTCGAATCCGAAGAGGCGGAAATGCTCATCGGACCAAAACACCCGTTTGGCGAGAATGTCCCACTCCCAGCTTCCGATGCGGGCAATCCTCTGGGCTTCCGCCAACCGCTCTTCGGCTAGAGCATAAGCGCAATCCGGGCAGGAAGGCTCTCTGTGGCTTTGCCTTCGCAGCCGAACGAGATTCGCGGCTTTCTGGGGAAGAAAGTATTTCAATGGGGTGGCCGGCATCCTGGGTCTCCTATGCGCTTTTCGAACGATTATACAACCTTGGCGTTTGAGCGGTCACTCGGAGCTTCAGAAGAGCGGAGCAACTATTTACCTACCGCCATGGCACAAAGGGATGAAGGGGAACAATCCCCCGTGCGGGGCTTCTCCCGGGGCCTTGTCCAGAAAGTGTTTCGAAAGCAGCACTCCCTTGGAGTCGTACTGCGCGAACAAAGGAAAATCGCCGAGGCTCCCCACGGTGATGAAGCCGTCCGTCCTCGGGATGATCCCGGCGAACTCTTCGTCCTGGGAGGCATTCCCATGGATCTGGACTCCGTCGGAACCGAAGGTGGAATCGGTCGCACCACTCGCATCGACCCGCAGGAGAAGGATCCAGCGCCGTTGATCCTTCCACTCCTCGGCGATAAAGCCAGGGAGACCGGCGAGGCGTCAGCCGAGCCCTTGGTACTAATGGTTTCAATCCACTCCCCGGCGGAATTGCCGGGGAGACGTCTTTTTGTTTCCTTTCTACGAGGGTAAACCCTTGTTTCAATCCACTCCCCGGCGGAATTGCCGGGGAGACGCGAGCATGTGCTCCAGTCCGATGCTATTGCTTTGTTTCAATCCACTCCCCGGCGGAATTGCCGGGGAGACATCCTGTTTACCTAGGGCACATGGCCTGGGGTAAGTTTCAATCCACTCCCCGGCGGAATTGCCGGGGAGACTCCGGCATCGATCTCGACACCGCCGTTCCTGACGTTTCAATCCACTCCCCGGCGGAATTGCCGGGGAGACTTGACGAGCGCTTGCCCGCCTTTTTGAACCTGGATGTTTCAATCCACTCCCCGGCGGAATTGCCGGGGAGAC
>DOBT01000264.1 GCA_003503675.1 Cyanobacteria bacterium UBA8530 | reverse complement strand
TGACTTTCCGTTCACCCTCTAACGCAAACTCGGCGTATGCCTTTTGCAAGATTTCAGAAGATAGCCCGCTACTTTAGGCTTTACCCCAAGCTTAACCTGGATTTCCATCTGATTTAAGGCCGCATTAACCATTTTTCCGAAAGCTTTATCCTCTTTCTTTCGATGAAAAGGAAGTAATGCTCCCTTTGGCCTTGAAAGGAGTCCTCATGCGCAAGTTGATCGCGCGATCCATTTCGATAATTCTCTCCACCACTATCCTCGCCTTGGTTGGTTGCGGCGCTCCTATGGCAACCTCTCTCTCGCTTCAAGGCAACAGAAGCGGCTCCTACCTCGCCAAGTATACTTTCGATGACGCCATAACGGCCCTTTCCAAGATTCACTTAGAGGAGGAAAAAGATCTCCTCGCAGGATTGCCCGCCATCATGAACTCAGCTACCGATGAGTGGACGCAACGCTGCATCAAGAACCTCTATAACCAGGAAGTCGCCACCATCCTTCCCAAGGTGGATCCTGCGATGGACGAGGCCATCGGAGAGGTATCGGTCAAGGTGACCATCCAAAGCTGCCCCGAAGTCACCGATAAGCCCCAACTCGTCGCCTACCTCCAAGGCGTGATGGATCAAGTCTCACAAAAGGCAGGTTTTCCGTCCATCAAGGTCAAACTGCTCAATAGATCGTTCCCTAATGCCTTTAACGCCGGAGGCAACACGATCTACTTGTTTACCGGGATGCTATCGGCCTTGCGTAGTGAGGCGGAGCTAGCCGGTATCATGGCCCACGAAGCCGCCCATGCCAAAAAACGCCATGTCCTCCAAAAATTCCTCAACCTTTTTTCGGCCGCGTCGGTCATGCGTTGGGTTCAACAAACCAAAAACGTCTCTGTTGCCGATATGGAAATGGCGGATTCCTATGTGAAAAGCTTGCCATCCGACATGAACGGGGATCCCGATTTCGTCCTCAGCTACCTGCAAGGCAAAGTAAGCCCCGCCGTATTGGCCACCAAGCGATTCAAGCTCAATGAAACTTTCGCCGCCATGTCCCTTATCCGGGATGCGGAAAACGAAGCCGATGCGATCGCCGCAAGAGCCGTGAGCAAGGCAGGATACGATCCGACGGCCTTGGCCGACGTTTTCGATCGCCTCAACACCAGCGAAAATTACGATCTGCGATTCTACGATCACCCTGCTCTCGGTCTGCGCGTTGCCAGCATTCGTTCGCTTGTCGTAAACGAAAAGCTTCGGATCGGGAGCCAGGGCAAGACCCGCTATGCCCAGGCGGTGTCGGCTCTAAAGAGCATTCCCTTGTCCGCTAGTGCCATCCCCGATAAAGCCCTCGAGTCTGTTTGCTTCTAAACTGAAGTTCCTGATGGGAAGTGCTCTTGAGGCATTTCCCATCTTTGCTTTTCTGGCTGGTGATCGTCGCCGTTCGTTCGAATACTTTGCGCTGCAATTCTGTCGGAACCGTCTCGATCTCGTAACTTAATAATTGCTCTAGGTGAACATAGCGGCGGCCGAAGTCTTGGCCCCCAGCATCATGATTCGGGAACAGGATTCATCGTAGGGGGTGTTCTCGTGGGTCCCCTGCTTGCAGAAGTCCTTCACCTGGGGATACATCGAGATGGCGTGATCGAAGGCCGGGTTGGAGCCGCGCACGTAGGCCCCCATGTTCAAAAGGTCTTTGACCTCGCGGTAGTTGGCGATGATGGCCCTCACCTCGGCCGCGGCGTCGTACTGCTCCTTGGGGACCAGCACCGAAATGAGACGACTGACGGAGGGCAGGACGTCGACGGCCGGATAGATGCCTTCCAGGGAAGCGATTTCGCGCCTCATGACCATGTGGCCGTCCAGGACGCCCCGGACGCAGTCGGCGATCGGCTCGTCCATGTCTCCGCCGTCCACCAGGACGGTGTAGATGGCCGTGATGGAACCGACCTCGGCGGTTCCCGTCCGCTCCAACAGCTTGGGGATGAAGGCGAAGACCGAGGGGGGATAGCCCTTCTGGGAAGGGGGCTCCCCGATGGCCAGGCCGATCTCGCGCATGGCCATGGCGAAGCGGGTCATGGAGTCCATCATCATGAAGACCTTCAGGCCCTTGTCCCTGAAGTACTCGGCGATCGAAGTCGCCACCAGGGGCGCCTTCATCCTCATCAGGGAAGAGGTGTCGGAGGTCGCCACCACCACGACGGACCGCTTCAAGCCTTCCTCGCCGAGGTAGTAATCCAAGAATTCCCTGACCTCGCGGCCGCGCTCGCCGACCAGGCAGAGGACGGAGATGTCCGCCTTGGTGTTACGGGCGATCGAGCCCAGCAGGGTGCTCTTGCCGACCCCCGAACCGGCGAAGAGGCCCATTCTCTGGCCTTCTCCCAGGGTCAGGAAGCCGTCGATCACCCGTACCCCGGTGGGGATGATGGTATCGATCAACCGGCGGGTCATGGAGTTTGGCGGCGAGTTCATGACCGGATAGGTCGTCTCGGCCTGGAGCGGCCCCTTGCCGTCGATGGGGTTGCCCAGTCCGTCGACCACCCTCCCCAGCAAGCCGGGGCCGACCTTGACGGATACCAGGTTGCCGGTGGCCACCACCTCGCAGCCGCCGCCGAGGCCTTCGATTTCGGTGAGGGGCATGAGCATGACCCGCTTGGCCTTGAAGCCCACCACCTCGGCGGGGAAGACCTTCGACTTGTCGGTCGAGTAGATGTAGCAGAGCTCGCCGTACATCACTCCCTGCATCTGGGCCTCGATGACCAGGCCGACCAATTGGACCACCACCCCGTTCGGGCGGATGGGGTTGGTTTTTTTCACGGCGAAGGAATAATCGTCATACTTGAAATGCTTCATTACTGATCAACCTCTTCCCATGCCGTATCTTCGGAATTGTCATCGCCGTATTCGGCGCGCACGTGATCGAAGGCCTCCTTGAGGACGGAGAGCTGGGTCGAGATCGAGGCGTCCACCGAACCGGCGGTGGTCTCGATCAGGACGCCGCCGCGCGCCACCTTCTTGGAAGCCGCGAACTCGAGGTTCTTGACGTTCTTGAGCATCTCGCGGAAGCGGTCCTCGTGTTCGAGCAGGAGGGGAAGGTCCTCCTCGTTGGCCCTGATCACGACGTGCTCCAGGTCGGAGACCTTGCGGATGGCCGCTTCCAGCATCTTCACGCAGATCTCGGGCTTCATGTCGATCTCTTCCTGGATGATGCGCTCGGCGATCTCGATCGCCAGTTTCAAGAGGTTTTCCTCGTTGTCCTTGATGGCCAGGGGATAGGCCATTCGAACCTTGTTGAGGGTCTCGATGGCTTCGGAGACCACCTCGGCGCCCTCCAGATCCGCTTGACTGCGGCCTTCCTGATAGCCCTGGGCGTAGCCCTGCTGTTCGAGTTCGTTGAGGATGTCCTGGCGGTTGTTCTCGACGTCGAGGATGGTCTGGGTGGCCTTGGCCTCGGCTTCCGCCACGAGCTCGGCGGCGGCCATTTCGGCTTGCTGGACGATGTCCTGGGCCTTCAAGCGGGCTTCGGCCAGGATGGCTTCCCTTTCGGAAAGCAGCGCGAGGAATCTATCCGAGTTGCCGGGGTCCTTCGAAAGCTTTTTGACGTAGTTCCCGAGAAAAGCGGCGATCTTTTCCTCGGTGGTGCCGATTTCCTGCCATTTCGGGGCCAGGTATTCCTCGACGAGGATTTTCTCGGCTTCGGCCGAGGCCTGGTGCTCGGCATAGGGCATCAAACGGGTGATGATCTCCTGGGCCTCGTCCTCGTCCGAATGCAGCTCGGTGATGGCGGCGGCGACCTCGGTGCTTCTTTCCTCCAGGACATCGCCCATCCGATCGGCGACGGCCACCTGTCGCTCGGACTCGAGGGCCTCCAGGGATTGTCCTTCCTGCTCGAGGAGGAGATTCCTTCCCTCGTCGAAGTCACCGATCATTTTTTCGGGAGGCAGCGAGGGTTTTTCGATCTTTTCGACTTTTTCAAAATTTTCGCTGTTTTCTTCTTGATTTTCGGATTTGTTTTCCGGCAAAGCGGCGGGCAGGGGCTTTTGCTCGACGGGTTTTTCGATTTTCTCCTCGCCCTTTTTCTTGGTGGGGCGCATGGAACCGGCGTCCTGGGTGATCTTGTCGCCCAAGACCACCGAGGAACCTTGTTGGACCAGCTGGTTGGACTTGATCAAGGCCATGGCCCGCTCCCTACGCCTTTAGGCCGGGCAAAGCCGGTCCAATGCTATTTCGAGGGTGGATTGGAAAGGAGAGATCATTGATCCCATTCTACCCGATCTAGGGGGCTTCTATGCGATCGGTATGAATCTCTTCGGAGCCGCCGCTGCGGTTTCGGCCGGCTTCCTTGGCCCGGCGCAGGGCACGGTGGGCGCGGTCCAGGAGGGCGAAGGTGGTGAGATCGTCCGGCCTCAGGGAAGAGAAGCCCACCGAGACCGTCACCTGACGGATGGGATCCCCTTCTTCTCCGGCGATGGATAGCTCGGCGATCGCCCTTCGGATCCGATCCGCGGCGTAACGGGCGCCCGAAAGATCGGTCTGAGTGAGAGCCACGGCGAACTCCTCGCCCCCGTAGCGGNNACGAATTCCTCGCCCCCGTAGCGGGAAACCAGGTCGGAATCGCGGCAACAGCCCTTGAGGGACTTGGCGACGTTCTCGATCACCTTGTTGCCCACCGTGAAGCCGTAGTTGTCGTTGATTTCCCGGAAGCCGTCCAGGTCGATGATCAGGAGAGAGAGAGGACGCGCGTAGCGGCGGGCCTCCGAAAACTCGCGGTCGATCAGTTCGAGGAAGTGCGCGTTGTGCTGTAGGCCGGTCAGGCGATCGGTGGTGACGGCACTTTGATCCTCCAGGAGACGCAGGGCCTCCTCCAGGCGTTGGATTCGCTCGAGGAGACGTTCGATCTCTTCGTTGCGTTCTTCAAGCAGCCGGCAACACATGTTCTTTTCCTGGGGTTCCCTCATGGCTTCATTCCTCAATCTGTGCGCTCCATCACGTCATCATAGCAGGGGCCCGCCCGTTGTGAAAGAGAAAAATGCTCAGGAAATCCTGCGCCCGGTGGCTCTTCTTGTTTTTGGAGGGTTCATGGCCTAAAATGCCGGGATGGTCGAGAACAATCTGCTTGAAGCCAACGAAAAGGTCAGACAGCTTTCCGAGCGCTTCGGAGAGATAAGCCAGGAGATCCGCAGGGTCATCGTCGGCCAACAGATCCTGCTCGATCGCCTCATGATCGC
>DOBT01000033.1 GCA_003503675.1 Cyanobacteria bacterium UBA8530 | reverse complement strand
TCGGCACCCAGGGCATCCTGCAGGGAACCTACGAGACCTTCGTCGCCCTGGGCCTGCAGGAGTTCGGAAGCACCCTCAAGGGCAAGCTGGTCGTCACCGCCGGCCTGGGGGGAATGGGGGGCGCCCAGCCTCTCGCCGTCACCATGAACGAAGGGGTCTGCATCGCCGTAGAGGCCGATCCCACCCGCATCCGGCGCCGTCTCGAAAAAGGCTACTGCATGGTCGAGGCCAGAAACCTGGATCACGCCCTCGAACTGGCCCGTGCAGCCATGAAGGAAGGCAAGCCCCTCTCGATCGCCCTTTTGGGCAACGTCGCCGAGATCCTGCCGGAGCTTTTGGCGAGAAAGGTGGTCCCCGACGTCGTCACCGACCAAACGTCTTCCCACGATCCCCTCAACGGCTACATCCCGATCGGCCATTCGATCGAGGAAGCCGCCAAACTGAGGCGAGAGGCTCCCGAGCTCTACCTCGAAAAGGCCTATGCCTCGATCGTTCAGCATGTCGAGGCCATCCTGGCCTTGAAAAACGAGGGAGCGATCGCCTTCGATTACGGCAACAACTTGAGGCAGGTCGCCTTCGACCACGGCGTAAAAGAAGCCTTCAGTTATCCGGGCTTCGTCCCGGCCTACATTCGTCCCCTCTTCTGCGAAGGCAAGGGGCCCTTCCGCTGGGTGGCCCTTTCGGGGGATCCCCGTGACATCGAGCGCATCGACGATTTGCTGCTCGAGGAGTTTTCCGACAACCTACCCCTTTGCCGCTGGATCGGGATGGCCAAGGAGCAGGTCCAGTTCCAGGGGTTGCCCGCCCGCATCTGCTGGCTCGGCTACGGGGAAAGGAACCGTCTCGGCCAGAGGATCAACGACCTGGTGGCCTCGGGAGAAGTCTCCGCCCCCATCGTGATCGGGCGCGATCACCTCGATTGCGGCTCGGTCGCCTCGCCCAACCNNCATCCGCCACGTCGACGCCGGCTACCCCGAGGCCGAGGCGACCGCCCGCGCCAAGGAGATAAAAATCCCCATGTGGGGTGTATCGTGAGAAAAGGCGAGGAAAAGAAAGCCGAAGGCAAAATCATCGCCGACCTCTTCATCAAGAACGCGAGCGAACTGGTTTCCTGCAAGGGGCCGGACATTCCGAGGAGGGGCGGAGGACAGGGCGAACTGGGGATCATCAAGGGGGGCGCCGTCGCTTCCTTCGAGGGCCGCATCGTCTTCCTCGGCACCACCGAGGAGGCCCTGAGCGTTCTCGCTCTCCTGCCGGACGCCACGGTGATCGACGCGAAAAACTGCACCGTCACCCCCGGCTTGATCGATGCCCATACCCATCTGGTCTTCGGGGGCACCCGCGAACTCGAGTTCGAACTGCGTTCCAAGGGAGCGAGTTATCAGGAGATCCACGAGCAGGGGGGCGGCATCTACTCCTCGGTCCGGGCCACCAAAAAATCTTCCCTGGAGGAACTGATCGAGAAATCCAAAAAATACCTCGCGGAAATGCTGGCCCACGGCACCACCACGGCCGAGGCCAAGAGCGGCTACGGACTGGACCTCGAGAACGAGATCAAGCAACTCGAAGCGATCAAGCAACTGGATGCCCTCCAGCCGATCGATTTGGTCCCCACCTTTCTGGGGGCGCACGCCGTTCCCCCTGAAATGGACGCGGAGACCTACACCGACTGGCTTTGCGAAGAAGCCATCCCGAAAATCGGCTTGCAGAACCTGGCCAGGTTCTGCGACGTCTTTTGCGAGAAGGGGGTCTTCAACCCCGAACAATCGGAAAAGATTCTGGTGGCGGGCGCCACCTACGGGATGCGGAGCAAGATCCACGCCGACGAACTCTCCGATCTGGGGGGGGCGGCGCTCGCGGCCAGGGTGGGAGCCGCCTCGGCCGACCACCTGCTTTTGGCCGATAGGGAGGGCTTATTCCTGATGTCACAGGCCGGCTGCATCGCCGTGCTCATGCCGGGGACCCCGATTTTTCTCGGATTATCCGAACAGGCCGACGCCCGAACCATGATCAAGGCCGGGCTTCCCGTGGCCCTGGGGACCGATTTCAACCCCGGTTCCTGCTTCCTTCTCTCCATGCCCCTGGTGATGTCCTTCGCCTGCACCCGTCTCGGAATGACCCCCGCCGAAGCCCTCATGGGAGCGACGGTCAACGCCGCCTGGGCGATCGGGGAAGGCCGGGACCGCGGCAGCCTGGACGTGGGAAAAAGGGCCGACATCGTGGTTTTCGGGGTGGAGAACCACCGCCAGATCCCCTATTTCATGGGAGTGAACGCCGTCCGCACCGTCATCAAGAACGGTCTTGTCGTCATCGACGACAAAGTTGTCAAGTAGAAGGAAAGAAGAATGGCGAAGTTGATCGAATGCGTCCCCAACATCAGCGAAGGGCGGCGCGAAGAAGTGATAGAGGCCTGCGTGAAGGCGGTCTCGACCGTGCCCGGAGTGGTCTTCCTCAACAAGAGCTCGGACCCCGACCACAACCGAACCGTCCTCACCCTGGTGGGCAATCCCGAGGGCCTTAAACAGGCGATTATCAATCTCTACGAGACGGCCGTCGCCAAGATCGACCTGAGGAACCACCAGGGAGAACATCCCCGCATGGGAGCGGTCGACGTCGTGCCCTTCATCCCCCTCCAGGAAGTGACCACCGAGGAATGCGTCCTCTTGGCCAAGGAAGTCGCCGAGGAAGTCGCCAGAAGATTCGACATCCCCGTTTTCCTCTACGAGGACGCGGCCGCTTCCCTGGATCGCAAGAACCTGGCGGCCATCCGCAAGGGCCAATTCGAGGGCATGGCGGAAAAAATGAAGAATCCCCAGTGGAAGCCCGATTTCGGGCCGAACCAGCCGCATCCCTCCGCCGGGGTTACCGCCATCGGCGCGCGCTTCTTCCTGGTCGCCTACAACGTCCAGCTCGGGACCGCCGACCTCAAGATCGCCGACACCATCGCCAAGTCGGTGCGCGCCATTTCGGGCGGCCTCTCCAACGTCAAGGCCATGGGCGTCTTCCTCGAAGACCGCCAGATCGCCCAGGTCTCCATGAACCTGGTCAACTACAAGAAAACGCCGATCTATCGGATTCAGGAACTGGTGAAGGCCGAGGCCAAGCGCTGGGGCGTCCCGGTGATCGGCTCCGAGATCATCGGCCTGGTGCCCCAGGAGGCCCTGCTCGACAGCGCCGCCTACTATCTCCAGATCGAAAACTACCATCCTTCCCTCATCCTCGAGAATCAAGTAGCGGAGGCCGCCCATGAATAAACTCGCCGAATTGAGCATCCCCACTTTCCTCGAGAAGCTCGCGGGCTCCGAGGCCGTTCCCGGTGGAGGGAGCGTGGCGGCGCTCGCCGGCGCCCTGGCCGCTTCCTTGGTCGAGATGGTCGGCCACGTGACCGAGGGCAAGAAGGGCTACGAGGAAAGCGCCGAAACCGTCGAGATCCTGATCGAACAGGGCTCTTCCCTGCGCGCCGACTTATTGGAAGCGGTGGACCGCGATGCCGAGGCCTTCCAGGAGGTCATGGACGCCTTCAAGCTGCCAAAAAGCAACGACGAGGAAAAGAAAATCCGCAGCGAGGCCATCCAGGCCGGCACCCGGCACGCCGCCGAGGTTCCCCTCGAAGTCGCGCGCAACTGCCTCACCGCCGCCGAATTGGCCCTGGTCGCCCTCAGGCGGGGGAACGAGAACGCCGCCTCCGACGCGGGGGTAGGGGCCTTCGCCGCCCTCACGGGCCTGGAAGGGGCGCTGCTCAACGTCTTCATCAACCTCTCGAGCATCAAGGACGCCGACTTCGTGAAGCAAGTGTCCGAGGAAAGCGGAGAGCTGCTCGAAGCCGCCGAACATTTGCGGGAGGACCTCTGGGAAACGCTGAGAACCCGGATCGAGGGCTTGCCGAATGCCTGAAACGANNAAAGAAGTCTTCCTGAACGGCGAGGAACTCACCCTCGAGCAGGTTTGGGAAGTCGCGGAAAACTTTTCATCGGTTCGCCTCAATCCCAAGTCCCTCGAGAGGGTGAGGCGTTCGAGGAAACAGGTTGAGGGGATCCTGGCCAACAACGAGGTCATTTACGGCATCACGACGGGTTTCGGTCAATTCAAGGACGTCCGCATCCCGGGCGAGGACGTCAAGAAACTCCAGCGCAACCTGATCCTTTCCCACGCCGCGGCCGTAGGGGACCCCTTCCCGGTTTCGGTCACCCGCGCCATCATGCTGCTGAGGGCCAACGCCCTGGCCAAGGGCTTTTCGGGCATCCGTCCCGAGACCCTGCAACTCTTGATCGATTGCCTGAACAAGAAGGTGCACCCCATCCTGCCCTCCCAGGGCTCGGTGGGCTCCTCGGGCGACCTGGCCATCCTGGCCCATCTCGCCCTGGTCCTGATCGGCGAGGGCCAGGCGGAGTTCGAGGGAAAAAAAGTTTCCGGCCGGGAAGCCCTGGAGAAGGCATCTCTTTCGCCGGTCGAATTGGAGGCCAAGGAAGGCTTGGCGCTCATCAACGGGACTCAGGCCCAGACGGCGCTCGGCTGCTTGGTCATCCACAAGGCGAACAATCTGGCCAAGGTGGCCGACATCGCCTGCGCCATGAGCCTGGAAGCCCTGAAGGGAACGTCCAGCGCCTTCCGCCCCGAGTTGCATGCCCTGCGGCCCCACCCCGGTCAAATCAAGAGCGCGGCGAACCTCTTAAAGCTGCTCGACAAGAGCGAGATCCTGGCTTCGCACCTCGACTGCGGGATGGTGCAGGACGCCTATTCCTTGCGTTGCGCCCCCCAGGTCCATGGAGCCTCGCGCGACTGCTTCGAGTACGTCGAGAAGGTGTTGAAGACCGAAATCAATTCGGCCACCGACAACCCCCTGCTCTTCTTCGAAACGGGGGAAGTCATCAACGGCGGTCACTTCCACGGCCAACCGGTGGCGATAGCCATGGACTTCGCGGGGATCGGGCTCTCGGAACTCGCCTCCATCAGTGAGCGCAGGACCGAAAGGCTGGTCAATCCCAACTATTCCAACGGCTTACCCGCCTTCCTCACTCCCCAGGGGGGGCTCAACTCCGGCTACATGATCGCCCAGTACACTTCGGCCTCTCTGGTTTCCGAAAACAAGAGCCTGGCCCACCCCGCCTCGGTCGATTCCATTCCGACCTCGGCCGGCCAGGAGGACCACGTTTCCATGGGGACCACGGCGGCCCGCCAAGCCTACTCCATCGTCGAGAACGTCGAGAAGGTCCTGGCCATCGAAATCCTCTGCGCCGCCCAGGCCCTCGATTTCCGCAAACCCCTTTCGCCGGGATTGGGCGCGCTCGAGGCCCATAAAAGCCTGCGCGAGACCGTGGCCTTCCTGGAGGAGGATCGGGTGACCTCCCTCGATATCGAACTCGCCCTCGAATGGATTCGCTCGGGCAAACTGGTCGAGCGAATCGAAAAGGCGATCGGATGCCTGGGTTGAAAGAAGAAACGATCGCGAGGCTAAAAAAAAGGCTGATCGTTTCTTGCCAGGCGGAAGAAGGAAACCCCCTGCTCGGGCTGATGCCCGAAATGGCCGTCGCCGCCGCCAAAGGCGGCGCCGGGGGCATCCGCGCCGAAGGGAAGGATGTTCGCGAAATCCGAAAGGTCGTTTCTTTGCCCTTGATCGGCCTGATCAAGCAAAGCTACCCGGGCTTCGCCCCCTACATCACCCCGACTCTCGAAGAGGTGGAGCAAATCATCTCCTGGGGCGCCGACATCGTGGCGGCCGATGCCACGGAGCGGCCCCGTCCCGACAAAAAGGCGCTGAAGGAAACGATCGATCTGGTCCACTCCCGCGGAAAACTTTTCATGGCGGACGTCGCCACCCTCGCGGAAGGGAGAATCGCGGCCGCTCAGGGGGCCGACCTGATCGGAACCACCCTCTCGGGCTACACCGAAGAAACGAAAAATCTCCTCGATTCGGAAGAGCCTGATTGGCAACTCCTGCAAGATCTGCTAAAAGTGATAGAGTCGCCCGTGATTCTGGAAGGTCGGGTTTGGACTCCCCTTCAAGCGCGACGGGCGATCGAACTCGGAGCCTGGTCGGTGGTGGTCGGTTCGGCCATCACCCGTCCCCAACGGATAGTCGAACGATACGTGCAGGAGTTAACGAAGTGAGCAAGGCGACCGCGCCGCTTACCGTCATCTTTCCCGAGCGCCTCATCGAATGCGGCGGGTACGCTCTTGGGATCGACGTGGGCGGCACGAAGATGCTCGCCGGGTTGGTGACTTCGGACGGCGACGTCCTCCACACCTGGCGCCAAGAAACTTCCCGCAAGGACGTCCTCAACGGCATCCTCAACTTCCTCGACGACGTCCTCGCTTCCTTGGAGCCTCTCGAAAAGGAGATGCTGGTCGGGATCGGGGTGAGCACCGCGGGGAGAGTGAACTGGCATTCCGGGGTGGTCGAGTACGCCACCCCCAACCTGCCGGGCTGGAGCGGAACCCACGTCAAGGAGATCCTCATTCGCTCCTTCCGCCTCCCGGTCTGCGTCGACAACGACGGCAACGCCGCGGCCTACGGCGAGTACTGGTGCGGTTCCGGGCAGAGCGTTCCCAATCTGGCCGTCTTGACCCTGGGCACCGGCGTCGGAGGCGGAATCGTCCTCGGCGGCCAGGTCATCCGGGGCTCGCGGGGGGGCGGCGGGGAATTGGGACACCTGGTCATCGAAAAAGACGGCCGTCCCTGCAACTGCGGACAAAGGGGTTGTTTGGAGGCCTATGCCTCGGGAACGGCCCTCGCGGCGCGCGCCAAGGAATGCGGAATTTGGGAGAACCCGACCAGCTACACGGTCTTCGAAGCCGCCGAAAAGGGCCACCAAATCGCCCAACGGCTGATCGAAGAGCTTTGCGAGGGCCTGGCTCTCGGCATCCTCAACATCATCAACTTCACCGATCCCGACCTGATCCTTCTGGGCGGAGGGCTCTCTTCCACCGGTGAGAGCTGGCTGCCCCTCCTGCGGCAGAAGGTGGGGGAACACCTGGGCGAAAAAAGCAAGAACTTGGAAGGAAAGAAATTCTGGAATCCAGAGACCGTGCAACTGGCACAACTCGGCGAGCAAGCCGGGATGATCGGTGCCGCCGGGGAAGTCCTGGCGCGCTTCGGCTTTTCCGGCTTCCAGAACATCTGATGGAAAAGAGAGATTGGGGGGGGGAAACACTTTGGACAGGGCAAAAAAAATATTCTCGCTGGTTTTTTTGGTGGGATTGGTCGGTTTGCTGGGAAACGCCCCGGCTTCGGCCGCATCCATCAACGGGGTCGCCTTCGATTCCCGGAGGGGCGGCATCCGAATCAAGCTCGACGGCCCCGGAGAGACCACCATCCGCAAGCTCGCGAATCCTCCCCGCCTCCTGGTCGACATCTCCAACTCCTCCCTTTTCAGCGGCACCCGGCACATCCGGGTCAGCGACCCCCGCGTCAAAGCCGTCCGGGTGGGCCAGTTCTCCGTCGTGCCGGCCATCGTGCGCGTGGTGATCGATCTGTCCGGGGATTCGGACGTCGCCCCCTCGATCAAGAAGAGTTCGGGCGAGATCTTCATCGCCCTCTCCGGAGGCCTGGCGATCGCCGAGGCGAAACCGATCGAAAAGAAGAGNNAAAAGCCAAGCCGAGCGCCGTCAAGGCCGTCCCCATCATGATCATCAAGCACACGCCGCCCAAGCCGACGCCGGTTCCCACTCCTTTCCTGGACGAGATGCCGCCCGTCCTCCCCGAGACCCCTCCCACTCCCCTGCCCACTCCGAAACCGCTACCCACGGCCATGGTCCTGTCGACCCCGGCTCCGGTCCTCGCCACCCCGACCCCCGAGCCCACCCCTTCCCCCGTCCCGCAGGACGGCGCCTTACCCCTTTCTTCCCTGCACCTGGTATGGCAGCAACTCGACGTCCAGGAAACCTATCCCATCCTCAACGCCGACAGCACCTTCAGCTCCAACACCACCTTCGGAGTCCTCACCGACTACCGGGGACTGGCCTGGAAGCACTGGGTCAACGACTTTTTCGGCTTCTCCCTGGAAGGCCGCCTGGCGAGCTTCAAGCTTCTCGATCGCCTCAGCTCGACGAGCAACGACCGGACCGACACCATGGCCCACCCCGTCGTCTCCTTCCGCTATCCCCTGGGGACGATCCTGCCAGAAGCCTCCCTGGGCTTCCTCTACCGCTCCACCCTCGTCAAGCCCCACGCCGACATCGCGGAGGATAAATCGAAGTATCCCAGCAGCGCCAACCTGAGCCTGATGGGACCCACGCTGGGCGCCGGAGTGCGCTTCCAGATCTTCAAGCCCCTGGCCCTGTTGGTCGGCGGCTACGTCACCCCCTTCACGATGAGCAGCTCCAGCTACGAAAAAGAGGTGCAAACCAACCTCTCCACCTTCAAGCTCACCCCGCTGGGTGATTCGAGGATGACCATCCAGGCCCTGTTGGACATCGCCCCCATGCAGTTCGCCCTCGGCGGCTACATGGAAGGGATCAGCGGCAAGACCACCCTCGACGTGCCTGCCTACAAGCAAACCAACAACGGCATCACCCTCGGAGTCGGCTTCAGTTACTGATCAAAGCCCAGAGGTTGAACCATGGCGAATTCTCCCGAGCCCGATCGAGATCTCACCGGAACGACCAGGGAAGAACTGCTTTCCCTGGTCGTTTCTCTCCGGCTTGAAACCGGGCGGCTCGCTTCCGAGCTGGAAAGGGCCGAGGAGGTCGCCCTGGAGGCCATTTCCGCCAAGGGCCAGTTCCTCGCCAACGTCAGCCATGAGCTGCGCACCCCCATGAACACCATCCTCGGAATGGCCGAACTGCTTCTCGACACCTCCCTCAGTCCCGATCAGCACGATCTGCTGGCGGCGATCCGGGATGCCGGCGGCACCCTGTTCGACCTCGTCGACGACCTGCTCGACTTTTCGAGGATGGACAAGAAGATCGATCTGGACATCCTCGCCTTCGGGCTGAACGACCTTCTCTTCGGCACGGTGAAAACCTTCGCGCCACGCGCCCACCGCAAGGGCCTCGAGCTTTGCGTCAGAGTCGAACCGGGCATTCCGGACTCCCTGCTCGGCGATTGCCCCCGCCTTCGCCAGATCCTTTCCGGCTTCCTCGACAACGCCATTAAATTCACGGATTACGGGGAAGCCACCCTCATGGTCTCCCACAAAAGCCTCGGTGAAGGGGAGATCGAGCTCGATTTCGCGATCACCGACAGCGGTCCCGGCATTTCGCCCGAAAAACAACGACTGATCTTCGAGGCCTTCACCCAGGCGGAGACTTCCCCGACCCGGCGACACGGGGGGACGGGACTGGGCCTGGCGCTCTCGGCTCGACTGATCAAGCTCATGGGGGGGCGATTTTGGTTGGACAGCGCGGAAGGAGAAGGCAGCACCTTCCACTTCTGCGCCCCCTTCTTCCGCCAGGAAAAAGAGGAGGCGCAGGAAGTTTTCGACCAACTGCGAGGGCTTTCCGTCCTGGTGGCGGAAGACAACCCGACCTGCCGAACCGTCCTGGAAGAGCTGTTGAGGGATTGGGGGATGCTGCCCTCTCTGGTGGAAAACGGAAAGGCGGCCCTGGAGCTCCTGGAAAAGGAAACCTTCCCTCTGGCGCTTATCGACGCGGAGATGCCGAAAATGGACGGCTTCGAGGTCGCCAAGCAAACCCTCAGGAATCCCCTTTTCCAGGGCGAGGTCATCATGCTGACGACCACCGAGAACCCCGCCGCCGATGCCGAGCTCTGCTACGCCCTCGGGGCGAAAGCGCGCCTGGTGAAGCCCATCCGTGGTTCGGAACTGAGGAGCGCCATCCTGACGGCCCTGGGCTTCCCCCGGGGCGAGAAAGAAATGGCGGCCGTCCCGGAAATCCCCGCCTTGAGGATCCTCCTGGCCGAGGACAACCTCGTCAACCAAAAGATGGCCCTGCGGATGCTCGAGAAGCGCCACCACCAAGTCACCCTGGCCAAGAACGGACAGGAGGCCGTGGAGCTCTTATCCCGGGATTCCTTCGACCTGGTGCTCATGGACATCATGATGCCGGTCATGGACGGATTGAGCGCCGCCGTCGCCATCCGGGGAAAGAACAACCTCACCCCCATCATCGCGGTGACGGCCAACGCGCTTCCGGAAGATCAACTGCGCTACCTCGAGGCCGGAATGGATGGTTTCGTCGCGAAGCCCCTGCAACTGAACGCCCTCTCCCTCGAGATCGTCCGGGTTTTGGCCAGAGGCTGAAATTCTCAGGGGATCAGCAGCTCCGTTCCGAGACGCAGGGCGTTGGGATCCGCTCCGATGGTTTCCGCGTTGAGAAGATAGAGTTCATGCCAGCGGCGGCGATCGCCGAGCACCGTCCCCGCGATCGACAAGAGGGTATCCCCTTTCTTCACGAGATAACGAGCCTCGGGTAGGCAAAGGCAAAGTCCCACCTTGAGGACGTTCGGGTTTTCCCCGATCGCCGGCTTGTTGTCCCGGTAGAGTTTCTTCCACTGGGTGGCGTCCCCCAGCACGCTCCGGGCGATCGAAAGGAGGGTGTCCCCCTTCTTCACCTGATAGCAGCGTTTCAAATTTTTCTCGACTTTTCCCTTTTTCTCGGGCAAGGAAAGGGAAAGGCCTTTTTTGAGGACTCCGGGGTCCTCGCCGATCTTTTCCCGGTTTTCTCGATAGATCTCGCGCCAAAGAGAGGGGTCGTCCAATTCTCTTCGGGCAATGCCGATCAGGGTGTCGCCCGGCTTGACGAGATAGCCTTCTGCCGGAGGCGGGGAGGGCAGGCCGCTTTCGAGGGGCCGTTGGGCGAGTTCGTTGATCCTTTCGTCGGAGAGGGGGATCAGCAGCACCGAATCGCTCTTCAGGCGATCGGGATCTTCTCCGATGGTTCCCTCGTTGAGGTCATAGAGTTCTTTCCAGCGCTTCGGATCCCCCAGCAGGCGCTCGGAAATCGAGCGGAGGGTATCGCCGGGCTGGACCTGGTAACGGCCATAAACCGGGGCCTCGCTCGAAAAAACGGGCGAGTGAAAGGCGAGCAGAACCGCCGTGGCCAACAAGCCGCGCAAGAGCTTTTTTTTTCCCGAAACGAGCTTTCTTTCCAATATTCCTCTCTTTGGGTTCATCCTAATTCCGGGAAGGGGGGGAGTCTGTGATCGAAGGCAAAAGCTCGAGGATCAGCACGTCCCCCCCTTCGATCCTTCCTTTCAGGCAACCGTCCTTCATTTCGACCCAAGAGCCGAGGAAAGAAAACTTTTTCGAGACCTCGCCCCGGGGAAAGCCGACGGGGGGCTCTATAAGGAAGTTTCTGCCGGTTCCGCGGTTGATGAGGCCGAGGATGCCCGTCTCTCCCCTTCTTCGAAAGACGGCTTCGACTCCGGGGATGGGGAAGGCGAGGGGAAAGACCTTTTCTCGGCTCAGGAGGGCCGAAATGAAGTCCGAGAGGGATTTCCTTTTCTCGGGATCGTCCAAATAATAGCCGGGGGAGTTGAGATGGGGGCCTAGCAGAGTCCCGAAACAATAAACCTGGCCCTCTCCGCGGGGAACGACGTAGGCCGCCGGGGCTTCGCAGAAGCTCAGGAGGGGTTTCGCCCCTGGAGGAAGCTCGAAGTAGGTCACGAAGCGGCTGGTCCACACCCTCTCGCCGGTCAAGGTGCTGTTCAGCCATACCCCTGCCCGGGCGAGGTGCTTCAAGACCCCCACGATGGGCTGGAGCTTGTCGACGGTGAAACGAACGAGGGGGTGGGATATCTTGGACCGCTCCAGGAGGCGGAAAAAAAGCCATTCGCCGAGATAGAAGGTGGTGGCGGCGGCGGCCCGGGGACGCCAGCGGCGCTTGATTCTTCCCGGCAGGAGATGGGGGTCGTCGAGGGGGATTCCCAGGAAGAAGAGGATACCGCCCTCCTCCACGAACTTCCGCAGCTTTTGGTGACCCTCCGCACTGAGGGAGCCGCTGCTGTTGAAGAAGAGAACCTGGCAAGCCTTCAGTTCGGACGGGCTGGCGCGCCCCAGGTCAAGGACCCGGGGGGTGTAGCCCGCTTCGCTCAGGACCCCGAAAAGCCCCGCGTTGGCCGAGAAGAGGACGACCGAGCGATCGAGCAACTCGTCCAGGCAACGGGTCGCGGTATCCAGGGGATCGGCGGCAAAGGGGAGAACGTCGTGCATCCCCTCGCATTGGGTGAGGATGCCGACGGGACTTTCGAGGCTCTCCGAAGAAGCGAGGAGGGGGCCCCACTCCTCGCAAAAGCGTCCGACGGCCTCCACGACCTCCATCCTTTCGCTGGGCTCTCCCTTCTGGTCCAGGGCCGCTCCGAAGGAATAGGCCTCCCCGAAGTCCAGGCCGTCCTGGATGGGGTAGAGGATGGTCCCCTGAGCGCCATGCAGGTAGGAAGCCAGGATCTTCTGGAGAGTGGCTATCTTCGATACGTCCACCCCTCGATCCAGCCAACCGCAGCCCATTTCGGCGCAGAAAAGCGGACCGAAGGGCTTGTGAGCCGCGAAGAGCTTGGGCACGAAGGAGATGGAGAAGGGCTGATCGAGGGTGGTCTTGACGCGGATGAACTTGGGATAGAGGTCGTAGGCCAGGGGAACGACCCGGCTCTTCTTTTCGAGGTGGTTGGGCCAGGCCGGCATGGCCAGCTCGTTGGAGAAGAGGAAGCCCTCGTACCCCAGCTCCCGCCAGATATCCCTCAGCTTCGAGAGGTAAGCCGCCAAGTAGTCCTCGGAGAAAAGGAAGGAGTCCGAGAGCAGCGGGACGGGGACGGGACCATCGGGGTAGCGCACGACTTCGAAGGAAGGATAGTCGCTGTCCCACTTCTCGTTCAGTCGCGCTATCGACTGATACTTCTTCTCCAAAAAGACCTGGAAACGCTCCAGGGTGTCGGGGTTGGAGTCGTAAAGGAAGGGGCCGCTGCCGTACTGGGGCAAGCCGGTCTCGTTGTCCAGCTGGATGGCCACCAGGCTTTCGCAGTCGCGCAGGTGGGGCCAGAGGTGAAGAAACCAGCGCCGAACCAGGTGGATGAAACCGGGGTGATTGAGGGCGATTTCCGGGTAGTCGGCCTCCCCCCGCACCAGCATGCGCAGCTCGGGATGAAGGCTCCTCAACCAGTGGGGGATGCCGAAGCCCTGGTATTCCGCGTAGATGTAGGGGCCGGGCTTGAGGAGGAGCGGCATCCCCAGGGAGCGGCAGAGGGCGAGGAAGGAGTCGAGCTCTTGGAAATCGAATCGCCCCTCCTCCGGTTCGTGGCAGATCCAGGGAACGTAGCTCGACAAAAGGTTCACCCCGGCCTTTTGCAGGGTGAGGATGCCCGGTTTCCAGAGGGCGGGGGGAATGCGGAAGTACTGGAACTCTCCCCCGAAAACCAGGTTTTGAGCCCCGTCGAGCAGGAAGCGATCGCCCTCAATCCTCAGCTCCATCTTTCCTCCCTTGCTCCTCGAAGCCTTATCATTTTTCAGTATAGGGGGAAAGGGGAGGGCGGACTTGAGGCAAAGGGGCTAAAACGAGTTGACAAAACGTTCAGCGGGAGATAAAAAGAGGGTTGGCACTCAAATTGGTCGAGTGCTAATATGGGAGCATCGATGAAAAGAGAAGCGGAAAGCGGCCCCAATCTGGATCCCCGCAAGCGAACCATCCTCAAGGCAGTGGTCAAGGACTACGTTCTCACGGCCGAACCGGTGGGCTCGCGCACCCTGGCGCGTCGCTACGACCTCGGACTGAGCCCGGCGACCATCCGCAACGAGCTTGCGGACCTGGAGGCCGAGGGCTTCATCCGTCAGCCGCATCCCTCGGCCGGCCGGATCCCTTCCGACTGGGGCTACCGCTTCTACGTCGACCACCTCATGGACGCTTCGACCGCTCCCGCCCCGGATTCCATCGAGCACGCCTTTTCGCACGACCTGCAAGACCTGCTCCTGCGCACCGCCAAGCTGACGGCGGTGCTCGCCGGCTGCACGGCCATCGTGAGGGCCCCGCGCTTCGGGGCGAGCCGCATCAAGCACCTGCAACTGGTTTCGCTGGGAGAGCAGGAGGCGATGCTGGTCATGGTTACCGATCGGGGGCTCAACAACCAGCTTTTGCGCCTGCCCTCGAACATTTCCTCCGAGGAGCTGCAGACCCTCTCCAACCTGCTCAACGCCTCCCTGAAGGGACAGCAAATCAACAATTCCGCCCTGAACCTGGCCTGCGAGGAAATGCGCGCCTACCAGGACTTCCTGGGCACCCTTTGGGGCATGATCCGGGAGAACGTCGCCGAGAAGGTCTACCTCGCCAACACCTCCTTCCTGGCGCAGCAACCCGAGTTCGAGGTGGGCCGGATCTCGACCCTGCTGGACTTCCTGGAAAGCGACGAGATGGTGGCGGGCTTGATGGACAACCTCTTCGTGGGCAGTCGGGTCAAGGTCATCATCGGGAGCGAGAATCCCCTGCCGGGACTGCGCGATTGCTCCCTGGTCTCGGCCTCCTATTCGGTCGGGAAGGACTGTGTCGGGGAGTTGGGGGTGATCGGGCCGACGCGGATGGACTACCCCAAGGCCATCCACGCCATCGAGACGGTGGCGGACCTGCTTTCCGGCGTCCTCAACGAGTTCTTCGGCGGGGATGATGAAAAAGAGAAAAGGTGATAAGCTGGTGGGGGCTGAATTGGACCCGATTACGATGTGTTTCAGGAGGAAGGATCTTGGCTGAAGAAGAACTTCAAGATGCCCTGTTCCCCGATTTCAATAACCCCGAGCAAGAACTGGACAGGCTCAAGCTCGAATTGGAAGAGAAGGACCGCGCTTATCAGGAGCTGGAGCACCAGCTGAAGCGTTTGGCGGCGGATTTCGAGAATTACCGTCGCCGTCAGGCGATCGAGCGCGAGGAACTGACCAAGTACGCCGGATGCAAGGTCATCGAGGGATTCCTTCCGATGATCGACAACTTCGAGCGGGCCATCCAGGCCGGTCGCTCTACCCAGGACCCCAGCAAAATCCAGCAGGGGGTCGAACTCATCTACCGTCAAATGGCGGACTTCCTGATGAAGAGCGGGGTAAAGCCCCTCGCCTGCGTCGGAAAGCCCTTCGATCCCAACCTGCATGAGGCCGTCAGCGCCGTCACGACGAGCGAACATGCGGATCAAACCGTTCTCTACGAACTGGAACGAGGCTACCTGTTCTTCGATCGCATCCTGCGTTACGCCAAGGTACAGGTCGCCCACAACCCAGAAGACTTCGTTATCCGGGAGGCAGAACCCCAGAACACGTCTGCCGAAGAAAAGGAGGAATAATACAAATGGGTAAGGTCATCGGCATTGATCTGGGAACCACCAATTCCGTCGTTTCCGTCCTCGAAGGCGGAAAGTCGGTCGTCATCACCAACACCGAAGGCAACCGCCTGACCCCGTCGGTGGTCGGTTTCACCAAGGGCGGAGAGCGCCTGGTCGGTCAGGTCGCCAAGCGCCAGGCCATCACCAATCCCGAGAACACCGTTTTCTCGATCAAGCGCTTCATCGGGCGTTCCTTCGAGGAAACCGAGCCCGAAAGGAAAAACTCGCCCTACAAGACCGTGAAGAACGCCGCCGGCGGCGTCTCGGTCGAAATTCTGGGCAAGCAATACACCACTCAGGAAATCTCCGCCATGATCCTCCAGAAGCTGAAGGCGGACGCCGAGGCCTACCTGGGCGAGAAGGTGACCCAGGCGGTCATCACCTGCCCGGCCTACTTCAACGACCAGCAGCGCCAATCCACCAAGGACGCCGGCACCGTCGCGGGGCTGGAAGTCCTGCGCATCATCAACGAGCCGACCGCGAGCGCCCTGGCCTACGGAGCCGACAAAACCAACGAGCACACCGTCCTGGTCTTCGACCTCGGCGGCGGCACCTTCGACGTCTCCATCCTCGAGATGGGCGACGGGGTCTTCGAGGTCAAGGCCACCCACGGCAACAACCATTTGGGCGGCGACGACTTCGACCAGAGGATCATCGACTGGATGATCGACACCTTCAAGAAGGAGCAGGGGATCGACC
>DOBT01000107.1:2409-5406 GCA_003503675.1 Cyanobacteria bacterium UBA8530 | reverse complement strand
GATGAAGGAGAAAAAGGGGTTGTCTTGAAGCAGGCAGTCTTTCAGGCGTCGAAGTTCCGGCGCCGGGATTTCTTCGATCAACTTCTCGAGCTTCTGCTGCTCCGGGGTCAGGTGCTCCCAGCGAACGCGCTCGAAAAGCTCGAGCAAGCGTCTCCGGTGTTCAGCGGGGATCTTTTGCAAATCATAGAGGTTCAATTTGCGGAGCCGGGCTTGTTCGCCGAGGGCCCGGCCATGCTTGGCGTAGAACATCAACCGGCGTTCTCGCAGGGTGGCTTCCAGTTCTCGGACGCTCGGAAGGTCCCGCTTCATTCCCTCGGTCACGTAGCGCCAGCTATCGGGGTGCAGCAATTTTCACCTCCGAAGCGATTCCGCCGCAGACAAAACAAGCATGATATCCCGACATAACGGCTTCCGCCCTGCTCGCGAAGCTTTGACGGTTTTGTTCGGAGATCTGACTCGCATAACGGCAGGAAGGAGAATGAAAAACCAAACTGCTCTTGTTGCCCACGAGAAAATCGCCGACCATCGATGCGGTCGCGGAAGGAATCGGGGAGGGAAGAATGGTGCCTTCCGCGAAGAAGCGAAGGACGTCTCCATCGGATTGGCACCGAATGGTCCCCGCCTCGTCCGTTCGGAAGACCTGGACCTTGGCGCCGCTCAAAAGGCTCAGGGTTTCGGCATGGGGATGCCCGTAATTGTTTCCCCTGCCGCAGGAAATGACCGCGTAGTCGGGGGAAACGCAGTCCAAAACGGCTTGATTCGTTCCGTTGCGGCTTCCATGGTGCGCGACCTTCAAGACGTCCGCCTCGAGTAAGGCCCGGTCTCGATTCTTCATCTGCGTCCAGGAATCCAACTCGGCGTCGCCGGGGAAAAGAAAGCGGTTGTTCTGGTAGGTAAGACGAAGAACGAGGCTCTTATCGTTTTCATCCGAAAAAAGCGGGTTCTCGGGTGCCAAGACCTCGAGGAGGGTTCCATCCAGTTTGGCGCTGTAACCAGCACGAGGATTCAGCCTTTCGAAGGCATCATCGCCGAGGGCGGCCAACAGGGAGAGGGGCGTGATCTCCGAAGCGCTCTCGGGCGTCCAAACCTGCTTGACGGCGGCCGTTTGAAAAAGGCTCGAGGCACCGTAGTGATCGGCATGGTTGTGGGAAACGACGTAGAGATCGAGGGTTGCGATGCCCAGATTCCTGAGCATGGGCTCGACGGCCTGGACACATTTGGAGCCGCTGCCCGCATCGATCAAAATGGTCTGTCCGTGGGGCGTCCGAATGAGCTCCGAGTCTCCCTGACCCACATCCAGGTAATCGATGGTGATCTTCTCTTTTTCGATCAAAACGGGGCTGGGGGTCGGAGAGGGAACGGGCGAGGGGGAGAAGCCGGGATCNNTGAGAGAAGCCGGGATCGATGGGAGCTACGGCACAGCCGCCAGTCGATAAAGAAAGCAGAGCGGCGAGAAGATGGCGGCGTTTCACACTCTTGCTCCCTCTTTGATCGCTTTTTCCCCGTATCTACCGCCTGAACGCTTCATCTTAGCTCTTCTTCGACGAGGGAAGCAAGCACGATGGCGATTGATCGCTATCTTGGCCCCATTCCTTGCATTGACAGGTATTTCTTTGATACGTATCATTTGAAAAAAAGCGAGTTGTGAGTACGTCGACGCTTTCTGGTGATCGAACGGTGAATGGGGCCGCCGAAGTCTGGTGCCCGAAGCGATCACCGGAAGGATCGTTGAAAAAGGTACGCAACGATTGCATTGCGCGAAAGGAACCAAACGATGGACATGATCCTGCGGATCGACATGAGCGCACCGGGTGGCCCGACGGCCAAGGTGGAGCCGCTGGGAGAGTACGCGGGCCTCGGCGGTCGTGCTTTTACCTCCACGGTGGTGGCCCGGGAAGTCGATCCCTTGTGCCATCCCCTCAGTAAGGCGAACAAGCTCGTCGTCGCCCCTGGAATGTTGAGCGGAACCAGCGGCACCATGACGGGGCGTATTTCCGTGGGGTGCAAGAGCCCGCTCACCGGTGGCATCAAGGAATCGAACGCCGGTGGGCAGGCCGCTCAGGTGATGGCCCGTCTGGGATATGCCGCCATCATCGTCGAAGGCAGGCCCGCTTCCGATGAGCTTTACAAGTTATACCTCAACAAGGACGGGTTCCTGATCAGCCCCGCCGGTGAGCTGAAGCTGCTCGGCAATTACGACACGGTCGACAAGCTCCGCCAGGAATACGGCGACAGGGCGGCTTACATGACGATCGGTCAGGCGGGAGAAATGAAATTGGCTGCCGCTTCGATCGCTTGCACCGATATCGAGCTTCGGCCGACCCGCCATTGTGGCCGCGGCGGAGTTGGCGCCGTCATGGGAGCCAAGGGCCTGAAGGCGATCATCTTCGACGATGCCGGCATGCCGATGCGCTCCCCCAAGAATCCCGAGAAATTCCGCGATGCCACCAGGGCTTTCACCGAGGGGATCCGAAAGCACGCGGTATCCGGACAGGGCCTGCCGGCGTTCGGGACCAATGTCCTCACCAACGTGCTCAACGAGGCGGGGGCTTACCCCACTCGCAACTTCAAGACCGGCCAATTCGAGGGCGCGTCTAAAATCTGCGGAGAAGCCCAGGCCGAGTTGGAAACCAAGCGGGGCGGACTGGCTACCCATGGCTGCCATCGCGGCTGCGTGATCCAGTGTTCCGGCACTTTCAACGACGAAAAGGGCCAGTACGTCACCAAGCAGCCCGAGTACGAAACGGTCTGGTCGCATGGCGGCAACTGCGGTATTTCGGACCTGGACGTCATCGCCCGGCTCGACCGGATGGATGACGATTTCGGCCTCGACACCATCGATACGGGCGTGGCCATCGGCGTGGCCATGGAAGCCGGCGTGATCGCTTTCGGCGACGGCCAGGGTGCCATCCGCCTCCTCCAGGAAGTGGGCAAGGGCAGCCCGTTGGGACGGATCATCGGTTCGGGCGCGGCGGTGACCGGCAAGGTCTTCGGCGT
>DOBT01000107.1:0-2384 GCA_003503675.1 Cyanobacteria bacterium UBA8530 | reverse complement strand
GCAGATCGCCACGGCGGCGATCGACGCTACCGGAATGTGCCTCTTCATCGCCTTCCCCATCCTCGATCAACCCGAGACCTTCCAGGCGATGCTCGACATGATCAGCGCCTTCAACGGAGTGGAGCTTTCCGGTGACGGCGTGACCGCTCTCGGCAAGAAGATCCTCTCGACGGAGCGGGATTTCAATAAACGTGCCGGGTTCACGAACCAGCACGACCGCTTGCCCAGGTTCTTCTACGAAGAGCCCATCGCACCCCATAACGTGACCTTCACCGTCAAGGACGAAGACCTCGACCGGGTGTTCGACTGGGAAAAAGAAAAAGTCGTATAACCTAGAATCAGGGGGGAAGGCTTAGCCTTTCCCCTGATTCTAAAAAAGGATTCATGAGGGTAATTTGCGAATGACCGGAGAACCAAGACCTGAGGATCAAACCTCCATGCTCCTGGAGGGAGTACCGGTTTCCCTCATCAAAGGATGTTCGATACGCTCTTTTCTCTGCGACCAGCTCATGATCGAGGCCGATTACGTTGAGAAGCGGATCACGACGGTGTTTTTGGACGGCAGGGTCGTGGATTCCCTGGATGAAGCGATTTTGAGGGACGGCTCAATACTGGCGCTGTCGGCGGCGATGCCCGGATTGGTCGGTGCTACGTTGCGCCGGAACGGTTTCTACTCTGCCATGAGAGCGAGCATCAGCCAGGACAATTCGCTTTCGGTCCAGACTGCCGTGTCGTCCTCCAGGGGGATCGTACTGGTAAAACTCTTCAATTTGTTGGTTGCGGAGCTGGGGCCGGTGCTCCTGCGCCATGCGATCCCCCCGAGTTTTTCCACCGAGAGGAATGATTGAATGCTCCTGAACATCAAGTTGTTCGCGTCCTTTCAGACCGGGCGCTTTGCGGTTGAGCAAAGAGAGTGCCTTGTGGAAACGAGCATCGCCGACATCGCGGATGAACTCCGTATCCCCAGGGGAGAAATCGGCATCATCCTGGTCGGAGGCCGCCATGTGGAACTGGATTATCGGCCAACTTCGGGCGAGACCGTCGCCCTCTTTCCCTTGCTCGGAGGCGGATGAAAATGCGAGAATTTCTGCTAAGCCGGGCCGAAGGCGACAAAGGCAAGCAAAAAGATTTTTTGTCCTGGGAGGCCCAGTGCGAGGCGGCCAGACGTTTCGATTCGAGCCTGGCTCAGGTCGAGGAAGCCGCTCTTTCAGCGGGCTTGCTTCCCATGCGCTATCGCCGCAATCGCCAAACCCTATCGATTCAGGACCAGCTGCAGCTTTTTCGCAGCCGGGTGGCCATCATCGGCTGTGGCGGCCTCGGCGGCTATCATATCGAGCAACTCGCCCGACTCGGGGTGGGAACCCTGGTGCTGGTGGATCCGGATGTTTTCGAGGAACACAACTTGAACCGCCAGCTCCTGTCATCTTTGAAAAGCCTCGGCAAGCCCAAGGTTGAGGTCGGCCGCGAGCGGGTTGCTGAAATCAATCCCGCCGTGACCACCGTCGCGCTGCGAACCGCCTTTTGTCGGGAGAACGGACCAAAGCTGCTTTACGGAAGCGCAGCGGTGGTCGATGGCCTGGACAATGCTCTGGTCCGGCGAGAACTTGCCGACGTTTGTCGCGAAATGTCGGTTCCGATGGTTCACGGGGCGATCGCCGGTTGGTACGGACAAGTGGCGGTCCAGATGCCGGGCGACGACATCTCCCCTCTCTTCGGGCGCTCGGCCCATGGGATGGAGACGGTATTCGGGAATCCCGCTTTCACTCCGGCCGTCATCGCCAGTCTGCAGGTCGCCGAAGTGACCAAGATCCTTCTAGGGCGAGGAGGGGCTGGAAAAATGCTGTTCGTCGATCTCTCGACGATGGCTTTCGAGACGCTCCCCCTGTGGAATTCAGGAAACGGCCCTATTCTCGAAGCATCAAAGCAATTCAATTGCGAATAAGCTTTGGGCAGGGTGATCGAGAGGACCTCCCGGCGGGTGTCCTTGGCCATGCCGGACTGATTGGCTACTTCCTGGCGCTTGGATCACGCTCTTGAAACCGTGACTAGGGGGAAACGGGCTCAGCGGTGAGCAGATAGTATTCGCTCCCCTTCTTGCCGACGAGGAAGCTCATGGCGTTGACCGCCTCGTCTTTTTTCTTTTCGAAGGTGATCTGAAGCTTGGCGATCGGAGGAAGAGTTGTCCGGTATTGGATGCCGTTCCGCTCGTACGATGTCTTGAGTCCCGCGGGCACCTCGAGGATGGAGACATTGGCGATCCTCTGGTCGAGTTCACTTTCAAAGGCCTGCTTGATCATGGTTTTCATCGCCTCATCGGCCTTTCCCCAGCAGAAAAGCCGGGAAAAGGAATCGAAGTCCTTTTTCTCGAAGGCTTTTTTGAATTG
>DOBT01000170.1 GCA_003503675.1 Cyanobacteria bacterium UBA8530 | reverse complement strand
GAATGACTTTCCGTTCACCCTCTAGCGACTACGTTCTCGGCATCTACGCTCCCGTCTGATTTCATCGAAAGAAGCAAGTTCGCGGGGGGAATCCCGGAAGTAAGAGGAAGAGAAGTCTTTTTTGCGAGGTACGGAGCGTGGAAATCAAATCTTTCTTCAGTCTGCCCTTCTTCGGGAAGGCCAAGCCCGCCGAAAGCAAGGCGCCGCCTGCAAAGGCCGTCTCGCCGATGGTCCGCGACTCCTTTCAGAAGAACCAGTCCTATGTCGGTAGCGCCGTCAATCAGGCGATCGCCAGGACTCAGCAAGGCTGCATCCCGGTCGAGAAAGCCATCACCTACGGCTCGGTCGAGGAGATCCTGCTCAACGACACCGATGCCGGCGACGAATGCCTCGACAAGGTCATCGATATGCTCCCCGCCGCCAAGCGAGAGATCTGCATCCAGACCTACCTCTTCAAGTATTCCGAGGACGCTTCCAAGAAACTCCTGGACGCCCTGGCGGAAAAACAGAAGAGCGAGCCCAGCTTCGAGGTTCACTTCGCCATCAACGGCGACACCCTGCCTTTCGGCGACAGCATCGAGAAAGCCCTCGCGCGTCATGGCGTCAAGGCCGATGTGGCCCTCTACTGCGACGGAGCGATCAGCCGGGCCGCCAACCATTCCAAGATCTACATCCTGGATGGCAACACCGCCGTGGTCGGGGGTGACAACATCGACAATCCCGCCGAAGCGGACCTGATGGTCAAGGTGCGCGGACCGGTGGTCGACTCCCTTTTGACGGATTTCGACAACGCCTGGAAGACCTCCCGCCGCTGGGTGGGAGGCGACAAGAATCCCCCGCTTCATCGAAAAGAAGCGCTCCCGGCCTCCGACAAGCCCCTGGTGCCCATGACCCTGATGACCAAGCGCGGGGTCGATCTGGTCGGGGATTACTACAACAACGATGCCGATCAAGGCTTCTTGGCCGCCATGATGGCCGCGAAAAAGGAAATCCACATCCTTTCGCCGAACCTGAACGACGTCAAGGTCCTGGACTCCATCAAAGACGCCGTTCAGCGCGGGGTCAAGGTCAAGGTCGTCGTTCCGAAGGACTACGGGGGGCTCGGTCCCATGATCGATCGGGCATCCAACAGCGATTTGTTGAACTTCTGGGCGCAACTGCCGGACAAGGCGCGCGACAACTTCGAGATGCGCTGGTTCTCGAGCGACGGCGAGAAGCTCGAAGCCAACCACACCAAGTACATGTCCATCGACGAAACCTGGAGCTACGTCGGTTCGCAGAACATGGACAACCAGTCCTGGTCATTCTCCCGTGAGGTCGGCATCGGCATCGACGACCCGGCGCAGGCGAAAAAACTGGAAGAAGCGGTTTTCCAGAAGGACTGGGAAAAAAGCATCCCGGCACAGCCCTCCTGGATCAACAAGGTCATTCCTCAAGCCCCCCGAAGCTGGCTCGAACGTCTCTTTATGTAAGCGCCGTCCGGGTTTTTCCCTGGATTCCCGCCTGCGGGGAAATGACGGTGGGTGTTTATTTTGCCCTAGAGCCCTTTTCTTTTTCGCATCCTCGAAAGCCCGCGCGTGCCGGGGTTCCCGCAACCCGAGGTCGGTTTCCTCGTCGATTCGGAGTTCGAAAGCGGACATCGGCACTCTCCGCGGACTCGATTTTCCATATGAGCAAGGCCCTTTTCACGATTCAAGCAGGCCCTCGAGGTCATGCTAAAATGAGATGGCGATTTGTTCAGCCCCTTAGGAGGCATTTTGCGGAGGAGTTTCGATGCGGCGACTGAGGTTCATTTTTGCGCTCTCCCTGGGAATGCTGGCTGCCTGCAGCCTCCCGACCTCCGTGCAGGGGAAAAAGCCTGCATCCCTCACCCTCGTCCTGAGTCCGGTCTCCCGGCTCACCACCCCCGCCTATTTCCGAATTGCTGACGTTTCGGGCGGCGCGTCCATCACCGACTTCACTCCGCTGGGCTACCGGGCCAAGATCGAGTACATCCGACTGATGAGCTTCGCCGGGCCCCAGACGGTCTACGAGGGCCGGGAGAGGCTCGAGCTGGCCGATCTCGGGCAACTCGAAGAAGTGATCAACAAGCAGCTCCCTTCCCTTCCGCCTTCCACCTACTACGGAGCCGAGATCCGATTGGAGAAGGGGCATGAGATCAAGGGCGCTGCGCTCTTGAACGGCACGACCTTCTATACCAAGGCGGACCATTCCTCCGATNNCTCCCTCAAGGGAATGCCTTTCTACGCCTTCCTGGGAGAGCCGCCCAGGCCCGAGATCTATCGAATCGAGGTGGAGGAAGGGGAAGGCGTCAAGCTCGCGGATGATGCCAATTGGCACTACGAGATGCATCTCTTTCCGATGGAAAATGGCGAACTGGCGGCCATTCACTCCGCCGCGCGGATCGACGAAGGCTACCTGGGCGGAGGCTTCGCCCCCTTCGATTTCATTTCAGCCGCTATCGAGAAGCAAAAGCGAAACGAGGATGGGACCTACCACTTGAGCGGTTTCGCTCAAGACGGGATCCATCCCGAATTCGAGGTTCTCGCTTTCAAGCGGGCGAGTCACGACGGCACGCTGAAGTATTTTCCCAAAATGGGCAACCTCCCCGCGCCGGTGACCCTCAAATATCGCGCGGTGAAAGTCGATTAGGGGTTTTTCCGTCCAGGGCTTTCAGGGAATCGCCCATTATTTTCCCCACTTGCGCAGAAGAGAGGCGAGGCGAAAGACCAGATAACTCGTGATCCCCGCGACGGCGAGGAAAAAGCCGACGACCAACAGCTTCAGCAAGAAAAGGAGCCCGAGCGGGATGAGGAGGAAAAGCAGAAAGCGGGGTAACCGCTTGGACTGTGCGGCTTCCGGGCTTTCTTGATTTCCCTGTTGGATCGACGCGGGGACCTCTCCCGCTTGAACGACTTCCGCGACGAAGACCTTTTCTTCCATTGCTCCTCCTTCGGGCCATCCAGAAGATAGCGCCTTCCTCCGAGTTTCGCAAGGGGCGGGAAGCGAAGGAATTTCTTTTTATTGCGGGGGCATCGAGCCGATGTTCGCTGGTTGCTCTTTTTGTTCGAGGGCGCCCGGGAGCTTGCCCCAGAGCTCTCCGATCTTGAGGCCGGTGAGGGTTTCGATCACTTCCGGCATCTGGGCGATCATCTTGGTGACCTCCCCGGTCAGAGCGCTCGCCCCTTTTCCTTCCCCGTTCGAGACGATGACGATCTTGTCGACCTTGCTGAGGGCCTCGGAGTAGGACCTGGCCATCTCGGGAAGACCGGACACCACGCGATCCAGGATGGCCGCCTGGCTGTACTGCTGATAGGCCTCCGCGCGCAGTTGCATGGCGGCGGCTTCCGCCTGACCCTTCAGCAGGATGATCTCCGCTTCCGCCTTGCCCTTCAGGGTGATTATCTCGGCTTCGGCTTTTCCCTTTTCGCGCAGGGCGTCGGCCTGGCCGGCGGCCATGATGGCGGTTTTTTGCCGATCCGCTTCCGCCAGGATCTGGATCTGCTGTTGTTCCGCCAGGGACTGCTTGATCAGGGTGGATTCCAGTTCGAGTTCGCGGCGCTGTACTTCCAGCTGGGAAACCTTGATCTTTTCCTGCTTCTGGGCCTGCTCGATTTTGACCTCTTCGACGGCGACCCTTTGCTGGGACTGGTTGGTGGCGATCTCGAAGGCCTTGTCCGCCACGGCCCTCTGCTCGTTCACCAGGGCGTCGTACTGGGCCTTCTTCATGTTGAGGTCTCGTACCGCTTCCGCCTGCTTGGTCTCGGAAGCGGCCTGGGCGATGACCCGTTCCTGATCGGCTGAAGCCTGAGCGATGGCCGCTTCGCGGGAGGCCGCGGCGCGCTTGATGGTGATGTCCCGCTCGGCTTCGGCCCGGGCGATCTCGGCTTCCCTTGTGATCTTGGACACGTCGGGAAGGCCCATGTTCACGATGTACTGCTGCTCGTCCATGACCTTCTTGATGGTGAAGGAGACCACCTCGAGCCCCATCTTGCTCAGATCGTCCGCCACCGTCTGGCGGAAACGGCCGGCGACCATCTCGGGTTCCTTGACGATCTGCTCGATGGTCAACAAGCCGACGATACCGCGCAGATGCCCTTCCATCACCAGACGGATCAGGCCTTCTCGATCCTGGCTGCTCTTTTTCAAGAGCTGTTCGGCGGCCGTCCTGATGCTTTCGGGATCGGACTTGATCTTGATCTGGGCCACCGCCTCGACGGTCACCGCGACCCCCTGGGAGCTGTAGAGGTCCTGTTCGGGAGCGACGTCGAAGGACATCAATTCGAGGGAGAGCATTTCATAGGACTGAAAGAGCGGAACCACCATCTTGCCGCTGCCGGTGATGATCTCGGTGCCGCCCCAGCCGTAAACCACCAACGCCTGGTTGGGGCCCACGCGTTGGTACATGGAGCCGACCAGGCCCAGCAGGGCGAGGATGGTGATGACCGCGACGGAAGCGATGATGAAGGCCAGGAACATTTGCTTCTCCTTTAGTTCGAATCCATGGGGTGAACGATGGCCACTCCGTGGCGGTAGTCCGTGATCGCGACTTCGGCGCCGTGGGGAATGGCCCGGCCGTCGGTGCTACTGGCGGCCTCGCTCCTGCGGCTGCCCGCGAGGGTCAAGACGATCTCGCCCACTCCGTTCTCGGGAATGCCCACCGTGACGTGCGCGATTCTGCCCTCCAGTCGATAAGTCTGGGGATCCAGTTTGCGGTCCCCCGCCCTCACCTTGGCCAGGAAAAGATTGACGAGCAAACCGGAGAATCCGCCCGCCAAGAACGCCAGGAGGAAAATCAGGGGCAAGGGAAAAGCGGAAAGGCCCAAAAGCAGGTAGCCGACCGCCCCGAACCAGGTGGTGAAGGCGAGCGCCCCGGGAAGACTCAGGTGGAAGGGGCCCCAGTGAAGGGCGGAATGGCCGTCGCTCAGATCGTCGATCAGCCCGAAGAAGGAAACCGCCGTAAAAAGCACTCCGAAGATGAAACAGGTGAGATAAAACAGCTGCAATCCGGACGCTCCTTCATGTCGACGTTGCTCTCATCCTAACCCTTTTCCTCCGAAAAGCAAGCGGGGATTCGGAAAAACATTCCCGGATGGACCGCTTATTTCTTTGAAAGGACAAAAAGGAAAAATAGGGCTTTTTTAGAAAGGAGGAGGAAAGGATTTTTTTTTGCGCCTAACGGATCAATTTCGCGGCGTCGTGTCTCTTTCCCTGGATCGCCAGCCAGGAATCTTTGTCCGGGGAGGAAACCAGGCCGGGGAGGCGGAGGGCGTCGAGCAAGGCTTTCCTTTCTTCCTCACAGGCCGCCGGTCGAGGTCGCGGATTCGGGCATGGGAGGGCGGAACTTCAGGACGGACTTCTTCCATTTGCCCGAGTAGTAGTAGGCCAGGCTCATCAGGGTGCCGAAGGCGAAACCGAGCAGCATGGCGAGCCAGATGCCCGTCAGCCCGAGGGAAGTGCGGGAAAGGAAGGCGGCCAGGGGAACCCGCAAGAACCAGAGGGCCGCCAGGGTGATGAACATGGTGACGGTGGTGTGGCCCGAGCCGTTGATGATCCCGTTGGTGACGAACATGACGGCGAATAAGAGGTAGGAAGGCCCGATGATTCGCAGGTAGGTCGCACCGATGGAGATGATGGCCTTGTCGTGCACGAAGGCCGAGAGGATGAGTTCGGGGATGCACAGGGCCAGGATGGTGATGAGCGAGGTGATCAACAGGTTGAGGATGATCCCCCACTTGAAGATGGACTTGATCCTTTCGGGCTTCCGGGCTCCGAGGTTCTGTCCGGTGATGGCGGAAGCCGCCATGGCCATGGACATGGTCGGCATCATGGCCAGGGAGTCGATGCGGCTGGCGGCTCCGAAGGCGGCGATCGCCGTCGCCCCGAAGCCGTTGACGAAGCGGGTGACGACGGCGGCGCCGATTCCGACCAGGGACTGCTGGATCATGGATGGGAAGCCGATTTTCAGGATCAGCCAGACGATCTGCTTGTCGAATCGCAGTTCGGAGGGATGCAGCCCCAGGATGGGGTACTTCTTATTGATGTAGTAGAGGCCGAGGAGCACGGCCGCGATCTGGGAGATCAGGGAGGCCAGCGCCGCCCCGTTCAGGCCGAGCTTCGGGAAGGGGCCGATCCCCATGATCAAGAGGGGGTCGAGGATGGCGTTGAGGAGGGTGGAGGCGGTAAGGAAAATCAAGGGGGTCATGGTGTCCCCGATCCCTCTCAGGATGGAGGTCAGGAGGAAATAGACGTAGAAGAAGAGGATGCCCGCCACCAGGATCCTGAGGTAACCGGAGGCATCGGCGAAGATTTCGGGGGGGGTTCCGACGAGGCGCAGCAGGGAATCGCCGAAAAGAAAGCCCCCGACCGTCAGGATGACGCTCAGCACCAGGGAGATGAAGTAGGAATTGTTGACAACCTTGCGGACCATGGAGAAGTCCTTGGCCCCGTAGTACTGGGAGACCAGGATGGAGGTGGCCATGGTGGCCCCGGAGGCCAGGGCGATCAGGATGAAGATGATGGGGAAGGATACCGCCGTGGCCCCCACCGCGTTGCCGCCCAGGATGTTGCCCACCCAGAGGGTGTTGATGATGGAGTAGCCGGTGGAGAGCAAGTTCCCGACGAGCATGGGGAGCGCGAAGGCGAGGAGGTGCCTGGGGATGCTTCCCGTGGTCAAGTCTCTCCCTGGTTTGTTTTCCATTTCTTTCCCTTCCGTGCATGTTCCCGCATTGTAGGGGAAAAAGGGGGGGCTCGGCCAGCGGCGCAAAGATTCGTAGCTTCCGCCCTTCTTTTTCGTTTATCGGGCAAGGGAAGGTTTCGGGGAAACCGCCTATCATGTTTCCTTCATGGGAGGTCGAGATGGCGCGAAGTGTCTGGCTTTTGCCCCTGCTGATTTTCCTCGCGGGCTGCCCGAACCTCTCGCGCTTCCCGGAGGAGGCGAACCTTCCGACGGCCTCGCCTTCACCGCGGCCTTCACCGCTGATTTCGCCTCCTGCTGCCCAAACGAAGGTGGAAGACCTGAAGCATCTCCCCTACGCTCTCCCCCCCGGACCGAACGCCGTTTTTTTTCTCTACCACCTCGAGGAGGGAAATATTTTCCTTTATCCCGGGGCGGGAAAGGGGCTGCGAAACATCTCGGAATTGGAGCCCGATCGATTCGTTTTCGATCGCGAGGGCAGCATTTTCCTCTACGATCCCGCCAAAGAACTCCTTTGTACCTTTCCGGAGGCCCATGGCGCCGGTCGCTTTGCTTTCATGCCTTCCTTCGACGAGCACGAAAACCTGTTTTTCCTGGCGACGGACGATCCCGGGCGATTTCTCCGGAACATCGGGGAGGTCGCCATTCTGCCCAAGAAAGAAAACGGCGCTCCTTGCCTGCTTCAGGTCCTCAATCTGGTCGGCCTGCAGCACGGGGGGATCAACTCCTTCTCCATCACCACCAAGGGCGATTTCCTCGTCTTCGCGACGGAAGACGGGGGGATCTACCTTTGTTCCCTGAAAGAGAAGGTCGTGCTCTCGGTTTGCCTTCTTCTCCAGAGACCCTCGGCCTCGGGGATCGCCCTCGATCCGGTTTGGGGGCGCTATATCGCCTGGGAGGAAGGTTCCGAGATCTTTCTCTTCGATCGCTTCGAAGCTTGTCTGAGGCCCATCCTCTGGCATGCTTCCGACCCGCAGTTCTCCGGCGACGACCCCTACCACCTCTTCTTCCTTTCCGAGGCAGAGGAGCAGGTCCGTTCCTACGACGTGAGGAGCCGGGAAATCAGGCAACTCACCCTGATGAACATGGCCGCGCGGGATCTGGCGGCTTTAGCATCCTTCTGATCCTCACCGACATTGCTCTTGACGGTGTAGAATGGTTTCCGGGTTCGCCTGGCGAGCCAATATCACAAGCGGAGGATTTTCGGGGAATGCTCGAACTGCGCATCTTGATCGTCGGGGCTCCGGAAGCTCTGGTCCAGGCCTTGGGGGAAGAATATCGCCTTTCCTACTCGTGCCTCCGCGACCTGACCGAGATGGAGCAGGCGCTCGAGCAATCTTGGGATTTCCTTCTTCTTTCCGAAAGCCCCTTCGAACCTTTCCTTTCGCCGGCGCTGCGCCGCAAGCTCCCCTCGATCGTCGTTGCCGAGCCGGAACAGGAAAACGAGGCGATCGCTCTGGTGGATGCGGGGGCCAGCGACTACGTCATCCGCGGGGATTGGCGGCGCCTGCGGTCGATCATTCGGCGGCTCAGGCGGGACACCTCCTCGATGAAAAATATGACTGAAAAAGTTAACGAAAGCGAGTATCGCTACCGCACCCTCTTCAAAAACAGCTGCGCGGTGATGCTCCTGATCGAACCCGGAAGCAGGCGAATCGTCGACTGCAATTCCGCAGCCTGCTCTTTTTACGGTTACAGCGAAGCGGAGATGAGGGGCAAGGACCTCTTCGAAATCAACATGCATTCTCCCGAGCAACTGTCGCGGGACATCGAAATGGTCGAAAACCAGCAGTGCCAGCGCTACTACTTTCCCCATCGATTGGCCAGCGGGGAGATAAGGCAGGTCGAAGTTTTCAGCCTCCCCATCCAGATCGAGAAAAAAAACTACTTGTACTCGATCGTCCTGGACATCACCGAGCGCAAAAAGATCGAAGAGAACCTTCGCCTGGCCGAAGCCAGGAACCGGGGCATTCTGAACGCCCTCCCGGATCGCCTGCTTTTTCTGGACTCGGAAGGGGTTTGCATCGATTATCGTGCGACCAAGAGTGACTCCCTCGCTTTTCCCGCCGAGGCTTTTCTGGGAAAGCGCGTGACCGAGGTGGTGCCGCCCGAGGTGGCCGAACTCATCTCGGCGACGCTCGAGGCGGTCAGAACCCTCGGCGAAGTACAAACGGTCGAATACTACATCTCGACCGTTCACGGCGAGCGACGCTATTTCGAAACCCGCATCGCTCCCACCCCGGCCGGTGAGTTCGTTTCGCTCGCCCGCGACATCACCGCGCGCAGAGGGGTGGAAGAAGAGCTGATCTATAGCAAGGAAGCCGCAGAAATCGCCAACCGCGCCAAGAGCGAGTTTCTCACCAACATGAGCCACGAGATCCGCACCCCCCTCAACGGCATCTTCGGTTTGACCGAATTGGCTCTCGGGACGGCGCTCTCGCAAGAGCAACGCGACTATCTCCAACTGATCAAGGCTTCCGCGGATTCCCTGCGGACGGTCATCGACGACGTGCTCGACTTCTCGAAGATCGAAGCTGGCAAGCTTTCGCTGGACTCCATCCCGCTTTCCCTTCGGGAATGCGTCGCGACCCTGAGAACCTTCCTCCCCCAGGCGCTGGAAAAAGGCCTGCAACTTGCCTGGTACGTGAGAGCCGAGGTTCCCGACGCCCTGGTCGGAGATCCCATGCGCCTGCGGCAGATCCTCGTCAACCTCATCGGCAACGCCATCAAGTTCACTCCCGAGGGCGAGGTGATCGTGATGGTGGAGCTGGATTCCCTGGACGAAAAGGAAGCGGTTTTACATTTCAGCGTGAGCGACAGCGGCATCGGCATCCCGGAAAACAAGAGAAAGTCGATCTTCGATTCCTTCGAACAGGCCGACACCTCGATGTCGCGCCGCTATGGCG
>DOBT01000143.1 GCA_003503675.1 Cyanobacteria bacterium UBA8530 | reverse complement strand
GTTCGGCTTTCCGTTCACCCTCTAATAAAAATCCCGTCGAGCGGGGACCTCTTCCATGACCTGAGGCCCATTTCGGCCAAAGGTCTCCTTCACATGGCAAGGGACCCCTACCATGGTAGCGGCCCCTTGCGAAGCACCCCCAGCGCGTGCTCTTACAGGGAGCCTGGCAGAAAAGCGTTGCGGGGTGGTTGCGGGAAGATTGCTATTTCCTCATTTCCAGCCGAGGAAGGAAGGCAAGCCCTTGACCACCACGCGCCAGTAGTGGTCGCGGGAGAGCGAGGGATCGCGGGCGGCCTGCATCGTGATCTGGTCGGCATTGCGGTAAAGGAAGTGATCGCTGGTCACTTTCTTGAGGTGAAGGAAGGGGGTGACCCCCGCGAAGCGGCGGATCATGTCCCAGTCGATGAAGACCCGCAGGTTCTCGTCGTAGCCTCCGACCTTCTCGACGAGGCGGCGCTCGTGAAGGATGCACTTGTGGTTGATGTAGTTGCGGAACCAGAGGCGATGGGGGGGGATATCCTCGGTGTTCTCGATTTGGCGTCCGAGAAAGCGCCGCGTCCCATCCGGTTCGAGCCAGACTTCGGTGGCGTAGGTATCGGCGAAGGCCAACCGGCAGCGTCGCTGGCCACGAATGGCCGTGAGAAGGTCTTCCAGGTGCGAGGGAAAGAAGCGATCGTCGTCGTCGAGAAAGGCCAGATATTCCTCTACACAGCGCTCGATACCGGCATTGAGGGCCTTGGCCTTGCCGCCGTGGGGGAGCTGCAGACACTCGATGCGGGGATCTCCGAAGGAAGCGAGCAGCTCCTCGATGTCGGGGCCGCCGTCGTTGATGACGAGCAATCGCCAGTCTCGGAAGGATTGCCCGCGCACGCTCTCGATCGCCTGCTTGAGAAGCACGGGGCGATTGAAGGTCGGCATGAGGATGCAAACGTCAGCCATTTCCCTATTTTACCACTCCGCCTTCCTTTTATTATTTCACCTTGAAATCCATGAGAAATTTAGGCAAAGTTGAGTTAGCAGAGGATAAAATAAGGAAAGTTTCGCCCCCGGACCAGGGACAATGAAAAAGGGGCACCTTGCCCATAGAGAACGTCGGCCTTCCGAAAGGAGCACTGTATGGCATTGACGGGAAATTTGCTCGATTCGGTGGTTGGCGGAGGGCGCCAGGCCCTGGGGGAAATCCTCCTCGGCCTGAAGAAACTCGATCAGCGCCAGCTGACGGCGGCCTTGGCGGAGCAGAAGCAGATCAACTCGCAACTGGGCGATATCCTCATCAAGAAGGGGATCATCAACCAGGAAGAGCTGAACTTCGCCCTCGCCCTGCAGAAGAGCAACGATCCCCAGGCTCCGGTCATCGCGCGCAAGAAGTTGGGCGACCTCCTGCTCGAGACCGGCCGCATCACCCCCGCTCAGTTGAACTCCGCCCTCGAGCTGCAGAACCTCTCCAAGAAGAAGATCGGGGAAGTCATGCTCGAACTGGGCTTCGTTTCCGCCCAAGAGTTGGAGAGTTCCCTCAAACTACAAGACAAACTGGCCTTCAGCTCCCGCAACCAGATCCTCAACAACCTCGAAAGCCGCAATACCGGCGCGGTCAAGTCCAACCAGGCCCGGATTCCCAAAGAGCTGACCGAGCCCTTTCCCAATCGACTCAAGTTCCTCGATGCCGCTAGTCAAAAGGCCTTCATCGAGGCTTTCGGACGGGCTCCGGCCCTGAGCGAGGTCCGCGACTTCCGCACCAAGCTCGGCTTCGTCTTCAACGGCGAAGGCAAGCTGACCGATGCCATGCCCGCCAACTGGCAGTTGGCAAAGAAACAGGCGGCTTTCAACCAGATCTCGAGCTACTACCAGAACGTCATCGCCGATCGAATCAGCACCGTGGTGGGCGGCGACGCCGTTCAGAAGCGTTTCGATCGACTCGGCAACGTCGACGTGATCGGCTTGTCGCCCCAGGACCTCGAGATCGCCGTCGAAGCCGTCACCATGCCCGACTACACCCCCGCTTCCGCCACCGAAATGTTTGTCGCGAACTCCCCCCGGGCCTTCTTCCGTTCCCTCTTCGGCCGCGAGTTCGCCTCCGAGATCGAGGAAGGCTTCATCGATCGACTCTTGAAGGGAAAAGAAGGCCGCGCCCTCCTTCAGAAGGTCGCCCAATTGCTCGACGAAGCCTTCAAGGCCTTTCCCCTGGCTCGCAGCGACGTCAAGATTCGCACCAGCCTCGTCCCCACCGAGGACGAGATGCGCGAACTGCTGGACCTCCTGCGCAACCAGCACCAGGACTACGCCTTCGAACAACTTCAGCACACCAAGTGGTTCCAGGACAAGCTGCGCGCCGCCGAAGCCGCCGAACAAAACCATCGCGGCGAACTGTCCGCCATCCAGACCCGCCAGAAGCTGAACAAGCTTCTCAAATTGATCGAGAACTTCCTCGGCAAGGTCCCGCCCGAGCTTCAAAGCATGATCACTCAGCTCCTGCAAATGGTGCAGAGCGGCGGCAACGTCGACCTGGGAAACCTCGAGGACTTGTTGACCAACCTCTTCGAGAAGCTCATGGCGGCCTTCAACCAGATGAAGGATGTCGGCGCCTCCCCCGAAGACATGGCCGAGGCCATGATGGCCATGCTCAAGGCCGTCGTTTCGGGCAAAAGCCCGGACGTCGCCCTCGAAAAGGTGGTCGAGAAGAAGAAGAAGAGCGCCAAGAACGCCGGCGCCCTCCAGAATGCCCTGGGAACCGTCAACCAGTTGAACTTCTTCTTCAAAGGCAAGGTCGGAGAAGGTGTCCCGGCCAACGATCCCATGGTGCAGGCCCTGATGGACGGAAAAATCAGCCCCGAAGCCCTCGAAAAGGGCCTGGCGGAAAGGTTCAAGGGCTTGCCCCTCATGGACGCCCTCGATTTCATCCGCTTCCTCAACAAGACCGTCCGGGGCGTCGACCTGGAAGCCGATCCCTTCGATCCCTGGGTCAAGAAACTGACCAAGGGCGAGATGCCCCCCGGCAAGATCGCCCAGGAATGGAAAGGCATCTACCAGCCGGAACTGGTGAAATAAGACCGAATCGCCAAGGGGCCGTCGATTGACGGCCCCTTCGTTCATTGCGCCAGATATTCGTCGAGATTCTGGTCGAAGGAAACGCGCCCCTCCCTTCGGGCGAGATCGAAGACTTTCGTTCGATAGGCCTTCCACTCTTCCCCGAGGACTTTATCCCCGGTGAGGGCACCGTCGATGGCATGAAGGATTTCGTGGTGCAGGGCCGCATCCAGCTTTGCGGAATCCCCCAACAAGTCCGAAGACAGGAAGAGCTGTTCTTTTTCGTCGTCGTAGGCCGCGGGGAGCTCGGACCACTTCCGCCCATCGGCCAGCTTGTCCTCCACTTCGTAGGCCTGCTTCTTTTCGTCCTGGTTGACGTCCACCCACTTGTCATTCGAGATCTTGCCGTCTTGGTCGAGATCCAGGCCGAAGCCGAGATCGGTCGCACGGGTGCCTTGCTTCCCGAGGAAAAGCGTCACCCCCCGCTCGGACAGGAAGCTCAATAACTCTTTGGGGCAATTCGCGAGACGCTTCGCCAAGACCAACTGCTGCTCCGGAGAGGCGTCCCCACGGACCAGGTTCTGGATCAGCGACCACTTGGCCGGTTCGATGCTCGGCAAAGCCATCGCCATCAAGCCCTTCGAGCCCTCGACGTGCGGAGTTGCGGAAACGAGGGGCCTTATCCCCACTTCCCGGGCGAAACATTTCAGGTAGCCCTCGGTGGCCAGCGCGGTATCGTACATCCCCACGGGGTTGGCCTCGACCATGTCGGGGAAATCCCCGAGCAGGGAATGGTTGAAGGGGTTGATCTGGCCATGGGAGAACATGTCCTGAAGGCTGTGCAGGCCGATTCCGAGTTCACGCTCGGCAGCCTCGCAGTAGCCTTCCTTCGCGAACTTCACCGCCCTTTCCAGGTGGGTACGGGCAGCGGTGATCCGGGTATCCTCCCGGCCTTCGGGGGCGCGGTTGAAATGCCAGTGCAGATCCCCGTTATCCCCGCCCGAACCGGCCTTGGTGATTCTCGGCCTGCCGTTCTGCAGATAATGGGTCTGATCGGTGTCCACGGCATTGTCGGACTCGGCGATCCGCTTGGCCTGCTCCTCGGTGAAGCCCATCTTGAGGGCGACGTCGTAGGTCCCGAAGTTCTCCGCCGGCCTCCCCGGCGTGGGCTTAACGCTGCCTTCATGCACCCCCTCCGCCCAGGCGTGTTGACGGGATAGCTGGGCGGAAAGCCCGAAATAGCGCTGACTGAGAGGCAGCTCGGTTTTGGCTCCCTTCACGACGTCTTCTTCGCGGCCGAAGGGAAAGGGGTCGGTTTGATCGGGCTTCTCCCTCTTCTTGACCATGGTGGAATCGATCAATTCGTCGATGCCCTTCACGAAGCCGGGAAAGACTTTCCCCAGGGCCAGGAGCACCTTCTGGACGGGGCCCGCCACCCAAGTCGGGGCGGGAATGTAGGTGGGTTCGGGCTTGTAGGCGATCTTCGCGGCGGCCTTCAGCATCTCTACGTCCCCGCGCCCGGATGACTCTATGTTGTCGGGGAGGCCGATCCTTTTGAAGAAGCCCTCGGGGTCATAGCTCTTGAGGGGCTTTCCCTCCAGGGACTGCTTGTAGACATCCAGATCCTGGGGGTTGTAGGCCGACCCCCAGCCTCCCGAAAGTCTGGTATCTTCCGGTACCGCTGATTCCGCTTCGATTTCCTTTTTCAACTCTCCGTTTTGCCAGGTTTGCGGCCGAAAGAAGTCGACCTTGGAAGAGATTTTAGGAGTTTCGCTCATATTCCCCTCGAAAATTAAGCTTCGTTAACATGGAAAGGCATCGAAAAGGGGACGAAAAATTTTTCGTCCCCTTTATCTTTTCTTAGCAGTAGGCGGTGACGGCGCTCTTGCGGGCTTGCGTCAATTTTGCGTCGAACTCCTTGACGCCTTCCTGTTGCTTCAACCAATATTCCTGGCTCTTCTGGGCGTTGAGTTCTTCGATGGTCTTGCCCTGTTGCTCGATCCAGGTGTAGTACTTGAGGTTGTGCCAACGGTTGCGGGTGTGAACGCTCGCTTCCTGGATCCAGTCCAGCTTGGCTCCGTAGAAGATCGAGTTGAGGCGAACGGCGGCCATGGTGCGGTCCATCTTCCCGAACTCTGCGGTGAGGTCGTTCATCACCGAGTAGTAGCGGTCAATGGAGTCGGTCGCCACGGTGACCACGTTGTCGCTGGAAGTGAGGCCGTAGTACTTGGCGGTCTTGATGGCACCCAGGATGTTGCAGATGCCGGAGATGCCGAAGAGGGTCTGGAGTTCCTCCATCTGCTTCTCGTCGACGCCCGCTTCCTTGACCAGGTACTCGAAGCCGGCGGGATCATAGAACAACTGCAGGCCCTTCTTGCACTCCATGTCGTCGATGCACATGATGGCATCCATGTTCTGGGTGTTGTGGATCCAGGTGACGTGCTTGTCGCCGATGCCCTGGATGTCGTGGCCGCCGTAGCCGTTGTTGTAGATGGTGGGGCACTGGGTCGGCTCCAGGCCGACGATCTTGGCGTCGTAGAATTCCTGCTTCATGCGATCGCCGGCGGCGATGGTGCCGGAGGAGCCCATGGAGGAAACGAAGGCGGCGGCGCGGCCGTTGCCGATGCCCTTGCTCTGGAGATCCTTGACGGCCTCGACCAGGGAATTGCCGGTCACGTAGTAATGGAAGCGATAGTTACCCATCACCTCGAACTGGTTGAGGATCTTGTTCTTGGGGGAGGCAGCCGCCAGGCGCTTGCACTCGTCGTAAATCTCCTTGACGTTGCTCTCGCAGCCGGGGGTCTTGATGTAACGGGCGCCGAAGGAATCGATCTTCTCGAATCGCTCCTTGCTCATCATGAGGGGCAGGAGGACGAGGGAATCGTAACCCATCCTGGTACCGGCCCAGGCGCCGCCGATGCCGTAGTTGCCGGTCGAGGGGTAGACCAAGGTGTCTTCGTCGGGATCGATCAAACCCTTGAGCTGGTATTCCATGGTGACGGAGTAGGTGGCGCCGACCTTGTGGCAGCCGGTGGGGAAGTGGTTGCCGCTCATGACGACGATGTTGGCGTCGACGCCGGTGATGGCCTTGGGGATCACCACGTAGTGGACCTGGCCGTTGGGCTTCTTCCAGGTGATGTTGTAGAGGTTGATGGGATCCAGGATATCTTTCTCGCGGGCCACGAGGGCCTTCTTGCGGATCTCCGGCTCGATCTTTTCGGGATGGAGCATCTCCTCGAAAGTCGGACCGTAGACGTAGTTCTTTTTCATCGCTTTCTCCTTCGAATCACGGGCGATTGCCTTTCCCATTATACAGCCGCGGAGGTCGCTTGACCCCTCTTTTCACCACCCTTACAATGAAAAAAATCGCGAGAGGAAAGAAGATGGAACAAATCAAGGCTCTTCGCTGCCTGAAATGCGGAAAAGAACACCAGGAAAACTCCGTCCGGTACACCTGTCCGGCTTGCGGCGTCGAGGGGATCCTCGAGGTCCTCTACCACTACGACAAGATCTCGATCAACCGGGAATCCCTCAAGGCCGATCGCGATCCCAGCCTCTGGCGCTACTCCCCGCTCTTGCCCATCAAGGAGCGGCCCATCAATCCCCCTTTGCAAGTGGGCTGGACCCCGCTTTATCCGGTCGAAAAGATGAGAAGAGAGTTGGGACTGAAAAAACTCTTCGTCAAGGACGACGGCCGCAACCCCACCGCCTCCCTCAAGGACCGCGCCAGCGCCATCGGCCTCCTGAAGGCCGTCGAGGCGGGCGCCAAGATCCTGACCTGCGCTTCGACGGGCAACGCCGCCTCCTCCTGGGCCGGGGCCGCCGCCGCCTCGAGCCTTGATTTCGAGACCATCATTTTCTTGCCAGAAGCGGCTCCCATCGCGAAGATCGCTCAGCTCATGGTTTTCGGGGCCACCGTCTTCGCCGTCAAGGGCACCTACGACGACGCCTTCGACCTCGCCATCGAAGCCTCGAACGCTTTCGGCTGGTACAACCGCAACACCGCGTACAATCCCTATCTCGTCGAAGGCAAGAAGACGGTGGCCTACGAGATCTGCGAGCAGTTGAACTGGAATGCGCCGGACAAAGTCCTGGTTTCCGTGGGAGACGGCTGCATCGTTTCCGGGGTATACAAGGGATTTTACGATCTGAAAGAAATGGGGATGATCGATCACATCCCCCAGTTGATCGCGGTGCAGGCCGAGGGCTCGGCCTCGATAATGAATGCCCTCGAAGGCGACGGGGTCATTCGATCGGTGAAGGCCGAGACCCTCGCCGACAGCATTTCCGTCTCGATCCCCCGCAACGGCATGATGGCCGTGCGCGACATCAGGAATTCCAAGGGCTTCGCCCTTTCCGTGAGCGACGAGGAAATCCTCGAAGCCATCGCTTATACTGGAAAACATGGCGGCGTCTTCGCCGAACCCGCGGGGGCGACGAGCATCGCCGGCTTGAAAAAATTGATCGAGCAGCAGAAGCTCGATCCAGACGAATCGATCGTCGCCATCGTGACCGGCAACGGGCTCAAGGACGTGGCCAGCGCCGTCAAAGCGGCGGGAAAGCCTTTTTCCATCGAGCCGAAGCTCGAAAACGTCCGCCAAGTCCTTGGCCTTTAAAAAAGGAGAGCGCGAAAACATGGATTCAAAGGGGAATTCGGAAAAGAAGAAAGACCTCACTTGCGTCGGCAAATCCGTCCGGAGGGTGGACGGCTGGCCCAAGGTTCTCGGCAAGGCCAAATACACGGCGGACCATTCCTTCGAGGGGATGCTCTTCGCCGCCGTGAAGCGGGCCGACTTCCCCCACGCCCGCATCAAGTCGATCGACGTCGAAGGCGCCCAACTGCCCGGTGTCGAGGCGATCATGCTGGAAGAAGACATCCCCGGGAATCCCCGTTTCGGCGCCCTCAACCCGCACCAACCGGTCATCATCTCGGACATCGTCCGCTATCTGGGGGACGGGATCGCCCTGGTGGCCGCCAAAAGCGAGAAAATCGCCCGCGAGGCCGCCAAGAGGATCGTGGTCTCCTACGAGGAATTGCCCGGCCTCTTCGATCCCCGCGAAGCCAGGAAAAGCGAGCTATCCATCCATCCCGAAGGCAACGAGATCGTTCACCACGTCCTGCGAAAGGGCGAAGTATCCGAAGGCTTCGCTGCGGCCGACGTCGTCCTCGAACGGGACTACCAGACGCAGTTCCAGGAGCACGCCTACCTGGAGCCCGAGGCGGCGGTAGCCGTTCCCCAACCCGATGGAGGAATCACCGTTTACGGCTCGATGCAGCACCCCTTCTCCACCAGGCGGGTCGTCGCCCGGGTGCTGGGACTGCCGCTCGCCAAGGTTCGCGTCATCCAGGGTGAACTCGGCGGCGGCTTCGGCGGCAAGGACGAGTCCTCCTCCATCGTCTGCGCACGAGCCGCACTGCTGGCCCTCAAGACAGGAAAACCAGTCAAACTGGTCAACACCCGCGAGGAATCCTTCGTCGAGTCCTACAAGCGCCACCCCTACTACCTTCACTACAAGGTGGGGGCGAAGAAGGACGGAACCTTGACCGCCATGGAGATCGAGATCGTCGCGGACGGCGGGGCCTATGCCTCGATGAGCACCTTCGTGACCTGGCGTTCGGTCGTTCAGGCCACGGGCCCCTACACCGTCCCCAACGTCAAGACCGACGTCTACGCCTACCACACCAACAACACCTATACCGGAGCCTTCCGCGGCTTCGGCTCGCCCCAAATCGTCTACGCCTCCGAATCCCTGATGGACGAACTGGCCGCAGAACTGAAAATCTCACCCGCGGAGATACGCAAAAAGAACTTCTACCAGCAAGGCGGGGAAACGGCCACCGGCCAAACCCTGAAGCATGTAGTGAGCCTGGAGCCAGCTCTGGATGCCGTACTCGCCGAATTGAACAAGAAGCCCCTGGAGCAAAATGCAAACCCCGTTTTTTCGCGGGGCCGCGGTTTCGCCTGCTCCTACCGGGGAGTGGCGCTGGGAGCGGAAGGGGTGGATGCCACGGGCGCGGTGGTCAACCTGCTCGAAGACGGCTCCGCCATCGTCTCCACGGGGGTTGCCGAGAACGGCCAGGGACTTCGCACGGTCTTCAGCCAGATCGTCTCGGAAGAGCTGGGGATTCCGCTGGAAAAGATCGTTTTTCTCGATTGTGACACCAGCTCCATCGCGGACGGGGGACCGTCCGTGGCCTCGCGCTGCACTATCATGGGCGGCAACGCCGTGCGTCATGCCTGCCTACAGCTGAAGGAGAGGTTGAACCTTTCCGAGCAGCCCGATCTGCAAAAAGCGATCAAAGCCACCCTGAATGCCGGGAAGAGCCTCTACGCCTTCGGCTGGCACAACGCCCCCAAGGTCAGCTGGGACGAACACACCGGCCAGGGCGACGCTTACTTCACCTACGTCTACGCCTGCCAGGGAGTCGAAGTGGAAGTAAACAACCAAACGGGCGAAACCAAGGTATTGCGGGCGGTAGCCGCCCATGACGTGGGAATGGCCCTCAACCCGCAACAGGTCGAACTGCAGATCTACGGCGGGGTCACCATGGGGGCAGGCTACGGCCTGACCGAAGAGGTAATTCTCGAAAAGGGAGTCACCAAGAACCCCAATTTCAACGGCTACCACATTCCGGACAGCCGCATGATCGGCGAGATCGTCCCCATCATCATCGAGAACCCGGATGCGGCGGGCCCCTTCGGGGCCAAGACCATCGGGGAGCCCACCTGCGAGCTTTTGGCCCCGGCGATCGCCAACGCCATCCTCCAGGCCACCGGCGCCCGCGTGCGCACCATCCCGGCAACCCCCGCCAGAGTCCTCCACGCCATGCAGAAAGAAGGAGCCCCCGCATGATCCTCAATTTCACCGTCAACGGCAAAAAAGTGGCGATCGAGGCGGAAGAAGACACCAACTTGCTGGAAGTCCTGCGCGACAAGCTTTCTCTCACCGGGACCAAGTGCGGCTGCTCGGTTGGCAAGTGCGGCGTCTGCATGGTGCTCTTCAACGGAGCTTCCGTTCAGGCCTGCCTGATCAAGGGAAAAAAGATGGAAGGGGCGGAAGTGCTGACCATCGAAGGACTGGGCACCGAAAAAGAGCCCCATCCCCTCCAGGTGGCCTTCCTCGAGTACGGAGCGGTTCAGTGCGGCTTCTGCACCCCGGCCATGCTCTTGACCGCCAAGGCCCTGCTCGATCGCAACCCGCATCCCACCGAAGAGGAGATAAGGCAGGCCCTGAAACGGGTACTCTGCCGTTGCACGGGCTACGTCCCGATCATCAAGGCGATCCAGGCCGTCGCCGAAGGGTAGGTTTATTGATAAGAGCCCGCAACTCGAGTTTTCTCTACCTGCGGGCTCTTTTTCGAGGAAACCCGGGGGCGCTCGCCCCTTCATCCTTCGTTTCCCGCGTAGCAAAAAAAGCTTAGGTTCAGGTTCATCCATGCTTAACCCGGCCTTATCCGGAGAGGCGCAAGATCTTTCGACGTTTCGTCCATATAGTGTTAAGAGCATTGTTTGAAAGGGGGCACAAAATGTCGAAGCGCTTGAATAAATCCACCCTGATCCTTCTCGCCGGACTCCTCGTCCTTTCCCTCTCCGGCTTCGGCTGCGCCCGCAATCCCGCCACCGATACCGGGATGATCGACGATCAAATCTCCGACACCGGTTCGGACACCGGCGACTTCAACAACAACCCCATCGTCACCCCGACCCCCGATCCCAATTACGTCGATCCTTACGCCAACCAACCCGTCAACGCCATGACCGCCAACGTGATGAACAAGGACACCAAGGGTTTTTGGCTCTGGAAGAAGGCTACTGGAACCATCATGGTGACCAACACCTCCCAGGCCGCGGTATACGGCACCCTGAACATCACCTTCACCCTCAAGAGCGAGACGGTCGAGACCCAAACCCAGTCGGTCTCCCTCGCCGCCGGTGAATCCAAGCAGATCGAAGTGAAGGCGACCAAGCATTCCGACGACGTGACGGCCACCGTCACCCAGGACAACACCCAGACCGGCACCGGCTACGGCAACGGGCAGTACGGTAGCCAAACCGGTACCTATTAATCACAGGCCTTTCGTAGCCCCTCATCCCCGTCTGACATGCTCTGAGGAAAGACCCGGCGAAAGCCGGGTTTTTCTTCGTGCCGCAGATTTGACCTGAGATTCATTCATGCTTAACCCGGCCTTATCCGGAAAGCCGCAAGTTCTCCCTCCCAACTGTCCATATAGTGTTAAGAGCATTGTTTGAAAGGGAGGCACCAAATGTCGAAGCAGTTGAATAAATCCAGGATCATCCTTCTCGCCGGCCTCATCGTCCTCTCCCTCTCCTGCCTCGGCTGCGGCGGCAACCCCGTCAGCGACACCGGCCTGAACGATCCGCAGAACTACGACACGGGTTCGACCATCGGCGACTTCAACAACAACCCCGCCGACGCTTATTCGAACAACCAGAATACCCAGACCGGCAGCTATAATCCCAACGACACCATGAACCAGCCCGTCAACGTCCTGACCGCCAACGTGATGAGCAAGGACACCTCCGGTATTTGGCTCTGGAAGAAANNACTGGAACCATCATGGTGACCAACAGCTCCCAGACCCCCGCTTCCGGTACCCTGAACATCACCTTCACCCTCAAGGGCGAAACGGCCGAGAGCCAGCAGCAATCGCTTTCCCTCTCCGCCGGCGAATCCAAGCAGATCGAAGTCAAGGCGAGCAAGCACTCGGACGACGTGACGGCCAGCATCACCCCCGACAACACTCAGGCCGCCTACGGAACCCAAATCGGCAGCCAATACGGCCAATACTAAAATCGACCGAAGTTACCCCCGTCACACATGCTCTGACGAAAGACCCGGTGAAAGCCGGGTCTTTCGTCGCGAAGGGGGTATGGAAAGGCCGAAAGCGCTGCGGAGGCAGAGTTGACGCGCAACGAAAAAGCATGATAGCCTCTCCCTTGCCCGCATTCCAAGTGGGGGAAGCATGAATAAATTGATGAAGAAAACGGCGTTGGCCACCTGCCTGGCGATTTCCGCCTTGTCCCTCGTGGGATGCGGCGGCTGGATGAAGCGAACAGCCATCGACACCACCGCGGACTGGATGATTCCCGACGCGATGAGCGCCTTCTACGATGAACCGGACTTCGAGATCGCCCGTGCGGCCCTTCCGGCCGACCTCAAGCTCGTCGAGGGCCTCGCCAGGGCCAATCCGGGCAACAAGCAGCTGAAGGTCCTCTTGAGCCAGATGCTCGCGAGCTTCACCACCGGCTTCGTCGAGGAGCCCTACAGCCCCGAGGAAATGCCCTCGCCCGTGACCGTCCAAAGAGCAAAATCGCTCTATCTGCGCGGCCTCGACTACGGCAAGGAAGCCCTCCGGGAAAAGAAAAGCTTCTCCGAAGCCCTGAACAACCATCGCCTCGACGATTTCGAGAAGTCCCTTTCCTCTTTCTCGAAGGAAGACGTTCCGGGCCTTTTCTGGACCGCCCTCAACTGGGGCAACCTCATCATGCTCTCCCAGGACGACCCCGATCGCCTGGTGGAACTGCCCTTCGTGGCCGCGATGATGGACAGGGTCATCCAACTCGACGAGTCCTTCTACTACGGAGGCGCCCACCTGTTCTTCATCGTCTTCCATGCCGGCCGGCCCAGCACCCTCGGAGGCGACCCCGAGAAAGCCCGCCAGCACTACGAACGAATGGCGGCCCTTTCCGGAGGCAAGTTCCTCCTGGGGGACGTCTACTTCGCCAACTACTACGCGGTCGCCGTCCAGGACGAAGCCCTCTTCAGAAAGACCCTGGAAAAGGTGCTCGGAGCTCCGCTCGACATTCTTCCCGGGGAGCGGCTCACGAGTGGAATCGCCAAACGCAAGGCGAAAAGCTTGCTCGACAAAACCCAGGAGTTCTTTTAAAAAGGAGCAATTCCGGCATGAAAAGATTCGCCAAAGTCCTTCTCGGGGCGATCGCCCTGACGGCGACGTTCACCAACCTTCCGGCCCAGGCCGAACAAACCAAGGTCCTCAAGTTCGCGATCCTCACTCCTCCGGGCTCTTCCTGGACGGAGGAAATGAACTTCCTGAACGTCCGCCTCAAGGAAAGGACCAACGGCCGGCTCAAGCTCAAGCTCTATCCCAGCGGGGTGATGGGGGACGAAATCGCCGTCATCCGCAAGCTTCGCCAAGGCCAGCTCCAGGGAGCGGCTCTCACCGGGCTGGGGCTCGGCGAGATCGCCACCCCGGTGCGCCTGCTCGAACTCCCCTTCCATTACCAGGACTATGTGACGGTCGATCGGGTAGGCGCCCGCCTCAAGAATCGCCTCGCCGGGGAGATCTCGAAGGCAGGCTTCGTCATGCTCGGCTGGTCCGAGACGGGCTTCGTCTACCTCTTCACCAACAAGCCGATCCATTCCCTCTCGGACGTGGCCGACGTCAAGATGTGGATGTGGGCCGGGGATCCCCTCGCCGAGGAGTCCTTCAAGGAAATGCGCGTCACTCCCAAGCCCATGGCCATCACCGACGTCATGACCTCCCTGCAGACCGGGATGGTCAACGGCGTCTACTGCCCCCCCTTGGCCCTGCTCGCTCTGCAATGGCAGTCCAAGGTGAAGTACATGCTCGACCTCAAGCTCACCATGAGCAACAGCGGCATCACCGTGACCAAGAAGGCCTGGGATGATTTGTCGCCCGATCTCCAGAAGATCCTCAAGGAGGAAACCTTGAAGACCTCCACGGCGATCGTGCGCCGCAGCCGCGTCGAGAACGAAGCCGCCATCGGGACCCTGAAACGCCATGGCATCACGGTCACCTCGCTCACCAATCCCGCCGAGCAGAAGAACTTCCTGGCCGCGAGCGGTCGGGCTGCGGATCGTCTCGCCGGCAAACTATTCTCGGCCTCCATGCTCAAGGAGGTCCGCTCCTTGGTCATGCGCTGATGGAGGTCGCCACGCTAGAGATAAAAGAAGAGACCTCGATGGGGAACGCCCAAGAACAGCCTTCCGAAAGAGTTGTCCTTTGGCTGAAGCCTTTCCATCAACTCGATCGCCATGTCAAGGCCCTCGAGTCCTGCGTGATCGTCGTCCTCATGTCCGCCATGCTGCTGCTCGGAACGACCCAGATCCTGCTTTGGAACCTCTTCCACCAGGGACAGGGATGGATCGATCCCTGCTTGCGCCATCTGGTCCTATGGACGGCAATGATCGGCGGAACCATGGCGACCAGCGCCGATCGCCACCTCAACATGGACGTCCTCCCCAGATTGCTTTCTCCGCGCGTCAAAAAGATCACCGATATCCTGGTCGATCTCGCGGCCGCGCTGGTGGTGGGCATCCTGGCGGCGGTCACGGTGGTGTTCGTCCGGCAGGAGGCCGCAAGCGGCGGAATGGCGGGTTTCCTGAACCTGGCCCGCTGGCAGGTTCAGCTCATCCTGCCCGTCGCCTTCACGGTCATGAGCGGCCGTTTCCTGCTTTCCGCCCTGGATAACCTTTCCTCGATCTTTTCACCCGAAGGGGAAGCCCAATGACTGTTGCCCTTTCCTTGGGCCTGGCGGCCCTGACGGCCCTCGGCCTCCCCATCTTCGTTTTGGTACTGGCCATCGCCCTCCTGGGCTTCTGGATGTCCTACGGGGACTTCAACAGCCTGGCCATCGCCGTCGGCGAGATCTACCGGATCGCCGAGACCCCGCTCTTCATCGCCATTCCCCTCTTCACCCTGGCAGGCTACCTCATGGCGGAGGCAAAAACCGCCAATCGCTTGATCCGCTTGACCAAGGCCTTTCTGGGCTGGGTTCCGAGCGGGCTTTCCGTGGTCGCCCTGGTGGGCTGTGCCTTCTTCACCGTCTTCACGGGGGTATCGGGGGTCACCATCGTCGCCCTCGGCGGCATCCTCCTTCCCGCCCTTCTCAAGGAAGGCTACCCGGAAAAATTCACCCTCGGCCTCCTGACCACGGGCGGCAGCCGAGGCATGCTCTTCCCCCCGTCCTTGCCCATCATCATCTACGGGGTCATCGCCCAGGTCGACGTCAACAAGCTCTTCGTGGCGGGCATCGTCCCAGCCATTCTCGACCTCTCCCTGGCCATGCTCCTTTGCTTCTGGCTCGGGCGCAAGGCGAAAGTCCCCCGCATCGCCTTTGACGCCAAGGAAGCGATCTTGGCCCTGAAGGATGCCGCCTGGGAAATCCCCATTCCCTTCGTGATCTTCGGCGGCATCTACGGCGGCATCTTNNGATCTTCGGCGGCATCTACGGCGGCCTCATCACGGCGGGAGAGACGGCGGTGGTGATCGCCCTCTACGCCTTGATCGTGGAAGTCTTCGTTTACCGCGACCTTTCCCTGACCAAAGACCTCCCGCACGTCCTACGGGAAAGCATGGTGCTGGTAGGCGGCATCTTCATGGTCATCGGAGCGGCCTTCGCCCTCACCAACTTCCTGGTCGACCAGAGCGTGCCGGATATGATGTTCGAAGCCATCAAACCCTTCATCCGCAGCCCGCTCTCCTTCCTGATCGCCCTTAACATCTTC
>DOBT01000238.1:353-10709 GCA_003503675.1 Cyanobacteria bacterium UBA8530 | reverse complement strand
TCGGGATCGCCCCGGAGGACCAAAAGAAGCTTTTCAACCGCTTCACCCAGCTGGACATGAGCCTGACTCGGACGGCGGGAGGAACCGGATTGGGATTGAGCATCGCCAAGGGCATCGTGGAAGCCCACGGAGGGACCATCGGCCTTTCCAGCCGAGGCCTCGGAAAGGGCGCGACCTTTATTTTCGAACTCCCTTTGAACTGAGGGGCGCCCCGTAGACGTAGCGCAGGGCGGCGGATATCACCAGGACGGCGACGATTCCCAACAAACCTGTCAAGGGGTTACCCTTTCCCGTCAGAAAGGACTGAGGATAGCTCCAGATTCCCAGGCGTTCGAACAGGGAAAGGGCGAAGAGCCAGGAGAAATGGAGCCCCATCGCCAGCGACAGGTTTCCCGTCAGCCAGGTGGCGTAGCACAAGGAAAGTCCGGCGAGAAAGAAGCCCAGGAAGGGCAGCAAGAGTTCTTGGAGGTTGCCCTGGCGGAGGAAATGGACCTGGGCGAAAAGGAAGCTCGCGATGGCCGCGGCCAGCCAGTGGGGCATATCGGATAGCAGGGTCTGGAAAAGGTAGCCTCTGAAAAGGATTTCCTCCAGGAGGGCCAGGGCGATCGCCAAGCCCAACGCCCCGCCGAAGGCCGGCAAGATTCCACTCTTCAGGGGGGCGAGGTCGATGAGGTTGAAGACGAAGCCGAGTCCGTAAAGCAGCAGGATGGCGCACAGCCCGATGGAGATGCCGGCCATGAGATCGGTGCCCTTGAGGGAAAGGCCCATTTCCGGAAGGGTCTTCTTCTCGATGGCTCCCCAGAAATAGAAGGCGCAACAAAGCAGCCAGAAAAAGCTCATTCCCTGAAAGGCTGCGTCGAAGCGGCTCATCGCCCCTTCGGGCAGGAAGAAAATCAAGCTTCCGTAGATGAGGGCGAGCCCGGCAAAGGAAACCCCCAGGAAAAAAGCGATCCGGATCAGGGAGAACCAGTTACTTTCCGGTTCCTCCAGGGCGGGGACGCGGGCTTCTAGCATGAGCGAAAAATCACCTTCTTTTTTCAAAAACGATCATCTCCTTGCCGAAGCGAGCGCGCTTGAGATAAAGCTCGCGCGTCTTCCGGTAATCCGCGACTGCCAGATCGGCCGCCTTGTACTCCATCAAGGCCTCGAAAAGAACGACGTTTCCCTCGAGGCGATAGTTTCCTTTGAAGGAAACGAAGGGGCTATCGAGGTGCAACGGCTTGGGAAGGTAACGGACTCGATAGCCGACGGGAACGGTGATGCGCGCGCGTTCCAGGTATTTTCCATTTTCCGCCTTCACGGGGTGGATGCGCTCGGTGGGATCGAACAGGTACATTCCGGTCGAGAAGCCGGGGACGCGAAAGACCAGGATGTCCCCGGCGCGGATGGCGTTTTCGCGGGCGCGGTAGCGGAAGCGGCAGGAAAAGGGCTTTTCCAGGTTTCTCGGATCGCCCAGGGAGAAATCGAGCAGTTCGCTGCCGGCCGCGTACTGCAGGGCCTCTTTTTGGAAGCTGATCTTGATCTGCTCGGGACTGCGCGCCTGGTAAAAGCCGCGCTCGCCGGATTCCTCGCTGCCCCCGAAGCGGCGGCGAACGGAAACCAGGGCATCGCCCTTCTCATCCAGGGAAACCTCCCGCTCCTCTTCCGAGAATTCGGTGCGTCCGTTTGAAATGGGAATCGAAACGAAAATCGGTTTCTTCGAGTCGAGGACCAGGGCCTTCACCCCTTGATCCATCGAGGGAAGGGTGCCGAAACGGGTGGTTTTTCCGACCGAGTCGAGAAAGAGCCATTCCTTCTGGTTCTGCTTCACGGCCACGATGCAATGGTTGAACTGGTACATGGAGGGGATGTCCTCCACGACCTTCGGCTGGTCGTTCGTGGCGAGGAAGGCATAGCAGGCGGGAATTCCGGCGGCTTTCAGGAGGGCCAGAAGGAGGCTCGAGCCGCCCTTGCAGTCGCCGTAGCGATCGCGCAGGATCTCCTCGGCGCTCTGGGTCTCGTAGCCCGCGAAGCCCATGGAAACGTAGACATAGCGAATGTTTCCGACGACCCAGTGGTAGATGGCCCTGGTCTTGTCCGAAGGAGTGGTCAGGCCCCGGGTCAATTTCTCCGCCAGTTCCTTGATCACGGGGGTCGGCTCGGTGTTCTTTCCGTTCAGACGCAAGAACCAATCGGCGCACTGGGACCAGTCGGAAGCGGTGGAAAGCAGCAGGCGCGGGAGCAGGTCCCCCCAGGGAGGCATTCCCGGTTCGTAGCGGACGTGCCCGAAGTTCTGAGTCGACCAGCGTAAAACGCTGTTCTCACCTTCCTTGCCGGAAGTGAAAGAAACGGGAAGGTTTTTATCGGGGTTGAGGACGCGGTATTTCAGGTTCAGGCCGGGAGAGAGGTGGAGGGTGTAGGAGGCCGACAGGGAGGGCTGAATGCGGTGCATCATGAAGGAGTCCGCGAAAGCGCCGTCCAGCATGACCCGGTCGCTTTGGAGGGAGAAGGCGTATTCGGTGAGAGCCCCGGGGGAGGTGCCGGGGAAGGTGAAGGTCTTCACCATGGTGCGGTCGTAGGCAGGGTAATCCGCGTAGGGATGGCTGTCCTTCATGGCGTTCTTTTCGACCGAGAGGACCTTTCCGTCCGGGGAGGTGGTCATCGCATCGAGGATCGAAAGCACTTGCTTGCCGGGTTCGTAGGGAACCTGGACCTCGGAGTATCGCTCCTTGGAGCGCTCATTGAGCATCTCCCGCTTTTCCCGAACGGTTTCGCGATAGCGGCCGTCGTTCCCGACCCAGATTTCCTTTTCGCTCTTGAGGACCCCCAGGTCGGCATTGGGAAAGCGCTGAAAAAAGGAAGTTCGGGGATCCGAGGAAAAAGCCGGAGCGTCAATAAAGAACAGGGCTAGGACGGGGCAGGCGAAAACCAGAATTCTTCTCATCGAAAATCCCCCTTTTTCCCATTCTGCCAGCCATCCTTCCAATCGGCAAGCGAAAGTATGGTACATTGATGGGGTTTGAAAAAAGGAGGGGCCATGATCGAATCGCTTTATTTGGGAAAAAGGCTCGAGCGGCCGCAGTCGGTTCGCAGCGCGGAATGGAGCGAGGGTTGCGAGGGGATAGAGGGGAACAACTTCCTGGCCGTGATCGGTCCCTTCGGTTTCTCGGGAATCTACCCCCTTTCCGGAGAGGGGAAATGCGCCCTCCACTGCAGCCTCTACTTTCTCAAAATGGCCCCTACCGACGGCTCCAAGTCCGTCGTCACCGAGAACACCCACTACTGGCTAAAGTACAAGGGCACCTGCTTTCACGACGAGGAACTCTGCGGGGTCTGCCTCGACGGCGCCTGTCCTCCCAATAAAAATCCCCTGGCCTCTGAAAAAGAAGGACGCCCGGGGATCTTCACGTTATCCTTGGAGTGAATCGTCAGTTCGAGTTGAAGGAGACGAATTCCTTTCTCCACCCATAAGGATTGAATTTGGAGAAGGGATAGGGCAGCTTCGACCCGCAATGAACGCAACTTAGCTCCTTCTTGTCGGTCTCCCGCAGGGGAATGACCTCGTTCAAGGAGGAGCAACGATTGCAACGGACGGCATAGACCACGCTGGAAATTTCTGAAGCCATGCTTTCCTCTCTGTCGACTCCGATTATTAAGAATAATAACGCATTTTTCCATCCCAAGTCAATTCCCCCCCCTGATCCGCACGGGAAGGCCCTTTGAGGAAAAGCCTCCGCGTCGCCACAGTGTTTGGTACTGATTAAAGAACGATTAAGCATGGATTAAGCTTGAAAGGCAAGTTTTTGCTTCCCCGCTCCGATAGAATGAAAAAGGAAAGGAGCGCCTCATGTCCCTCGTTTCCAAGCTTCAAAGAATTCCGGTTTTTTCCCGCCTCGGGCACGAGTTTTCCGAGGGGGCGAAAGCGGCGAGCAAAATAGTGGCCCCCTTCGGAATCTACCGCAACCCCCTCGCGCCGCCTCCGCCGAAGAGGGACTCCCTGCGGATCATGAGCTACAACGTCCTGAACGGCGGCCAGGATTACCTTTCCATCAAGACCAACATCGCCAAGGGCGGCGCCGATGTCGTCGGCCTGCAGGAAATCAGCCGCGAGAACGCCGAGAAGCTCGCTCATGAGCTCAACATGCACCTGGCCTACTTCGATCGCCCCGACGTGGCCGGCAAGGCCATTCTTTCCCGCTATCCCATCAAGTCCGGCGGACACGTCGATTATCCCGTCTCGATGGGCGATCGCCTCTCCCTCTACTTGAAGAAAGTCCTGAACGGGGAGAAGAAGAGTTTTGAATGCCTGGAGGCACGCGGAATGCTCGTTTCGAACATCGAGGCCTCCGGCAGGAAGATCACCCTCATCGACACCCACCTCACCCTCGGAGTCGTCGATTTCAACGCCAAACAACTGGCCTTCCTGGACGATTTCGCCGAGAAACAGCGCGCCAAGGGCTACGAGGTGGTGATCACCGGGGACTTCAACACCAACTTCAACATCCAGAAGGTCAGCGGAGGAGCGAATTCAGCCGAATTCGAGGACCAAACCGACAGCGTCGAGGAATACCGAAAGCGCTACGAAAAAAATGCAGGCAATGCCCAGGATGCCAGTGACCGTGCGGCTTTGCGAAAGCTGCAACAAGACTTCAACCCCTTCTGGGAAGCAAAAGACAAGTCGGTCATCGACAAAGAAGGAAAAAAAATGACTCCCGACCAGGCCCGTGCCGAGTTGAAAAAAGTTTCGAAAGGTTCGGATCGATTCGACGAACTCGTCGACATCGCCGACGGCAACTCCCATGTCAAAGCGGACAAGCGATTTGACAACATCCTCTCCAGCCTGAAGGTCAAGGAGTCCTGGATCGATCTTTCCGCCAAGGGGTCGGATCACCAGCCGGTCTTCACCGAGCTCGACCTGCGCTGAAAAATTGGCCTTCGAACTCGAGATTCGCGGCCGATTTTCTCGGGCCCAACCGGGCGAACTGCTATAATGTAGTCTGCATGCCAGGCTGCGCCGAAGACAGGGGAGGACCATGTTCGCACTCTACGTTCACTGGTTGAAGAGCGAGCCGTTGCTCGCGGCGGCGATCCAGTTCGCCATCCTCGGAACACTCGGAGATCGGATCGCGGCGAGGCTTCGGGGGGGAAACTGGCAGACGGATAAAATGGAAGTCCTGTGCAAGCTTCCGACCTGGGCCATCCTCGGGATTTCCGTGAAGCTCGCTTTTTTGGGCGGGAGCGGAGCGACAAAATCTCTGATCGAACACGGCTATTTTCCGACCTTCGGCCTGTTCGTCTTTTTCTTCGCCTTTTACAAATCCTTCCTGGTCAACGCCTTTTTCGGCCCCTTCATGATGATCGGGCATCGGCTTTCGGACGACTACCTCGCGCGATGCCGCTTCTCCCCCGCCTCGATCCTGCGCGGTTTGCCCAAAGCTCGCCTGTGGGCCGGGCTCGAAGCCATCAACTGGAAATCCCTGAAGAGTTCCATCAGCCTGCTGACGATCTTCTGGGTGCCTGCCCACACCCTCACCTTCCTTTTGCCCGAACACTTCCAGATCACGATGGCCGCGCTGTGGGCCATCGTCCTCGGCTTGATGCTGGGCTACTTCAACCGGGAAGAAAAAAAGCAACCGGCGGGGCAACGCCTCGAAGAGAAGGCAACTCAGAGCTGAGCCCCCGAAAAGAAGAATGAAGCAGGCGATATGAAAGAATTCCTCATCGAAAAGCTCGGCTTGTCGCCCCATCCGGAAGGAGGGGCCTTTCGAGAAACCTACCGAATGAAGGAAAGGGTGGACTTGCGCGGCGGGCGGGAGATGGCCACCGCCATCTATTTCCTGCTGGAGGCGGGGGAAGTCTCCGCCTGGCACAGGGTCGAGAGCGACGAGCTCTGGTTATACCACGGGGGCGCGCCCCTGCTCCTCAAGGGCATCGACCTCGAGGGAAACTATTACGAGCAAAAACTCGGAATGGAAATCGCTTCCGCTCAAAGCCCCCAGTTTCTCTTCCCGGCGAAGCATTGGCAGGCCGCCGTTTCGAGCGAAGGATGGACTCTGGTGAGTTGCGTGGTGGTGCCCGGTTTCGATTTCGCCGACTTCGAAATGGCCTCTGAAGGAGAAATGAGAGAAAGCTTTCCTTCTTTGGGCGAAAAGATCGCTTTGAGGGGGAAAAATGCTTGAAATCGCTGAATTGCCCCCCGAGAGGGGGGGCAAAATAGCCGAAGGTTATCCGGTCAAGCCTCCGAAAGACGGAAAAACGATTCCCGGAGCTTTCTCCTGGACGGGCACGCGTTCTTTATTGCAGCGCGTCCGAAAAGCCCTTTGAAAAACGTCTTCAACGTCCTCTTTTTTCTCTTTTTTCTTTTTACTTTTTCCGCTCAAGCCAAGACGACTTTCATCGAACCCAGCCAGGGGGTTCAGGCCTTCATCGATAAGGCTTCGGCCGGCGACGTCCTCGTCGTCCGCGGCATCCACGTCGAGAACCTGGTCATCATCCGGAACCTCACCCTCCGAGGGGAAATGAACGAGAGGGACGGGATCTTCCCGCTCGACCGAAGTGACGTCATCCAGGTCCGCTCGGGAAACGTCACCATCTCCAGGCTCAAGATCACGGGAATGGGGATCAGGCGTCAGGTCGGAATCCGCGTCACGACGAACGCTTCGATCGACAACTGCCTGATCACGAACTGCGAAGCCGGCATCGTTTATGCCAAAAACGCCACCGGGAAAGCCTTCGAGAACGACAGCAACCGAAACCGGTGCTTCGGCATCCACGTCGGCTCGAAGGCCTCTCCCCTCATCACGCGCAACCGCTTCGACAAAAATTTCCTTTCCGGCATCAGCTACTCGGTGGGGGGCGGCGGGGAAGCGTCCCGCAACCGCTGCACCGACAGCGAGATCTTCGGGATCTACGTCGCCAAGAACGCCAATCCGCTCCTGAGCCGCAACGTCTGCTCCGGCAACAAGGAAACGGGGATCCGCTATGCCAACGACGCCGGGGGCGAGGCCAACAACAACCGTTGCGACGGGAACGATTACGGGATTCGAGTCGGAAGCGGGGCCACCCCCTCTCTCAACTTCAACTCCTGCGAGGGCAACTCGAGTTCAGGAATCCACCTCGAAGAGAACGCCACTCCCAGTCTCAGGGAGAACGCTTGCCAGAACAACGGAAATTCGAAAAAGAAAGAATCGCCCCGTTGAAAGCACCGTCGCCAGACCTTGAGAAGGTCATCGATCTTTTCCGCTCGAGGGCGACCACCTTCGATTCGACCCTCATTTCGTCCTCCCTGATTTGACAAGCGAAGGAGCGGATGATATGGAAAAGAGGTCAACGCATGAGAAATGGGAGAGAAAAATGAACGAAGACCTCTTTATCCGGGCCAAGACCAAGAGCGGGCAAGAAGTGCTGGTGGATCGCAGAAAGCCCGATTTCGCCACCCAGATCGAGCTAAAAATCGTCGGCGGGGCGCCCGTGCTGGAATTCTTCTGCCTCGACGTCCTTTCCAAAGAGGGTGAGCAGTCGGACGTCGAGATCGATCTCGAGGAAGGCAGCGTCGAGCCGATCGCCCGCATCGCCCTTTCTCCCACGGCTTTGGAATCACTGGAAGAGATCATGCTCGAGATTTTCGGCACGGAAGAAGAAGGTTCTTGCGGCTGCGGCCAGAACCACTGATTCAGTCCCCTTCGGGCCGGACATCGGGATGATGGGGAGGGAGCCATTTTTGGGCGAGGAGCTCTTCGCAGAAAGCGCGCTCATGGCTCCCTTCCCCCATCCGTGAAGAATGAACCAGCCAAATGGTCCGTTTGATCTTCAGTCCCTCGACCTCGATATTCACCAGGTAGTTCGCGGCGATCTCCTTCATGAGAGAGAACTTCGAAACGAAGCCGACCCCGAGTTCGGCCATGACCGAGCGCTTGATCCCTTCGGCGTTCCCGAACTCGAAGCGGACGTTGAGGCGATTCGGATCCAAACCGGCCTCGGAGAGGCGATTTCTGATCAGGCCCCGGATCGAGCTATCGGACTTCCTGGCGATGAACCAGGCCTGGCCAAGCTCCTCGATCTTGATCGTCCCTCGCTTCGCCCACTCGTGAGCCGGGGAGACGATCAGGACCAGTTCGTCCTCGATGAAACGAATCTTCTTCAAGCCCTGCAATTGTTCGGCGGAAGGCTCTTCTTCAATCAGGGCCAGATCAATGTTCCCATCCTTCAGCCCCCTGAGGAGGCCCAAGAATTCCCCGATCTGAAGACTGGTACGGATATCGGGGTGACGCTGAGTGAAGTAGCCGAGAACCCTCGGCAAAAGGTAGATGCCGACGCTGTCCCCCGCACCGATCTTCAGCACCCCCTGGGGAACGCCCCGGAATTCTTCCATGTTCCGGCGCAATTCCCGCAATTGCTGCAGGATCGAAACGGCCAACGGGCGCAGTTTTTCTCCGGCCGGGGTAAGAATCACGGACCTTCCCCGGCGCTCGAAGAGGGATACCCCCAGGTCATCCTCGATCTCCCGGACCTGTTGACTGATCGCCGGTTGGGAAAGGTGTAGGCGACGCGCCGCCTGCGTGAAGCTGAGTTCTTCCGCGGCGATGAGGAAAGAGTGCAGGCGCTCGAAATTCATCTTCCCCTCCTCACCAAAAAAATCGATTTTTACTGACTTTTTATTCTCTGGATTCGAGGGCGAGGTCGGGAAGGCCTTTTCCGGACAAGAGCTCTTCACAGAAGGCTTGCTGGTGGCCCCCCTCAGGCATTTGAGAAGGGTGTACGAGCCAGATGGTTCGGTCGATCTTGAGCCCCTCGACGTTCACCTTCACCAGGTACTTCGCTTTGATCTCCTTCAAGACGGAGAATTTCGAGGCGAAGCCGACCCCGAGGCCGGCCATGACCGTGCGCTTGATTCCCTCGGTGTTCCCGAACTCGAAGCGAATGTTTCGGCGGTTCGGATCGAAGCCGGCAGCGGCGAGGTGATTCTTGATCAGGATGTTGATCGGACAATTGGGCTTTCGGACTACGAACCAGGCCTTGACCAGCTCCTCGATAGCGATGGTTCCGCGCCCCGCCCACTCGTGATCAGGGTGAGAGATCAAGATGAGTTCGTCCTCGATGTAGGGAATCTTCGTCAATCCCTGGAGCTGTTCGGAGGAAGGCTCTTCCTCCACCACGGCCAGATCAAGGTTCCCATCCTTCAGGCCCCGCAGGATATTGACGGTATCCCCAATCTGGAGGCTGGTACGGATTCCGGGGTAAAGCTGGGCGAAGTGGCCGAGTACCCTGGGCAACTGATAGATGCCGACCGCATTTCCCGCGCCGATCTGAAGCGAGCCCTGGGGCACGCCCCGGAATTCTTCCAGTTCTTCGCGTACCGACAAAACGTTTTTGAGGAGCGCATCGGCCAACGGGCGCAGTTTTTCTCCGGCCGGAGTGAGCAGGATGGTCCGCCCACGGCGATCGAAAAGGGATACCCCGAGGTCTTCCTCGATCTCGCGGATCTGCTGGCTGATCGCCGGCTGCGAAAGGTTGAGACGACGCGCTGCCTGCGTGAAGTTCAACTCCTCGGCGGCTATCAGGAAGGTTCGCAATCGTTCGAAATTCATGAGGAATCCTTTTTGCTGAAACAAAACTGAAACAATCAGACACAATTCATTGTAGCATTAGTTTTGCAGAACTTGCTAAACTAATGCTCGTTTTCGGCGGCAGGTTATATTTTATTAATTGGTGGGGTGGATCATCACTTCGAGGACGGTCTTGATGATGATGCGGAGATCGAAGAGAGGGGACCAATTCTCGATGTAGTAGATGTCGTAGCGGGTCCTTTCCTCGATGCTTCCCTCCTGCCCCCTTTGCCCGTTGATCTGGGCCCAGCCGGTCAGGCCGGAGCGAACCAGGTGGCGGTCCATGTACTTGGGAACGTAATGACGGAATTGATCGACGAAATGGGGCCTCTCGGGGCGCGGTCCGACCAGGGACATGTCGCCCTTCAGCACGTTCAGCAGTTGCGGCAACTCGTCCAGGCTCAGGCGGCGAAGCATCCATCCCATGTTTGTGACTCTCGGGTCGCGACTCGGCGGCTTGAGGGGTTCGAACTTGTGGGTCCGGAAGTCTGCTATCTCCGGCTGCTGGCCCTCCGCCCCAACAACCATAGTTCTAAACTTGTATAACGTAAAGGGTCGCCCCTGGTAACCTACCCGCTTCTGTTTGAATATCGCCGGGCCGGGCGAGTCCAGCTTTACGAGGGCTGCTAGGAGGAGGATGAGCGGCCAGATGATGGCGAGCCCGACCGAGGAGGCGAGGATATCGCGGACCCGCCGGACCGTGACGTCCCTGTTTTTGGGCGGCCACCTGATCTCCATGGCTAGGACGTCTCGCTCTCGCTGACGGCGCCGC
>DOBT01000238.1:0-216 GCA_003503675.1 Cyanobacteria bacterium UBA8530 | reverse complement strand
CCGGGCCAGGGCCGCCAGCGCCGCCGCGCCGATAGCGCTTATCAGGAGGGTGTTCCGGCAGGCGACGGGCGTAACCTCGGCGGCGCGCTCGGGCTCCATGCGCGTCAGGCGCGGCAGCAGGGCCAGCGAGACGGCGTTCGATATCCACCATACGCTCTCGGAGAGCGCGACCGCCACGGAGTAGACGCCCACCTCCGCCCGCGTGCGGATCGCCCG
>DOBT01000078.1 GCA_003503675.1 Cyanobacteria bacterium UBA8530 | reverse complement strand
TCCAGCCTATTTCCGTTCGCCCTGAAGCCTGTCCTGAGCTTGTCGAAGGGTCTCGAAGGGCACACCCTGCGAACGGAATGGGGAAATCCAGCCTATTTCCGTTCGCCCTGAGGTATCGAAGGGCACACCCTCGCTGTCTTGCGCAAACGAAATTTGCGATAAATCCTCATTTGCTGGCGACCCTGCGAGCTGATCTCGCCCGAGGAGGGTTGTACCGCGGGCGCACAAAATAAGAGCCCCTAATCGCCTTGCTAGGCTGGGGCTCTTTGGCTAGGTGAGGCGCGGAGCGCAAGGCAATTCGCCTGGGGCAATGGCCCACTGGTGCGGCTCGCGGCGCCTCAAACTTTTGCTTTCGGCTTCCTGATTACATCTTACCCAAACCGAGCGAAGGATATCCTTCGAAACGATTACTTGATCGATATCTTTCCGTTAAGGCCGCGAAAGGAAGAAACAAGACGGAGGTTTCGGGAATCAGAGCGAAATCTTCTTCCCCCGGGGAACGAAGCCGCGGAAGCCCAAAGACTTGGCGTCCACGCTTTCGTAGCCCAGGCAGTAGTGCATCAGGTAGATCGATTTCTTTTGCTCGAGCGGCAATTCCGACAACCTCTCCAGGGTGGTGTGGACGGAGACAGGGCCACCCAACTGGCAGTCCTGGAAGATCGCGCTCAAAGGTTCCTGGTCGAGGCCCAAGGTGGGAGGGAGCAACTGGCTGTCCGACGAGTAAAAGACTGAATCACCGAGAAAAAGACTGAAAGCCGGTTTTCCCTTCACATGGACCGTGGGAACGAGGGTGATGGAGGGAAGCCCGGGAATGGAAAATGAGGGTTTTTCTCCCTCGAGGAGATGGACCTCGAAGTAATCGGAAAGAGGGGAAACCGTGGGCTGGCCATTTCCGTCCTGAGATTTCTCCAGGCCCCCGCGCAGGGATTTTTCCCAGAGTTCATCCCAGAGGTCCTCGTGAAGGTAGAGGTGGGGGCGCTTCCGGAAAGAGTAGCGGTTGAGGAGGGCGACGAGTTCCAGCCCTCCCACGTGGTCGCTGTGGACGTGGGTGATCAGGATGTGCTCCATCTCCCGGAGGTCCCCCCTCTCGATCAGGCGCAGGGGGGTGAGGCAGCCGCAGTCGATGAGCAGGGAATTATCTTTTCCCTGCAAGAGGACGTTGTTGTTGCCGAGCTCCGGGCAAAAGCCGTTGCCGACCCCCAGGAAGACGAGGTCGAAGTGATCGGGCACGTCTCCTCCTTTTTCTTCATTGTAGCAACGGAAAGGGGTTTCGCCCACCGGAAAATAGCTTGGGATATACTCGAGACCTCGAAGGTCTCGATCCTTCGCCCATTTTTTCGCTCGAATAGGAAGGATGACCTCCAGGAAGGATAGAAAGGAATGGCACGCTTCGGCATCGACTCCGAAAACACCCTGGGGATCTCGATGCCGACCTTGCGGGGGATCGCCCGTGAAACAGGGAAGGACCAATCCCTGGCCCTGGCTCTCTGGTCCAGAGGAATCTTCGAGGCCAGGCTCCTCGCGAGCCTGATCGACGAGCCTGCATCGATAAACGAAGAACAGTTGGAGGCCTGGGCGGGAGCTTTCGATTCCTGGGCCATCTGCGATGGCTGTTGCGCCAACCTCTTCTACAAGACCCCTTTCGCCTGGGAAAAAGCGNNAAGCGAGGAATTCGTCAAGAGAGCCGGCTTCACCCTGATGGCGGTGCTCGCGGTCCATGACAAAAAGGCCGACGACGAGAAGTTTTTCCCTTTCCTGGAAAGGATAAAGGAAGAAGGGGCGGATGAGCGCAATTTCGTCAAAAAAGCGGTAAACTGGGCCTTACGCCAGATCGGAAAGCGAAGCCTCTTCCTGAACCGGGCGGCCATCGAAAGCGCCGCGGCCCTCCTCTACGGGCTTCTCAGTCTTTTCGGCATTATCGGGCGAAAGAGATTTCGAGATTTCCTCCGTCAGAAGCGGGCGGGTTGACGCCCCTTTTCCTCTCGCCCCATAATGCTTGGAAGATGTCGATTCCCATTTTCGCCCATCCTTCCTTTTTGAACAAAACCGCCCTGCTCTCCTCCCCCGATCGGCAGGCGATCTACAAGTGCGTCGAGAAGCTGCGCAACAAGCAATGGGACGCCGGATTGCGCGCCAAAAGGCTCAAGGGCTTCTCGCAAAGGATCTGGGAAGCCCGCACCGACCGGGGCGATCGCCTGCTCTTCACCTTCGGTCGCGAGGGGATCCGCCTCTGGGAGCTCGCTTCCCATGACGACGTGGAGAGGATGAACCGCCGCTCCTTCACCGAGGATTCCCCCTTCGTCTCCTATCCCTCTCTGGAAGACGCCCCTTCCCTTCAAGAAAACGAGAGCCTTTCGGACTGGATCGAGAGGGACCTGGAAGAGGACTCCTTCCTGCCGATCGAGATCGACCAGGAACTCTGGCGCCCCCTGGACCGGGAAGAACTGCTGCGCCTCTCCCATGGCGACGACCTCGTTCACAAAATCGAGCTGCGGCTGACCGAGGAACAGAAAAAATTGGTCGAAAAGCCCGGCAACATCCTCCTCTCGGGGACGGCCGGGAGCGGCAAGACCACGGTGGCCGTTTTCCGCCTGCTGGATCTGGCCAACCGCAACAGCGGCAAGATCCTCTACCTGGCCCAGAACCCCTGGCTCGTCCGCTATGCCCGCGACCTCTTCGAAGAGCTGCTCCCGGCGGACCGGCGTGAGGACGAAACCATTTGGAAGCACATCTTCTTCAAGAGCGTGCAGGAGGTGGCGGGGGAAATGTTCAAGGAAGCGCCCCAGCCGGTCGGCTACCCCTTTTTCAAGCTTCTCTTCAAGCGCTGGCCGGATCGCGTGTTGCCCCCGGCCACGGCCTGGAGCGAGATCCGCTCCATCGTCAAGGGCGCCTGCCTCGACCCCTCCCGGGACTTCCTCGACAAGGAGTCCTACCTCAACATCGGGAAGAAACGGGCGCCCGACCTGCAGGAATTCCGGCCGGAGCTGTTCCGCAACGCCGAGCGCTATCAGAAGCACCTGATGGATCACCGAATGCTCGATGCCGTGGACCTGATCCGACGGGCTTTGAGAAGCCTCACGAGCGAGGAGCGCGGGGGCTATGCCGCGATCCTGCTCGACGAGGTGCAGGACTTCACCGAGCTTCACCTGGAGCTGGCCTTCCGCCTCCTGGACCGCTCCGGTACCCTCTTCTGCACCGGGGACCTGAACCAGGTCATCAACCCCAGCGGCTTCCGCTGGGAGGAGGTCAAAAAACAGTTCTTCCGCCGCAGCATGGCCATCCCCGAGCTGAAATCCCTTTCCACCAACTTCCGAAGCGCCGGCTCCATCGTCGAACTCTCGGAAGGCTTGCTCGAGTTCCGACAACGCCTGCTCGGTGGTCTGAGCGAAAGGGCCCAGTCGGCCTGCCTTCAGAGCGGGGACATCCCCGGCCTCATCGAGAACACGGTGGAAAAAAAGGAGATCTTCGAGGCGATCCGGGGAATGGCCGGAGATTCGGCCGTCCTGGTCCGCAGCGAGACGGAAAAGGAAAGAATTTTTTTCGAGACGGGCTGCGAGTTCGTGTTCACCGTCGAGGAAGCCAAGGGGCTGGAGTTCGACACGGTGTTGATCTGGGACTTCTTCAACGGCGAAAAGGATTTGTGGAATAAAAGCCTCCGGGGAAAGATCCTGGCCAAGGACCGCCCCGCCCTGCGCTACGAGATCAACCTCCTCTACGTGGCGGCCACCCGCCCGCGACGCAAGTTGAGGATCTTCGATCCCGGGGGACTGCTTTGGGAAGAGCCCGAGCTGCGCGGAAAGACCATCGAAGTCCGCGTCGAGGACCTGTCGAGCCTGGCGCATCCCCTGAGCCCCGCGGAGTGGGGGGAGCGGGGCAGCTACTTCTTCGCCCATGAGTTCTTCGACCAGGCGATCACCTGCTTCCAACGCGCCGGGGAAAAGGAACTGGCTTCCCGGGCGCGGGCGGCCAAGAACGAGCAATCGGGCAACTGGGCGGAAGCGGCCAGGATATACGAGGAAATGGGCGATCGCCCGGCCTTCGGACGCTGCTTCGCCCACAAGCTCGAAGCCGAGGGAAAGAACGAGGCGGCCGCCTTCCAGTGGCTGGCGCTCGATTGCCTGGAGAAAGCCCAGGCGATCGCCAGAAAATCGAAGAACCGGGAACTGCTCGGCCTGATCGAGGCGGCCTCCCTCGAGAAAAACGAGGACTTCGCGGGAGCGGCCAAAAAATACGAGCAGCTGAGCCGGTTCGACCAGGCGGCCGAGAACTGGGAGCTCGAGGGGGAAAAGAGTCGGGCGGCGATCGCCCGCTGGCAGGCCTACCGGAAGGAGGCCACCCCGGAGCGCCTGCATTGGTTCGAGAAAGCCGCCGAAGGGGGCAACGTCCATTCCCAGTTCTTCCTGTCCCTCATCTTCGCTTCGCTGGACGGGGAAAAAGCCCGACACTGGACCAAGCTCGCCGCCCAGGGGGGCCACGCGGAAGCCCAATACCACCTGGGAATCATCGAGAACGACGCGGCTTGGTTCTACAAGGCCTCCGAGCAGGGGCATCCCGAGGCCCAGCTCAAGCTGGCCTGCCTCTTTTCGGAAGAAA
>DOBT01000009.1 GCA_003503675.1 Cyanobacteria bacterium UBA8530 | reverse complement strand
TTAGCTTTTCTCATCTAAAAATTACGGCTGATCGTTTTCTATTTTTTCGCCGCTTTCGAGGCGCTGCAAGGAGCTCTTGAGAATATTCTTGTCCACCTGAAAGTACTGATCGAAGCGCGCCGAAGTTTTCAAAATATACGAGCGTCCCTCGGCCTCCTTGAGAATCAAATCTTTTTCGATGAGGTCCTTGACGTGGTCGTAGGCGTTGCGGCNNGATCGGACTGCAGGACGGGCTGCCTGAGGGCGATGGCCGACAGCGTCCTCAAGGCGCCCTGGCCGAGTTCCATGGGGATGAGGGTCTCGGTGGCCCGGGCGTAGATGGGTTTGACCTGCAGGATGTAGCCGTCGGCGATCCCGATTTCCAGCGCCCCTTCGGTGTTCTTCTCGTAGTGGTCGACGAGTTCCTTCAAAGCCTTTTTGACCAGGGAAACGTCTTCCTTTATCAGTTCCGCGATCTGCCCCGGAGTCATTGGTTTTCCGGTGGCGAAGAGGACCGCCTCGACCATCCCCCGCGCCGAAAAACCTTCGCTTTCGTTTCTCTTCTTATCAGGCTGCGAGGTTCTTTTTTTCAACTTCTTCTTCTTCCTTATCCGCCCGGATGATGATTTCTCCGTAGAAATGTTCCTGCTCCAGGCGGATCAGTCCTCTCGAGTCGAGGAAGATCAGGGCCAGGTAGACCCCCGGCCGGTCCATGGTGTCGCCCAGGAGACCGGAGAAGGTCACCTGGCCGTCTTTTTCCAGACCGGCGTTCAGGATGGAGCGTAGACTGCGGATGTCGCCCTCCAGGTCTTCCTCGTGGGCGAGCGTCCTCACCGGGGTGACGGTCCGGCGCCTGAGGGCGTTGTCGACGGCCAGGGTCGGCCGGCTGATTTCTTCCAGGCGGGCCAATTCCTCGATCAGTTCGAGCAGGGTGATGGGACGGGTACGGGGCTGCTTGTTGCTGGTTCGTCTCTTCACCAGCCCGTCCAGTACGGTGAGGGAAGGCCTCGGGTTCTTGACCGCTTCCTCGAAATCCTCGTAGTCCTCGATTTCTTCCGGTTCCTCCAGGGCGTCGCTCTTGAGGCGAAGCAGCACGGCGGCATAGAAGAGCGCCCTCCCCGAGAGCCGCAGGTCGCGTCCGTCCAGGGTGGCCAAGTACTTGTCCGTCACGTCGATGATGTCGATGTTCCAGGGATCGATGGTCCCTTTCTGGGCCATCTCGACCAGAATCTCGATTCCCTGGTCCTTGATCAGGCCATTGAACTCAAGCACTCCACTTCACCCCGGTCACTTTCGAGACCCCGTCGGCGCGGGCGGAGACTCCGATGGTCTGGTCGGCGCGCGTCAGCATGGGCTTGCGGTGGGAAACCACGATCAACTGCGCGCTATCCGTCTGCTGGCGGATCATTTCGGCCAACAGCTCGGCGTTGACCCCGTCGAGCATCATGTCCACCTCGTCCAGGGCGTAGAAGGGGGCCGGGTTGACCCTTTGCAGGCTGAAAACGAAGGCCAGGGCGGTGAGGGATTTTTCCCCTCCGCTCATGGCTTCCAGCCGCAGCATCTTCTTGTCCTGGGGCTGGGCCTTGATGATCAAGCCCCCGCAGAAGGGATCCTCGGGGTTTTCCAAAACGAGGGAGCCCGTGCCCTTCGATAACTCGTGGAAGATGGAAAGGAAGTTGCTCGCGACCTTGTCGAAGGTTTCCATGAAGGTTTGTTTTTTCAAAAGGGCGAAGTGGTCGATGCGTTCGAGAAGTTGCAGCCGCTCTTCGCGCAAAAGGTCCAGCTTTGCCTGCAAGTCGGTCGAGCGGGCGGCGACCGAGTCGAACTCTTCGATGGCCAGCATGTTGACGGGCTCCATGAGGCGCAGGCGCTCCGAGAGGCTGGTGATTTTTCGGCCCAGCTCGGCGGTCGTTTCTCCCACGGGGGCGGTGGGGGGCTCGATGCCCGAAAGCCAGAGGTTGTCCTCCAGGAGGCTCAATTCGGTTTTCCTCTCCGCCACCTGGCTTTCGGTGGAAGCCATTCCTTCCTCGAGGCGTACGGCTTCCCGTTTCACCTCCTCGGCTTCCCGCTCCGCCGAGCGGATGGCCTCGATGGCGTTGTCCCTCGCCTGGTTGAGCTCCCCGAGCTGCTCCCGTAGGGACTCCCGCTTCATCATGGCTTCCCCGTAGGCTCGATCGAAAGCCGCTTGCTTGGTCTTGTTTTCCCTTTCCTCTTCGAGCAGCTTCTCGGAGGTCGCCTTCCTTCTTTCCTGCTCGTTCCGGATCTCTTGGAGATTCTCCTCGTTGCGCTCCAGTTGAAAGAGGATGCCCTTTTGGTCGATCTCGGCGTTTTTTCTTTTCGCTTCGAGGGCCTTGAGCTGGTATTCCGCATTGCTGGATTTGCCGTTCAGCTCTTCGATGCGGCTCTCGGCCAGGCTGTCTTCGAGTTCCGAGAGCGCGAGTTCGAGGTCGTTGAGGATCTCGTCGTGTTCGATCATCTTCTCGGACAAGACTTCGACCTGATTCTTGTTCTTCTTTTCCTCGTCCTTGGCCCCGGCGATCGCCTCCTCTATCTTCGAGATCTCTTCCTGGTGCTCCTCGCGGCGGCGCTTGCGGTCGGCGATTTCGAGCAGGGAGGAGCGCAGCAGGTCGGAGCATTTCTCGCGCCGGCCGCGGGCTTCCTCGATGCCCCAGTCGATGCGGCTGATTTCTTCCTTGCACTTGCTCAACTGCCCCAGCACGCTCGCCAGGCGAACCTTCGCTTCTTCGAGTTCCTTGGCCAGGGAGGCCGTGAAGCGGAGGCCGGCCTTGCCGTCCGAACCGCCCGTCATGGCGCCCGACCTTTCGAGCAGTTCGCCGTCCAGGGTGACCATGCGGTAGCGTCCCATGTGGGGGCGGGCGTTCTCCAGGGTATCGAAGACGGCGGTCTCCCCGAAGGCGAAGGCGAAGGCGTCGGCGTATTTCTCGTCGAAGCGCAGCAGGTCGATGGCGTAGCCGAGGAAGCCCTTTTCCCGAAGGGAAGGCCTGACTCTCTCTTTCTGGAGTTTGTTCAGGGGGAGGAAGGTGGCCCGGCCCGCGCGCTGCTCCTTGAGGTAATGGATGCCGAGGCTGGCGACGTGGTCGTCGTCGCAGACGATGAAGCGCAGCTTGCCGCCGCCGGCGATCTCGAGGGCATGGGAGTAGCGGTCGTCGGCGCTTCCCAGCTGGGCGAGCGTCCCGTGCAGGCCGCTCAGGCCGGATCTCAGGATGGTCTCGACCGCGCGGCCGAAGGAGGATTCCTCGGAGGCCTTCATCCGGGCCTCGACGCGGTGGTACTCCGAGCGGCTATTCTCGGCTTCCCCCTCGATCCCGTTGAGCTTGGCCTGGACATGCCTCTTTCTTTCGAGGTGGTCGTTCAATTCATTATCGAGCCGCTTCAAGTTTTCCTGGTTCTTTTGGCCTTCGGCTTCCAGCCTTTCGACTTCCCCCTTGAGGAGGTTGACGTTGTCCTTGCGTCCCTTGAGCTGTTCCTTCAGCTCGACGAGACGTTCGTTGGTGCGGTTGGCGGCGTCCTCGGTCCTCATTCGTTCGCGCAGGATCTCGTTGTAGCGGTCCTTGGTCTCGTTGAGGCGGGCGCGCAGCTCGGAGGTCTGCTTGGAGGTTTCTTCGTTGGCCTGGTAGATCGCGAGGATGGCTTCCTGCAGCTCCTCGAATTCCTTCCTTGCGGCCTCGAGGTCGACGAGATATCGTTCCTGTTGCTCGAGAAGGTCCTGGGACTGCCGCAGTAAATCCTCCTTCTTGAGGATGGCGCGGCCTTTATTTTCTTCGTCCTTGGCTTCTTGCCTCAATAGTTCTTGCCGGCGGGCGTGCAGGTAGACCGAGGTGGCCTTTTCCCTTTCCATCCCCGCCCGGGCTTCCTCGAGGGCTTCTTGCGCCGAAAGCAGCTCGCCGCCGCCCTTCTCCCGGATCTCCTCGTTGACCCGCTCGTAGTCTGCCTTCTTCTCGGCGAGATTCCCTTGGGTGATCTCGATTTTCCCTTCGATCTGCTTTTTCTTTTCGCCGGCGGCGGCCATCATGTCGAGCAATCCCTCGATTTTTTGGCGCAGCTCCCAGCAGGCGGAAAGCTTGTTCTGGGCCTCGCAGCGATCGCGTTCGGAGGTGAGGGAGCGGTAGCGGATGGCGTGGTCCCGTTCGGCCTGCAATTGGATGAGGCGGTGGGCGATCTCGTCCAGGATCAGGCTGGACCTTTCGTGTTGCTCGTTGACCTTCTCGAGTTCCCGGTGGGCCAGGTCGACGCGGGAATCGAACTCGGCCACGCCGGCCATCTCGTCGATGATGCGGCGGCGCTCGAAGCCGGTCATGCTGATGATGCGGGTGACGTCCCCCTGCATGACCACGTTGTAGCCGTGGGGCGAGACGTGGTGGAGGGCCAGCTTGTTGTGGAGGTCCCCCAGGGTGCAGGGTTTCCCGTTCAGGTAATAGGTGCTCTGGTAGCCGTTATCGCTTTCCTTGATCCGCCGCCCGACCTCGAAGGAACTCTCGTCTTTTTCGTTTTTTTCGCTTGCGCCGAAGCGGATGTTGACCCTGGCTTCGCGGCGGGTGTTCTGGTTGTTGATGAGGTCGGTGAGCTTTTCGGCCCGGAGGGTGCGGGAGTTGGAGAGGCCCAGGCAGAAGAGGATGGAGTCGATGATGTTGCTCTTTCCGGAGCCGTTGGGCCCGGAGACAGCGGTGAAGCCCGGCAAAAAGGGTATTTTCGTCGGGTTCTTGAAGGACTTGAAGTTGTCGATCTCGATCTCTTGGATGCGCATCGAGCCCCTGGTCGTCGAAAGGAGAGAGTACGGCATATGGAAGTATGCCATGAAAGGCCGTGCTCGTCGGTGTTGACGACCACAAAGTTATCTTATCAGAATCCGAAAGTGATTCTACCCTCGACGCGGGTGAGGTCGGCCTTCGAGGGGCTTCCGTTCAGTCCCCACATGGGGCCCTGAGAGGCCTTCGCTTCCAGGATGAAGAGGCCCAGGTCGACCATGAGCCCCACCATCGGGGCCACGCCACCCATCCATCCCAGACCCTGGGGGGCTTGAATCGGAGCCCAGAGCGAGCCGTGTAGACCGATGCTGGGCGTGACGAAGCCGACGGGGAGCCTGAAGGAGAGGTCGTTCTCGAAGTTGAAGAAATGGCCCTTCTCCGCCGGGGTCTGCAGGTAGAGGTAGCCCAGATTGGAATCCAGGGTCAGGTGTTGACCGTTTCCGGCGAACCAGAAGAGGGGCATGCTGAGGCCCGAGGCTTTTCGGTTTTCCCCCTGGGACGAGTACATGAAGGTTTCGTAGCCGAGGGGAAAGGAAAGCTCGGTGGCGGCTTGGGCCGGAAGAGCGAAGATGGATAGGGATAGGGCTAGGAATAGGCGTCTCATGGGGCTCATGATAGAGGGATGGCGGGATGGCGTCAAGAAAAAAGGACGGTTTCCCGTCCTTTGGAAGTTTTGTTTTAAAGCGAGAGGGCCTTGAGGGCGTTCACCCTGCCGAAGCCGAATTGCTTGTCGAAGCCGGGGGTGCCGAGGTCGTCGGCGCTGTCCTGGAGGATTTTCTTGACCTGGGCGGGGGTGGCGCCCTTCTTCTGGCCACGGATCAGGGCGGCGAGGCCGGCGACCAGGGGGGCGGCCATGGAAGTTCCGGAAAGGGAGGTGTAGCCTTGGGTGCCCGAGATGGAGACCGGGTAGGTGGGGAAGGTCGAGAGGATGGCGGTGCCGGGGGCGGAGACGGCGATCCAGTCGCCGAAGTTGGAGAAGGTGGATTTCAGGTCCTTGGCGTCGGTGGAGCCGACGGCTATCACGCCGGGGTAGGCGGCGGGATAGCGTTTCCTCTCGATGTTGTCGTTGCCCATGGTGGCGACGATGACGACGTTCTTCTCGTCGATGGCGTAGCGGACCGCTTTTTCGACCACTTCGGAGGTCTCGTACATCCCGAGGCTCATGTTCATGACGTCGGCGCCCTGGTCGGCGGCCCAGATGATGCCGGCGGCGATGGAGGCGGCGGAACCGGAGGAGGCGCCGAGGACCTTGACGGGAATGATCTTGGCCTTGGGGGCCATGCCGGCGATGCCGACGCCGTTGTTGGCGATGGCCGCGGCGATGCCGGCGACGTGGGTGCCGTGACCGACGTCGTCCTTGGGCGGGTTACGCTCTTCCACGGTGTTGACGCCGGTCAAGAGCTTCTCTGCCAGGTCGGGGTGAGTCATGTCGACGCCGGAATCGACGATGGCGATCTTGATTTCTTCGCCCTGGTTCTTTTCCCAGGCTTGGTTGGCCATCACCTTGTCGAGGGCGTATTGCTTGGCGCGCTGGGGATCGTTGACGGTGACGTCGTCCAGCTTGACGAAGCGGTCGGCTTCGGCACTGGCGACGGTCTTGTCGCTCTTCAGGCGAGCCAAAAGGTCTTCGGAGGCACTGCCGGCGGGGATGGTGAGGATGGCCGAGGAGATGCCCTTGAGGTATTTTTCGACCACGACGTGTTGGCGAGCGGCAAAGCTCTTCAGGTCGACGTTCTTGGTGCGGAAAGAAACCATGACCCGCTTCTTCGAGATCCCGTCGGCGCGGAATTCCTGCAGGGACATGCCTGTCTTGAGGCTTTTCGGGGCGTCCAGCTGGCTGGGGGTCACGCCGCATCCGACGAGGGTCAGGGCAACGAGGGCGCTCGCGATTTTCTTCAAGGTCGGCTCCTTTTCTTTAACTGACGATTAATCTTATTTTAATATAGAGCCTCCTGTTCGAAACTTTCCTAAAATANNTCCACGAGGTTGTCCTGTTACGGCGAAAAGACAATGGTAGCGAGCGCAGGTTGTTCAGGCATACAATGAACGCTCGAATCATAGACATTGCGGTTGAGGAGATCCTTCGTGAGCTACCGAGCCCATGGAAGTCGTACTCGATCGCGACGCGGATATGAAACAATTCGGGTATAATAAGCAAGCTGATGTCTTGTTTGGAACGGAAGGGGCGCATGGGCGACGGAGCAGATTCCCTGAAAGGCAAACTATTGGGGTGGATTCAAGGGAAGCTGGGAGGGCAGTCGTCTCCCCCCGGAGCGTCTGTGAAACAGTCTTCTCCCCTCTGCACATCTGTGAAGCAGCCTTTTCCCCCCGGCACGTCTGTGAATCAGCTACTCCAGACCACCGCTTTGTCCGGCGAGGCCTCTTTTGCCGAAGGTTCAGCGCCGCCGGGCGCCGTTTCGTCGACCGTCCCGCTTGCCCTTGAGGATTCTGCGGCGGATTCCAAGAATCGCATAGCCTTGATCCTCGCCTATTTCAAGGATCCGGCGAGCGATCCAGCCTTTCAGGACCGTGCGTTCGTTTTTCAGCTCCTCACGAAGGAGCGCAGCTATCACCAGAAGCGAATCGTTGAACTTCAAGCGCGCCTGAGGGCGCTGCCCCCCAAGGTTCCGACGGATCCGGTCGAAAACGAGCGGAAAGAACTTCAGGAGCGCATTGAGATTGCTCAGAAGTGCCAGGCACTGCTTTATTCCGTGATGAAGCGTCTCACCGGCATTAACCGCAAGACGGGCGGAACCGCTTTCCTCCAAAAGCCATCCTGACCTCCTCCCCACGAGAAGGCCATTCCATCGGCGGTACCTGCCATAAGAAAACGGGTCGAGACAATCTATCTCGACCCGCGGTGAAAAATCCTTGCCTAGAGAGTGAAGTTCATCGCTGTGAACGCCTCATATGTCGTGGTTCCAGCTTTCACCGATGAGATGATCAATTCGAGCACCAAGGTGTCCATTCCCAGTTGCTTGGCAAGCGTAAGGCAGGCATCGAGATCGGTCGGGTTCTTGCATTGTTTGAGGGCCGCCTGCATCTCCTTTTTTTTCTTCGGGAGTGCGGCGAGGGCGTCAAAATCCAAGATCCACTTGGAGGCGCCGGCGATGAGATCGTTTTCGTTTGGACCTGTTTCTTTCTCGAGGGGCTTCTTCGAATTCATGATAAATTTTCTTTCGCTTTTAAAAAAGTGAGTGTCTGCTCGTTCTCAAGACCTTGGCGAAGGAGCTTCCTGAGCTCTACAATTTGGCCGGGACTCAGTTTTCGGATAGCCTCGGCAACTCTCAGGTTGTTAAAGTATTCTCGGTTGTGTACGAACCCCGGGGGATCCGGGGCATAGCCTGCTGCTAGCTCGTGGTGCTTGAACGATAGTTCATTTTTCCCCAGTCTTTCATAGCATTCGCAAAGATAGACGTGGGGAAGCCAAGTCCAGTAGTCCTCATAGATTATGGCCGTACAATTTGATGGTTTTTCTAGCTCAGTTGCAGTCTTATACCAAAAGATGGATTGTTTTAGTTGGTTTTTTTTAAAATAATGAGACCCAAGCCGACAGCAAAATTCAGCACGGGGAGTGTCATAATTGAAGGATTTATAAATATACTCTAAGTGCTTTTCCGTGTTGCCTGAAGCAAGAAAATGGTCAGCCAGCTTGCCGCAAACTGAGATACAGTCTTCAGGCTCACCTTGATTGGCGTTCAGGAACTCAATGTAGATTCTTTCGGCATCTTCATGTCTGGAATGGTATTGTAGTTCCTGGGCATAGAGGTATCGGTCCCTGGGTGAAAGATGGTCGCCTTTTGCGAGGAGCTTTTCATATATACGGATGTTCCTGTCAGAAAAGGCATGCATGTGTTGATGCGTGATGGTTATGTCGCTGTTGACGACATTTCCGCTTACCTGTAGATATTCGTGTACTGCAGCAAACCATTTGAAGTTGTTAGAGCGCTTGACTAACCTGTGGCGACGGATGATCGGTGCGGGCGATATGTAGTCGTAATACATCGATACTGCATCGATCGAAGGGTCTAAGTTCTCTTTAAGGGTAATTATTTTCGCGTGTTCGTTTTTCTTTATTACGTCATCGGCATCCAGCCATAAGATATAGTCCTGAGTTGCTTTACTGAAGGAGAAATTGCGTGCTGAGGAAAAGTCGTCGATCCATTCGTAGTCATAGACTTTATCGGTATATTTTCCTACAATTTCTTTTGTTTTGTCTTTTGAGCCCGTATCCACGATGATGATCTCATCTTCGATGCCTTTCACGGAATCCAGGCAACGTCCGATCAGGTTCTCTTCGTTCTTTACGATCATGCATAGGCTAATGGTTGCTTTTTTTTGTTTCATCTTTAATTCCTCCGAAGTTATCCTCTTCAAGCCCATCTTTACCATGCACATTAAAGTACGCGAGATCGGTTCTTTTTTTGGCCCGTTCAGATGGTAAGGCCTTTTCCCGAAGAGCGTCGAAGGACTCGAGGAAAACGGGCCGAGACAATCCTATCTCGGCCCGCTGGGAAAACTCGCCTAGAGAGCGAAGTTCATTTTTGCGAAGGTCTCGTAGGGGGTGGTTCCGGCTTTCACCGTTGAGATGATCACCTCGAGTGCCGTGGTTTCCATCTTCCGATTCTTGGCAAGCGCTAAGCAGGCATCAAGATCGGTCGGGTTCTTGCATTGTTTGAG
>DOBT01000097.1 GCA_003503675.1 Cyanobacteria bacterium UBA8530 | reverse complement strand
CCGCAGCTACGGCACCCAGCCCTACGGGACCGACTTCCGCCCCATGGGTCGTGAGTATGAAAATTACGGCGACTTCCGCCCCCGCAGCTACGGCACTCAGTTCTACGGGAGCGACTTCCGCCCCATGGGTCGCGAATACGAAAATTTCGGCGACTTCCGCCCCCGCAGCTACGGCGCCCAGTCCTACGGGACCGACTACCGCCCTTACGGCTATTCCTACAATCGGACCGGACGCGAGTACGGTTTCGCTCCGACGAACGAAGGCTACGGCGAGTTCCGCGGCACGGATTTCTCCTATCGCCGCAACGAGATGCCGATCTACTCTTCGCCCTCATATGAACAGGGCTGGGGCGGCGAAGGCGGCTTCGAAGGCTTCCGCGCTCCTTACTACGGAGACTTCCGCCCCTACAACTACTACGGCAATTACCAGCCGACGGGGATGGGACGCGAATCTCAGGGCGAATACGGACCTCTCGCCAACTTCGCCGAGACCCCGGATGCCAACCTGATGGTCGTCGAACTGCCGGGCATCGACTGCAAGGATCTCAACCTTCAGGTCTCGGGCAATACCCTCATCCTGACCGCGGTTCGTCATCCCTTCTGGCAAAATGGCGGTTCCGCCTTCTATTACCACACGACCGAAGGGCGTTTCGGAACCATGAGGCGTTACTTCCAGCTGCCTTACGGCATCTCCCCCGCTCAGATCCAGGCGAGCTTCGTCAACGGCATTCTGACCGTCATGCTTCCCAAGCCTTCAATGGGGCAAGGCGGCGGGACCCACCAGGGCATGCCCGTCTCGAACGTGATGATCAACAACGGCTAGGGTCAGCCGGAACCAGGGGGAGAATGTTCTCTCCCTGGTTTTTTTATTGTCCGATGACCTTCGCGACGACGATTCGAGAGGGGCTGAGCCAGCGCTGGGCGGCCTCTTGAATTTCGGCGGGGGTTATTTGTCTGACGACCGGGGGATAGGTGTCGAGGGCGACGGGACTGCCCAGGGTATTGAAGAAACCGAGTTGCCGGGCGAGGTCGTTGCCATTGCTTTCCGCAAAGGCCGCGAGAAGGGAGGCTTGCGCCCGACTCAGTTCATCGGGGGAGAAGGAGCCGTTTCGAACGTTCTCGAGGAGAATGAGGGTGCGTTCGGCCATCTTGTCGATGGTTTTGCGGTCCCCCTGGAAGGCGATCGCGAAGAGGCCGCTCCCCCGCCTGAAATCCCACCAGGACAGGCAATCCTGGCCTTCTCCGGAAAGGGCCCGCTTCAGGATGGAGGCCAGGAGATCCAGGGCGACCCCCTGCCGGAATTGAGTGAAGTTCGGCCCGGAGCTTCCCAGGACGATGGCCGAGGGACCGGCTTCGAGGGAGGCCGTGGCGATGCCGCTCAAGGGCGAACTTTCCGGAAGGGGGACCGCCGTGAAGGTCTCGTTCGACAATCCGTTGAAAGCGTAGGAGAAGGTGCTCGCGAGCTGTCCGGATGAAGGTCCCCCCACCGCGACGAAGGAAAGCTCCGAAGCGGGACAATGCACGATCAAGAATCTTTTGGCCTTTTCGGCGTCGAGGCTGCTCACGGAGGCGGTTTCTCCCTCGGGGGCGCGTCCGTAAGGGTGGTTGGGGAAGGTCCGATTGAGAAAGAGGTTGAAGGCGAGGCGCAGGGGAGCTTTTTTCGAGAGGTTGATTTCGGCGAGCAGTTCGTTCTTCTTTGCCTCGGTGAGGGAGAAATCCGGCGAGCGAAGGGCTTCTCCGATGGCCACCATGGTTTTTTCGACCGCGGCGGAAGGGACCTGAAGGGAGAAGAAGCTGAAATCGGGGCCGGTGCAACAGGAGCAATCGACCTGTCTCAACCCGCGGGCGGAGAGGCGAGCCCGGATGGATTCCTTTATGACTTTGGCGGTCAGGAAGGCCAGGCCGTGCTCCTCGCCTTCCTCGGCATAGCCGGCGGGGGTCCAGAGGTTGAGCGAAGCGGTGGCGGAGTGGGCATCCTCCCGGATGACCATGCGGGCCCCCCCCTTCAACTGGAACTGGTACTTCTTGTCCCCCTGATTTTCGGCTTTTCCCGGCAGGGCCAGGAAAAGGAACAGGACCAGGACGAGCGTTTTCCGCTTCTTCATCTTTTTCTTCCCTAGGGAGCGAAGGGGGGCGGCGGGCTTTCCGAGGGCAGCGGAGTGGGAGCGGGCGTCGGAGTGGGGAAAGGCAGCGGGGGCTCTTTTTTTAGGGCCAGCTTCATGAACTTCGCCCAGGTCGGGGCGCAGATCTTGCCGCCGGTCGCGTCTCCGCGCATGGGGGAGTTCTTGTCGTTTCCGACCCAGAGGACGGCGACCAGTTGGGGGGTATAACCGACGAACCAGGCATCACGGGAGTCGTCCGTGGTTCCGGTCTTCCCTGCGGCCACGCGCCCTATCCTCGCTCCTTTTCCCGTTCCCCGCTCGACGACCCCTTCCAGCACCTGGTTGAGAGTGGCGACGGATCGAGAATCGAAGACCTGGTGCCCGCTGTTTTTCTTTTCTTCCAGGATGCGGCCCTCGGCATCCTCCACCCTCATGACGGCGCTCGGTTCGACTCTCATTCCCCCGTTGGCCAGCACCCCGTAGGCGGAAGCCAGGTCGAGAGGGCGAACTTCGCAGGCGCCCAACCCGAAGGAGAGGTTGGGCGCGAAAGGGGTGTCGAGCCCGAGCTTGTGGGCCGTGTCGATCGCTTCTCCCACCCCCACCTGGTTCAACAGCTTGATGGCGATGACGTTGTTCGATTTCTCGAGGGCCTGGCGGTAGGAAAGGATTCCGTCGCGCTCGTTTTTGAAGTTCCGCGGGGTCCACTTCTTTCCATTGCCGAGGGAATAGGGGACGGGGAGGTCGGAGCAGGTCGCTTCGGGGGAGAGCCCCTGGGAGAAGGCCGTGAGGTAGATGAAGGGCTTGAAGGTGGAGCCCCCCTGGCGCAGTGCCATGGTGGCGCGGTTGAACTGGCTCTTCTCGAAATCGAATCCCCCCACCATGGCGCGGATGAAGCCGTTTCGGGGGTCGATGGCGACCAGGGCCGCCTGGTCGAAGTGGTGGACCCGTCCTTCCTTTTTGACCAGGTTTTTGATCAGCTTTTCCGCCTCCTCCTGAAGCGCGAGGTCGAGGGTGGTCCAGATCTTCAGCTTGCCTCTCTGAACGGCTTCTTTTCCGAGTCGCGCGGAAAGCTGGGCGACCAGCCAGGAGGTGAAGTAGGGGGCTCGGAAGGATTCTCCGGGCTTGAGGGAAAAGTGGAGCGGGACCCGCTTGTAGCGTTCGGCCTCGTCTTTTTTGAGGTAGCCGAGTTCGGCCAGGCGGTTGAGTACGAGGTGTTGACGACGGAGGGCGGTCTTCCGGCTCTTGAAGGGGGAGTAGTTCTCCGGGCTCTGGATGAGGCCGGCCAGGAGGGCGCTTTCCGGGATGGTGAGAGCTCGGCAGCTCTTCCCGAAGTAGGTTCTGGAGGCGCCCTCGATTCCGTAGGCCCCGTGTCCCCAATAGATGCGGTTGAGGTAGAGCTCCAGGATTTGGTCCTTGGAATAGGTGCGCTCGAGTTTGAGAGCGATCAGGGCCTCGTTGGCCTTGCGGGCGAAGGATTTTTCGGGGTTGAGGTAGAGGTTGCGGGCGACCTGCTGGGTAATGGTCGAGCCGCCCTCCGCCTTCTTGCGCTGGGCGATGTCGGTGAAGAGGGCGCGCAGGGTGCCCTTCAGGTCGATCCCCACATGGGAATAGAAGCGGGCGTCCTCCATGGCGATCACCGCGCACTGGAGGGCGCGCGGGATCTCGCGCAGGGGGATTTCGGCCTTGGGTTCGGTCCCGCGCAGGTGGGCGATCCCCCGTCCGCTGGAATCGAAGATCTGGGTGGCCACCGGCTCGCCCCGGGCCTGGAAGGGCAACAAAACGAGGAACAAGAGCAAGAGCAGTGATTTCAACTTTTTCATCATTCCCTCTTTTCCCCGATCCTAGCACCAACACGCCTTCTTGGGAAGCGAGGGCCTGCTGAACGGGGGCTCGTCTTCCTCTGAGTATCAGGCGAGCAAGGCCGGCTGGTAGGGAAAACCTATGCAAGCCGGTGAAGCCTTTTCTTCCCGCTCTTGATAAGCTATCCCCATCGAACGCCAAGACCGTCAAGAAGGAGGAAGGCAATGAGCAGAGTGACTCGATTGTCCGTACCCAGCCCTGTCGGGGTACCCGTTCTGCCCGTCGGCTGCGTGGTAACCTACCTGGGCCAGATCGTCGGAGTGTCCGCGGTCCTACCCGTCGTCCCCGTGGTTGTCCCGCATGTCATCACATCCGTGCCCGTTTCGATCCAAAACATCGGCGTGCCGGCGGAGCAGATTGGAGTCCGAATTCCCATCGACATCGCAACCTATCCTCCCTATCCCTAGCCTCGACCGCAGCCCTCGCTCCCAACGCGACTTCTTCTTGCCGGGAACGAGCCACTTCAGGGCTCTTCGTCAGTTCGCTTCAGGCTTGAGATTCTGATAATGAGGGGCGCGTTCAAACGCGCCCCTTTCCTGTGCTACAATGCTCGAATGAAAAAAATAAGAATCGACCTCCCCGAACTTCAGCTCTTGTCGGAAGCCATGCTGGCGCTCTCTCAGAAAATGCCCGAGAAACGGGAAGAACCCGAAGAGGCCGAGAAAATCGAGCTTGCCGAAAAACTCGATCCCCTTCTGGACAAGATCCTTCAACAAGCTCAGGCCCAGATCGAGGAAACGGAATACGTCCTGGAGCTGAGCGACGAGGAAGGCGAAAAAACCTCTTCCCTGCTCTCGGAGGCCCTCGCCCTGGTCGCCGAAGATGGCGACATCATCCTCATCGGCCAACTCGGCGAAATCCTGAGCAAGTTCTCGTCCTAGAAGTCCAGCTCTAGACCGAAAAAGGGAATCATCGGCAGACCGGTCTGCTTCTTGGGCTGAGCGAAGTTCGAGTAGTCCTTCTCGTAGGAGTAACCGACCACCTGCTCCTGGTTCAGGGCGTTGAGCAGTTCGACGTAGTAGCTCGCTTCCCTCCCGAAAAAGGCGCCCTTGTGCTCGAAACGCAGATCGAGCGAGCGATAATCGGGCAGCCGCTTTGAATTGCGCTCTCCGCTGACCGGAACCCAGTTGTCGTTCGAGCCCGGATTCCTGCCCACGTAAGGGGTGTAGGGCGTTCCGGTCAAATAGCGCCATTTCAGGCCGCTCTTCCAGTCCCAGGGCAAAGGATAATCCAGCAGCAGGGTGATCACATGCGGCTGGGAGTAGTCGTAGGCATAGCTTCGAGCTCCGGGCGCGTCCCAGCGATCGGATTGGCAGAAGGAATAAGACAGCTGGCCGGACACTCCTTCCACCCGCCCGAAGGGAACATCGATCGGAGAGGACTTGAGCCTCGCGGATAATTCGAGGCCCCGCGCGAAGCCGCCGCCGGTGTTCTTGTATTTCGAGACCGGATCGGGCGCCGCCAGTTCGTCCAGAGCCTTGTGGTAAAGCTCGAGCTTCCCGAGCAGGTTCTCCCCGAATTGGTGTTCCAGCCCCGCGACGGTATGACTGGCGTGCTCGTAGCCGAGAGAGGGGTTGCCGAACCCCTCCGCCGTCTTGTCGTTCAGGGGGTACTGGTAGAACTGTCCCCATCCCAGCCTCATCGTCGTTTTTTCGTCGGGACGGAAGGCCAGTCCGAACCTGGGGGAAAGCGCATTTTTCTTCGTTTCGGTCAAACGGTCGAAGCGCAAGCCGTAGGTCAGGGTCAGCGGTTCGTTGAGTTGCCACTTGTCTTCCAGGTAGGTCGACAGCATTCCGAACTTGCTTTTGCTGTTGTTCCGGATGCGCGGGATCTCGCTGAATTTCTTGCCGGCGTATTCGTCCGGCCGGCTGGGGGGCATGGGGAAATCGGCGTCGATTGCGACGTTTGCCGTGTCGTATTGCGTCCCCCAGCCCAGTTCATGCTTTTCGAACAGGCGCAGGGAAAGGTCTTCCCGGGCGGTGTACATGAGGGATTCGGTGTCGAGGTTGGCCTCCCCGACCCCGATGTGGGTGTAGTAGTCGTTGCGGGAAAGGGTCAGCTCACTGGCTACCTGATCGCTCACCAGGGACTTCCAGGAAACCCCCTGGGTGGTCGAGCCCATGCTGTCGCGGACACTCCCGTTGATCCCGGTTTCGATCGAGGCCGAAGCCGGCAACTTGAAGTCCAGGTAGTCGTCGCTGGCGAAGGAAATCGCGGTGACGGTGTTGCGCTCGTCGGGCCTCCACTCGAGGCGTCCCAGGTAGTCGTAGAAACGGGGGAAGGCGGTGAAATCGGGAAGGGCTTTCCCGATCAACAGGTCGATGTAGGAGCGGCGACCGCTCAGGCTGAAAGAAAACTTGTCGTTGAGCGGGCCGTTGAGGAAAAGGCTGCTCCAGAGCAGGTTGGTATCGATCGTCCCGCCCAGGCGGTCGGTTCGGGGACGGCGCCCTTCGAGTTCGAAGATCCCGGCGGTCGCGTTGCCGTAGCGGGCGGGAAAGGCTCCGGTGTACAGGTTGAAGTCCTCGACCACGTCGCTCCCGAGGGCGCTGACGATCCCCCCGAAATGGAAGGGGTTCCCGATGTTGAAACGGTCGAGGAAGTAGGCGTTGTCGTTGACCCCGCCTCCCCGTACGGTCGGCATGCCGAGAAAAGGGCTGGCGGGGGTGATGCCGGGCAGGTTGGTCGCGGCCTTCAGGGGGTCGCGGGTGGCCCCCGGGATGCGCTTGAGTTCCTCGCGCCCGATGGTGGTCTGGCTGACCGCGTTCTTCTTCAGGCTGGGAGCGCGCGCGCTGACTTTGACCTCCGCGCCTTCGTACACCTTCGAGGCGAGCCCGATCTGGAGATTCTTGGCGGCTTCCCCCACCTTGAAAGAGATCTTCTGGGGGGCGTAGCCCGAACGCTCGATGATCAGGGAGTAGGTGCCGGGCTGAAGCTCCCCCAGGCTGAAGGCACCCCCCTTGCCCGAAACTTCCTTTCGGCCCGCCACCGTGATGGTCGCCTTGGCCAGGCCTTCCTCGGTATCCTTGTCGAACACCCGTCCCGTCACGGTGGCTGCCAGCGCCGGGGTGGCTGAAAGCGATAGGACGGCGAAAAGTGCGAAAGAGCCGGTTCTTTTTTTCATCTTGCTTCTTTCTAAGGTTGTTCGCCGAGGCTGAAGGTGAAGGGGAAGCGCATCGTGACCGCCACCCGCTCCCCGTCCTTGACGGCGGGCTTGAAGCGCGCATGGCGGACGGCGGACATCGCCGCCTCGCTCAAGCTCGAATGCGCGGACTTGAGCACCCTCACCTCGACCACCCGGCCGGCCGCATCGATGTCGATTTCCAGCACCACCTTGCCCGTGATCCCGCCGGTCTTGGCGAAATCCGGGTAAACCGGCTGGATGCTCGTTTCCGGAACCGGCGGACTGTCGCATTCCCCCGTCGGCCAGAACCTTTGATTATCTTCCTTCTCGATCTTTTCGATAAGGGGGGAGGGAATCGCCTTGACCTCGGGGTCGGCCGCCAGCGTGTTTCCTTCGGCCACCGGGATGTCCCCGACGTAGTTGCTCTTGCTCACCCCGAAGACCCTGGGGGGCGGCGGGATCCTGCGCACCGTCGAAGGGAATCGACGCGAAGTCCTGAAAATTCTTTTGACCGCGATCTTCTTTTTTTGCTTTTTTTCGATTCTTTTCGGTTCGCTCTTTTTTTCCCTTTGGACGACCTTGATGTCGATCAGGCGTTTGGGGGAAGGAGGGGTGCGGTTTCCCGAAAGGATCAGCGCTCCGTGCAGCCCCAGGGAAAGGAGCAGGGCCAGGAGCAGGGGGCTTCTCTTCTTCATGTTATTTGGCGTCGACGGAAAAGGCGATCTTGCTGACTCCGGCTCCCCGCACCAGATCCAGCAGATGGATGACTTCGCCGTGAGAGACCGTTTGATCCGCGCTCAAAACGACTTGCAGGTCGGGTTGCGTCAGGGTTTTCTTCGACAGGGTCTCACCCAGCTCTTTTTCGGAAACGAGCCGGTCGTTCAAGAAGACGCCTTTGTTTTTCGTCAGGGTGATGCCGAAGGTCTGGGCCTGGGTGGCCTCGGCGTTCGAGGCCCTGGGCAGGGCGACCTTCATGCTGGGCTGGGCGATGATGTAGGAAGTGACCATGAAGATGATCAGCAGGACCAGGGCGATGTCGACCAGGGGAGTCACGTTGATTTCGGAGATGATGTTCTCTTCGGTGCTAGCGGACTTCATGGCTTTTCTCGTTTTTTCCGCTGTTTTCGAGGGCCGACAGGAGTTGGCGCCCGGCATTCTCCATGCGGCTGGTCGAGATCTTGATGAGGCGTTGGAGGAAGTTGTAGGCGATGACGGCCGGGATGGCGACCAGCAGGCCCACCGCGGTGGCGATCAGGGCTTCNNAGGCCGATGAAGGGCGCGTTGTTGCCGAGGGTTCCCAGGATGACCAGGAAGCGTTCGCTCGAGATCCGCTCGGTCAGAATCCGGCTCTCCATGGCCCGCTCGCGGACCGACATGTTGGCCGATTCGAAGTTCAGCCCGGCCTGCAGGGTTCGGGCGACCGGGGTACTGCCGTCCCGGGCATAGGCCAGGGCGCTGATGCGATCGCCGCTTTCCAGCGCCGACAGGATCTGGTTTTGCAGGCGCTCGTCGTCGCCCCTTTGTTTGAGGAAGTAGGCGGTGCGCTCGAGCATCACGGCGACCGAGAGAACCGAGCAAAAGATCAGAAAGTAGAGGACCCAGTCCCCGCCGCCGAGGGCGATCGCTTTCAGGAAGCCGAGAGGTTGCATGGAATTTCCTTTCAAATGAAAAAGCAGGATGCTTTCATCCTGCTTGNNGGGGTGGCCATCGAGGTGCCGCTGAGGGTTCCGTAGCTCTGGCCCAGGCCTTCCTCGCGGGAGAGGGTGCAGGAATAGGTGGGGGTGGTGGAATAGATGCCGTCGCCGGGGGCCGAGACCGAGATCCAGTTCCCGGTATTGGAGAATCCGGCGATGCCGTCTTCGGAATCGGAGGCGCCGACCGCGATGACTCCCTGGTAAGAGGCGGGGTATTCCTGGGCGTTCTCGCCGTCGTTACCCATGGCGGCCACGACGACGGCGTTGCGCTTGATGACGTACTGGACGGCCCCTTCGAGAGCCTTGCTGCCGGTTCCACCGCCGAGTGAAAGGTTGATGACCTTGGCGCCGTGATCGACCGCCCAGAGGATCCCGGTCACGATGTCCGAGGTTCCNNTGGCCGTTGTCGTCCATGGGGCCGGTGCTGCCGGGAACAAAGGAGCGTCCCGCGGCGAGTCTTCCCTGGAGGTCGGGGTGAGTGAGGTCGACGCCGGTATCGACGACGGCCACGATAACCCTGGAATCGCCCATGGTGTAGTCCCAGGCGCGGGGAAGGTTGATTTTCCTGTTTCCCCATTGCTCCGAGGTCTCGGTGTCGTTGGAGGTGATCTTGCAGGAAAGCTGGTAGTCGGGTTCCGCGTACTCCACGATGGGGTTGGCCGAGAGGGCTTCGAGCTGGCTCGAGAAGGGGCGGCTCTTGGAAGCGCTGAAAACCCGGATGCCGAGCTGGGGGATGGAGGAAGAGAGGTTGACCCCGAGCCGGCTGGTGAGGCTCTGGATCTGGGTATTGCTGGCGCCCGAGCGGAACTTGACGATCATGCGGTTGGAATAGGCCTTGCTGGCTGCGTTCGAGCCGGCGGCGGGGCGGAACATGGAGGTGTTGGGGGCGGTCGAGGCGCCGCAACCGGTAGCAAAGGCCACCAGAGTCGCGAGCAAGGCGTTGATTGGATTGAACTTCTTGTTCATAACCGCTCCCATCCAGGAATGTCTTCCTTCCGAGTTATCGGCTTTTTCGCCGCGACCTGACCTGAATTTTGGAAAAGCTTGGGTTAAGTTTAGGTCAATGTTCACTTCCTTTTCTTGAGCAGGAGGGCGCAACGAACGCTCGAAGCGCCGAAAAATCGTTTTCCCGCCGCCAGGGCGGAAGAACTTCCCCCGTCGAGCGCCATGGCCTCAGAGCAACCCAATGCCCTCATCTCTTCGCGGAGCTGAAAGACGTCGCCCTTTTCCAGAAAGAGAAAGACGATTTCACCGTTCTTCCTGATTCCTACCGCCGAGCGACGGATTTTGACCCGAAAGCGGAGGGGATCGCGCAAGACCTTTTTTCCTCGAAACGCCAGGAAGGCCTCTTTTTCGAGGCGAAGTTCCGGCAGAAGCCTCGGTCCGGCTTGCAGGGAAGCGAGGAAATCCTTTTCATAGGGAGCGGAGTGGGCCTCGATACGGCAGCCGGATTTTCCTATCCTCAGCTCGCTGCGCCCCAGGATCCCCTTCAAGTAGGGCTTCAGGGAGGGATTT
>DOBT01000171.1 GCA_003503675.1 Cyanobacteria bacterium UBA8530 | reverse complement strand
GAAATGAGATTCCCACCCTTGACAGCTTCTTTTCATAAATCAATAATCAAATACTAAGAATTTAGTCCGGGAGGTCGCCATGTCGCCGCAAGGATCAACGCCCCCTCTCCCCGGCCCCGCGCCGGTGAGGCTCAAAGTCAACGGACGCGAGCACTTCCTCGAAATCGAGCCGCGAGTGACCCTGCTCGATGCCCTGAGGGAGCGGCTTTACCTCACGGGCTCCAAGAAGGGCTGTGACCAGGGGCAATGCGGCGCCTGCACGGTGCTGGTGGATGGAAGAAGGGTCTTGGCTTGCCTGACCCTGGCGATATCCGTTCAGGACTCCGAAATCACCACCGTGGAAGGTTTGGCGAAGGGTGAACAGTTGCACCCCCTGCAAGCCGCCTTCATCGAACACGATGCCTTTCAGTGCGGCTACTGCACCCCGGGTCAGCTATGCTCCGCCGCAGGCTTGTTGAACGAGGGCCGTCCCACCGATGAGGACATCCGCGAAGGGATGAGCGGCAATCTTTGCCGCTGCGGCGCCTACNNCGAACATCCTCGCCGCCGTCCGCGAGGTTCGTGACAAAACCAGCTCATGAAAAACTTCCTCTACGGACGCGCTTCTTCCACTCGAGCGGCGGTTGATTTCCTGTCCAATCGGAAAAACGCCTTCTTCCTGGCCGGTGGCACCAACCTTCTCGATCACCTGAAACTCGGGGTCGAATACGCGGAGGTCCTGCTCGATATCGAGGACTTGCCGGAAAGGGAATTGACCGATCTCGAGGAAGGCGGCCTCAGGCTGGGGGCCCTCGCTCTGAACAGCGAGGTGGCCGCCGATGCTCGGGTAAAAAGTAACTTTCCGATGCTGGCCGAAGCCATTCTTTCGGGAGCCTCGCCGCAGTTGCGGAACATGGCCACGATCGGCGGGAACCTGCTTCAAAGGACCCGCTGCAGCTTTTTCCGGGACATCCACGCCCCCTGCAACAAGAGGAACCCCGGTTCCGGGTGCGCCGCCCTCGAGGGTGCCCACCGAAACCACGCCATCCTGGGGACGAGCGAGGACTGCTTCGCCACACACCCTTCCGACATGGACGTGGCCCTGGCGGCCCTGGATGCCGTCCTGGTCATCCGCGGAGTGACGGGCGAGCGACGCCTCCCTCTCGAAAGCTTCTATCTTCTGCCGGGCGACACCCCCTGGAGGGAAACGGCGCTGGCGCACGGGGAAATGATCACGGCGGTGGAGTTGCCTCCCCCCTTCTTCGTCCACTCCATCTACCTGAAGGTGCGCGAGCGGGCCTCCTTCGAGTTCGCCCTCGCCGCGGCGGCGGTGGCTCTCGAGGTGCGGGAGGGAATGATCCTGGCTGCCCGCGTGGCTCTGGGCGGGGTCGGGACCGTGCCGTGGCGGGCCCGCGAGGCGGAAAGACTGCTTGTCGGGGCCTTCGCTACCCCGGAGGCCTTCGAGGTCGCCGCCGAAGCCGAACTGGCCGCCGCCCTTCCCCACAGGGACAACTTCTTCAAGGTTGAGCTGGCCCGCAGGACATTGGTGCGCGCTTTGTCCGAGGTGGCCGAAAAATGGGGCGGCTTCGAATGACCCTCGGAACACCTCTGGATCGAGTGGACGGTCGCCTGAAGGTGACCGGTTCGGCGTGTTATGCCGCCGAGTGGTCTTTTCCGAACCTCGCCTATGCGGTGCTGGTGACCAGTGCATCCGGCCCGGGAGAAATTCTTTCCCTGGAGACGACCGAGGCCTCCCGGATGCCGGGGGTGCTGGGGATCCTGACCGATTTGCACCCCGTTTTTCAGGGCCCCGAGATCGCCTACTNNGGCCAGCCCGTCGCCGTCGCGGTGGCCGATTCCCTGGAGACTGCGACCGAAGCCGCTGAACGAGTCCGCCTCGAGGTCGAGTCGAGACCGCCCAGGCTGGAATTGGATGAGTTCTCGACCTTTGCCCCGGAAAGCCTCTTCGGGGAGCCGCCCGATGTCGCGCGGGGAGACTTCAATGATAGCTGGCTCGCTTCCGAAATCCGGGTAGATTCCACCACCACCATTTCCTGGGAGCATCACAACCCCATCGAACCGCATGCCACCATCGCTCGTTGGGAGGACGGTAATACCCTCACCCTGTACGACTCCAGCCAGTGGGTCCACGGCGTCCGCGATACGGTGGCCGCGGCCCTGCGCCTCAAACCCGAGCAGGTGAGGGTATTGTCGCCCTTCGTGGGGGGGGCTTTCGGGTGCAAGGGGGTCACCTGGCCTCACGTGATCTGCGCGGCCATTGCCGCCAGGCAGGTCGGACGAACGGTGAAGCTGGTGCTTACCCGAAAGCAGATGTACGGTTCGGTGGGCTTCCGGCCCGCCATAAAACAAAGGGTCCGCTTGTGCGCCACCCGGGAAGGGAAGCTGACCGGGATAGCCCACGACGGAATCAACGGGACTTCCGCCAGGGGGATCTTCGTCGAGCCGGTGGGGCTGGCGACCCGCATGCTCTATTCCTGCCCCAACGTCACGGTTACCCACCGCCTGATACGGCTGGATACCCAGACCCCGACTTATATGCGCGCTCCCGGCGAGGCGACCGGCACCTTCGCCCTGGAATCCGCCATGGACGAGCTCGCTTATCTTCTGGGCCTGGACCCTTTGGAGCTGCGCCTCATCAACTACGCGGAGAAAGACGAGGACCTGGACCTGCCCTGGTCGAGCAAAGGCTTGCGGGAATGCTACGAACAGGGGGCCTTGCGCTTCGGCTGGAAAAATAGAAACCCTCGGCCCGGTTCCATGCGCGACGGCCGGATGCTTTTGGGCTGGGGGACGGCCACGGCCACCTATCCCACCAACATGTCCCCCGCGGACGCCTCGCTGCGGCTTCGGAACGACGGCCAAGTCCTGGCGAAGTGTGCGACCGAAGACCTGGGTACCGGAGCGTATACCGTGCTCACCCAGATAGTCGCCGATTCCCTGGCCTTATCACCCGAGCGCGTGGTCCTCGAACTCGGTGACACCAATTTTCCGAGGGGACCGATCGCGGCGGGTTCTCAGACCACCGCCAGCGTGGGCTGCGCTCTGGCCGCCGCCGGGCAATTCCTCATCGGGAAGCTGTGCGAACTGGCCGTCAGGGATCCCGGGTCTCCCTTGTTCGGAGCCGATCGAAAAGAAATCATCCCCCTTTGCGGTCGGTTGGTACGGAAGAGCGCCCCCGGGCTCGGCGAAAGCTACGAAGATTTGATGAATCGGCAGGGCTTGCCTTTCATGGAAGAAGAAGGTCATTTCGAAGGGGAGGGCGATGCGCGCTTTTCTTCGCATGCCTTCGGCGCCCAGTTCGCCGAGGTCCGGATCGATCCCGATCTTTCGACGATCCGGGTTTCGCGCTTCGTGGGCGCCTTCGCCGCGGGAAGGATAGCCAACGCCAAGACCGCCCGCAGTCAATTGATGGGCGGCATCACCATGGGAATCGGCCTGGCTCTCATGGAGAAGGGGGTGCGCGATCCGCGCTGGGGAAGAGTGGTGAACGCGGATCTGGCCGATTACCTGGTGCCGGTGAACGCGGACGTTCCCCCGATCGAAGCCTTCTTCGTCGCGGAAGAGGATGCGCACGTGAACCCGCTGGGGCTGAAGGGGCTGGGCGAACTCGGCATCACGGGGGCCGGGGCGGCGATCGCCAATGCCGTCTTCCACGCTACCGGGAAGCGCATCAGGGACCTGCCCATCACCTTGGAGCAACTGCTATGAAGAAAAAAGGAGGTTACCAGCTTTTTTGGAGCAACGCCGCTACTTTTTCCGGAGCCCAGCTCTCCGAAGTATGGATGGTTTCTTGAAAAATACCGCTATTGCAGCCACTGCACTGCAAAACTCGGTAGTGACAGGTTTCGTAGACTGCCTCTTCTTCGTCGATATTCGAGACTTCCTCCTCCTTGAGGACGATGTGCCGGGTCGTCTCGCTGCATTGGCGGCACTTGAGGAAAACTTCCTTTTCCCCGTGCGACATCGCCCCGACGCCATTTTGGCCAAAAGCCATCTCTATCCCCTTTCGAAAGAATCGCGGAAATATTGACCCCCTTTTCATGGATAGAGTGCCGAAAGGCGAAAAAGTTCCGGAAAAAAAACTCTTTTCCCGAAAAAGCCCTTCGAAAAGCCCACCAAATCTCGGTTTCATGCTCCGAGCCCATTCGAAAATTTGCTATAATTCAAGCGTTTTCCTGCTTCCCGGAAGGGGTATCGCTTGAAGAAAACCGGCTGGCTCTCCTTTTTCCTTTTTCTCGCGCTCTTCGCGACGCTGCTCTTCCCACACGTCGCATGGTCGAAGGAGTCCATCCAGTTCAGGCAATATCGCTGGGGAGAGATCCCCGGAAAAGCGTCGAGCGGAGATGCCGGATGGCAAAGCTTGGGCACGAAGCGTCCGCTCCTCAAGCGCCCTGCGGGGCGGCACACGCTTTGGCTGATGACAACGCTTCCAACGACTGGCGCTGCTGTCCCTGGGAATATTCGCCTTGTCCACGGGGATCTGGACCTTCTGTTCCTACCAGAACATCGGCCTCTTGATCCCGATTTCCCGCTCGCTCCTGGTTTGGCTGTGCAACCTCTCGACCTACGTTTCTCCCATCGCTTTCGCCTTTTTCTTCGAGCAGATCTTCGGTCCCGGCCACCGCCGCCTCATTCGGAAGTCCTGGCAATTCTTCCTCGTTTATTTCTTTTTTCAGACCTCCATGAGCGAACGGGTCTACAAGAAGGCCTGGGAGTTCGACCGAATCCTGGAACTCCTCCGGGAGGAGCGCGGGGAGCACTTCGATCCCGAACTCATCGATTGCTTCTTCGAGAACCTGGATGCGATCGTCGAAATCAGGGAAAACTTCCTCGACTAGCCATCCCCCCTACCCCTTATCTTAATATAAGTTTATAATACTCCTCTAAAAAGGAGGGGGGATGAATAGAACTTCGCTCGGAATGAGGCTCTTCGTTTCTGCGAAGGAAGCCCTATGTTCTCTTCCGCGTTCGAGTCGACGGATAACCGGTCAAACTGGAATAAAAAAAGAGAGCACTCGTTTTTTCGGCCGAGACGCGGAAAGATGGCGGCGGCGCTTTTCCTGTCGAGCTTCTCGGCAAGGTACTTGCCCGGCAGTTCCTCGAGCAACCGGATGATGACCCGGGCTTCCGCGGGAAAAGTCATTTCGACGAAGTGCCGTTCCGCTCGGGCCAACGGATACTTCCCTTCCATCTGATACCTCGCATCTCCCCCCAAGAAGGATCTATTCCCAAAAGTTATTCATTCTATCGAAACGAAAGGAGGAAAAATGAACGAGCAGAAGGACTTCCTTGAAAGTCTCTGGGACAGGGAGGAAAAATCCGAGATTCTCAACGCCTACCTCGACCAGGCTCCCGTCGTCAGAGCGATCTTCGGGGGCATCACGGCTTTCCCCGACGCAACGCTCCCCCGAGACATCGAAGATGCCAGGAGCGAGTTGGAAAGAGCCATCTGGGATTGGTCGGTCGTATGGTACCTCGCCAACCATCGTCCCTGAAAAGGATAATTTGACGACTTTTCTCATCTTTTCTTCTTTGCAGGAGGACAAAAGCGAGGGATAATGGCCCTGCATATCCCCGAAGGAGGTCAGGATGAAACGGTTCACTGTCGAAATATCCAGGCGCGTCACCTTGGCGACGACCCTCGAGGTCGAAGCCAGAGACAGATACGAGGCCAAATCTCTGGTGGCGCAACGCCTGCTGAGCGATATCAAGGGGCTGAACGAAGACTTTCGGAACAACGGTTGGGATACGTCCCCGCTCGTGGTCGAGGATGCCGGCTACTCGGACCTCACCATCTCCTCGGTGCAAGAGGTCGTTCTTTGACCGCCTTTTTCATTCCTCGAAGGAAGCAAGAAGTCCATCCGGAATCGATTCGAAGGAAAAGCCGAAGGGGGCGCTGAGCTGGCGCATCCTGGCGCAGATAGCCTCGAAATCCTTTCCTTTCGCCAAGTTGACCTGGGCAAAGCGCAAGCAAACGGGCACCAGTTTCAGACTTTTCACCCCCTCTCTTCCCGTCTCGACCAAAAACAGGAAGGACCAGTCGTTGCGCAGTACGGGGTCCACCGCGTAGTCGTCGAGGAAGTCGCCCGTGTCATAAAGAACAAGGCCCTTGCCATGGCGCTCCACCCCCTGAAAGAGGTGGGCGGAGTGGCCATGGATGAGATCGACCCCGCGTTCGAGGGCGTCGCGGGCGAATTTCTTGAAGCGCGTCGGCGGATTCAGCACCATGTTGGGTCCCCAATGCAGAGAAAGCACGATGAATTCGGCACCCATTCCTTTTGCACGGAAGACGGCTTCCTCCACGAGCCCGAGGGCGGTCTCCCCGCTCAACTCGATGAAGTTCGTGCCGGGGCGGTTGATCCCCGCGGCGAAGGGGGGCTCGTTATCCGTCATGGCGATGAAGGCGACGGATACCCCTTCCACCGACAAGAGGACCGGTTTTCGCGCCTCGGAAAGCTCTCGCCCCGCTCCGGCATGGAGGATCTTCGCCTGATCCAGGACTTCGAGGGTCTCTATAAGCCCCGCCTCCTCGAAGTCGAGGCTATGGTTGTTGGCGAGGCTGACACATCGGACGTTTCCTGATTGGAGGACCTTGACGGCCGCCGGATCGGCTCTGAAATGGAAGACCTTCGGGGTTCTTTGCCAGGGCACGAGGTGCCCGGTGAGGGCGCATTCCAGGTTGGCTATCGTCGCCCCCGCCTCCCTCAAAGAGGGAAGGACGTCCCCCCAGAAGAATTCCGAGGGATGAAAAGGGATCTCCCGATTGACCCCTCGGCCCAGCATGACGTCCCCCAGAAAAGCCAGCTTCAATGAATCCGTCCTTTCTCCGTCGAGACCAGGATAAAGGAAAAATGATTTTTCTCGCTCGACGGATTGGCCGAATTTCTTCAGAAAGAAGAGGGCCCCCTTTTTGGAGACCCTCTTCTTCGAAATGACGATTTATTTGGTTACCAGCAGGGCTCCTCCGGAAGGGGGAACGTTGACGGTCAGCTTGCCTTTGGCGGTCTTGTAGCTGCGGTTGGTCAGCAGGTCGGTGAAGGTGGTCCCGTCGGGGAAAGAGGTCTTCGAGAGGTTGTTCCCGTCGGTAGAAATGGTCAGGGAGGACTCGTTGAGTTTGTTGATGAAGACCAGGCACTTGGAGGAAGCGTCAGAGCGGAGGTAGACCATCTGGCCGTGGTCGTTGTGGCGGATCACGGTCTTCCAGTCGCCGGTGCGGAGGGCGCTGTACTTGTTGCGGGCGGCCACCAGGGTCTTGTAGTAGGTGAAGAGGTTGCTGTTGACGTTAGTCCAGGCCATGGGGCGGCGGCAGTCGGGATCCATTCCGCCGGTCATCCCGATCTCGTCGCCGTAGTAGATGACGGGGGCGCCGGGATAGGTCATCTGGAAGAGGACGGACAGCTTGAGCTTGTTGGCGTTGTTGCCGCACTCCTGAAGGGCTCGGGCGGTATCGTGGCTGCCGAGAAGGTTGAACATGACCGAGGTGGCACTGGCGGCGTAGCGTTCGCGGAGGCCCTGCATGGAGGAGTCGAACTGGTCGACGGTGATGGAGTCATGAGCGAAGAAGTCGAGGACGTTCTTGCGGAAGACGTAGTTCATGACGGCGTCGAACTGATCCCCTTGCAGCCAGTGGGAAGCGTCTTCCCAGATCTCGCCGCAAATGTAGGCGTTGGGGTTGATGCCCTTGACCTTGTTGCGGAAGCGGCGCCAGAAATCGTCGCTGGGGACCTCGTTGGGGACGTCGAGTCGCCAGCCGTCGATGCCCGCGCGGGTCCACTTGTCGACGACGCTGTCGATGAGGTAGTTGGCCACTTCGGGGTTCTGGGCGACCATGAGCTTGGGAAGGGAACCGAAGCCCCACCAGGAATCGTAGTTGGGCTTGGGGGATTGAACGACGGGGAAACCATAGATTTTGTACCAGTTCCAGTATTTGGAGGAGGGGCCGTTCTTCATGGCGTCCTGGAAATAGGTGCTCTTGTCGCCGGTGTGGTTGAAGACGCCGTCGATGATGACCTTGATGCCGTTGGAATGGCAGGTGCTCAGCACGGTTTTGAAGAGGGCTTCGTCACCGAACGACGGGTCGATCTTCAGGTAGTTGGTGGTGTTGTATTTGTGGTTCGAGTCGGCTTCGAAGATGGGGTTCAAGTAAATGGCGTTGACGCCCAGGCTCTTGAGGTGGGGGAGCTTCTGAAGGACGCCCTTGAGGTCGCCCCCGAAGTAGTTGAAGTTGTCGGGCTTGGAGGTCCAGGCAACCGTTCCTTGGGGATCGTTGGAGGCGTCGCCGTTGGAGAAGCGCTCGGGGAAGATCTGGTAGAAGACGGCGTCCTTGACCCAGTTCGGGGTGGCGAATTCACGGCTCTTGGCGCTCAGGGCATCGCCGTTCTTGCCGGCGACCAAGGAATTGAAGGAGCCACTGCAACCGGTCAGGGTGAAAGCGCAGGCGAGTAAGCCCAGCATCTTCTTGTTCAGCATCTTTTCCCTCCACATCGAGTTTCTCCAACCTTTTTATTCTGACTTATTTCCGAGCGTTCATTGGTCTTGCTTATATTGAACGAGGCTTAATTTTATTTTAGGAAAAGCCCCCTCGGCGAGAAGCGCGCCTTTCCTGAATCTCCGTCGATCCGAGCGTTGCCCTTCTTCTTTATCCTTAACCCATCCCTAACCTAGGGCGGAAAAGGGGAAAAGCAGGAAGGGCGAGGATTTCCGGAAGCGTTTAACTGGTTGTTAATGAAATCAAAACGCACCCGAAATATCTATCCCCTCCGTCTCGTTATCGCCTCCGGGAGGAAGAACATTCCTAAGCCAGTTTTAAGATCACGCTAAGAAATGGCTAATTTACCCCTGATCCAAAGCTTGCCGTACTCGTCGAAGGAAGGGCGGAAGCCGTCGTGGCGCAGGAAACAATAGGCGGGGCAGGTCCTCAGGGCCTTCTGGACGTCCTTGGCCTTGCCCGAATGCATCGCCGAGCAGCCTTCTTCGGTTTCGTTGTAGGCGAAGCAATGCGGGAAGCGGATCCCGAACTGACGGGCCCTGGACCGGGGATCATGGCCGTAGCCCGGAAGTTCGCAGGGGGAGAAAAGGAAGGAGGAGAGGGAGGATTCCCCTTCCAGTTCCGCCTTGTAGCGGCCGTCATGAAGGATCTGGTTCTCGAAGACGCGGGTCTTTCCCCCGAAAGCGCGCACCAGGGCAGAAGCCCGACAGTTGTCCGTCTCGCCGGGGGAAAAGGGGAAGTCGGGGTCGTTGATGCGCGTGACGTACATGGTGGCCGCGCGGCACTGTCCGGTGGTCTTGAGGGCATGGTGGCAACCCGGACAAAGGGGTTTCCAGGTACCGACGATTCCCTTTCGGGGATTGTTCTCGAGGGCCTTGCCGAGGGCATCGGCGGGGATGCGGCGATCGCCCCCGGGTGTACGCAGGGCCTGCAACTTGCCCGACTCGCACCAGTTGGCCACCGTCTGGGCAGAAACCCCCAGAAGTTGAGCCGCTTCCCCGGTGGTCAAATAGGGCTTGCCCTTCTTCACTTCCAGCGGACGCTGCACGGCGGCGAGCAGGCGCATCAAGGCCAAGCTGCACGCCGCGTCCCCCGAGCGGGAAAGATCCGCGGCCAACTCGACGAGGAGGGAGAAATCTTCCGGATCGATGGTCATTTTCAAAATACCCCCAATATCCCTCATCTTATCGAAAGAATCCAAAATATTCAAACCCCCGCTCGCCGGTGATGTGCTAGAATCTTGCAAGGAAGCCGATAGAGAAGGGAAAAGGAAATGGTCGAGGAAAAAGAAAAAAAGAAAATCGCGCTGCCGAAGCTCAAGCTGCCGAAGATTTCCCTGCCGAAAATTTCCTTGCCGAAATTGAACTTCGATTTCCGCTGGCTCTTCGTAGCCATCTTCGTCGCGGCAATCGCCCTCCTCAACACCTTCCTGGTGGTTCGCTTCGCGGGCCCCAAGCTCATCCTCAAGGACCCCCGCATGACCCGCTTCGCCGAGGAAGGGGAGCACGTCAACGAAAAACTTCGCAAGAGCGATTCCGGAAAGCTGCCGCGCTACGTCCTTTCCCCTTCCATGATCAACCGCTACAACATGATCCTCGACCTCCCGGAGGTCGAACCCTCTTCCTATATCCACCGCCAGGCTTTCGTCATGGGCGGGGTTTCCATCGGGAAGAAATGCTACGTCGGACCGCAAGCCTCGATCCGAGGTGACATCGGTCAGGGGATCCATATCGGCGACGAATCCAACGTTCAGGACGGC
>DOBT01000015.1 GCA_003503675.1 Cyanobacteria bacterium UBA8530 | reverse complement strand
GTTATGGCAACCCCCTTGCCCGCCTCCAGCCCACGTTGAATGGCCATCATGATCTCTTCTCGCTCTTGCTGGCTGAAAGTCTGGTGATCCCGCTTCATGTCTGTCTCCTTACGAGACGACCTTAACTCATCCGACGTCCGCGATCACGACGCGACAGCGCGAGTAGTTACAAAGGAGCCACCTTCGGCATTCCCGGGGGTGGTGCTGGGTGGGGGGCCGGAGTTCCTCGCCAAAGAAACAGATCCGGCCCCCTGCTTGGCGCCTTCAGGCACCATGACAGATGCCCCGCCAACCTGGCAATCCAGGAAGAAGCGGGGCATCTATTTTCGGTGGTGGAGGCTCAGGAAATCATTCTAGGTTTCGAGGGGCGTCCGCGCATTTCAGCGGAATCACGCGGGTTCAAATCCTCGCTGACAGTCACGATTATTGCATCGCGTTCAGCAACCGCTTGTTCAAGCTCTGCGATGCGTTCAAAAGGGTCAAAAGTCATATGCCTATTGGAGCATGGGGCGGAGTATTATGTCCAGCGATTTGTTAGACCACCTGAACTCTTACACTTGACCAAGGCTGGGAATTATGTCTCCGGCTTCGGTTTTAATGATTTCGATATTATCTACATAATATGACCAATTTAATAAGCTATAGAAGAGCCTTGCATTGATAATATCTCCAGCTTTAAGATCATGCAAGGAATACTTGGTCGATTGACCTGGGGTTGGAATGAGGTTTTTCACGGATGCGCCATTCTTGATTATAAAAGTGATATCCTTTCTCGAACTCTCGGCTTTATACACGAATTCGGCTTTATTGGGCGATACTTTTACAAATTTATATGCCTTGCAATTAACTTTGATCCTGAGTGAGGTTCCTATTTCTGTTATCTCTGTAATTTTTCCAGAAACATAGTCTATACCGTTATCTGGGGTATAGATATTGCTCTTAGCGCTTGTGGAAATTATTTGATTTAACTGAGGGGAATTTGCCATATTGGAGCCACATCCAGTCAGCATGGCGGCTGCTAGGAATGTAATAGCTGTTTTATTCATATCTTCCCTCCAACCTCATTCACCGCTCGACTATCATACTGTGTTATCTGGGTTTGTGTGGAAATAATTCTTATCCCCAGTTTAAGTTAGATATATGTATTGAATAAGGAATCCGTTCAAACCAGAGGTTTCTCTCAAGTGAGGGCAGTCGCCCCAGCGGGCTTCGAAAACGGAAATTCGGTTACGGGTGAGATCCTGAAGAGCAGCGCCAATAGCCCGTCATGGGAACGGGTAGATAGGGGGTGACCTCAGTTGAAGTGGCGGGGTCCGGATCGGTGAGAGTAGCTCTGGATTATGGAGCCCGGGCATGGACTTGTAATCTCGTTAGACTGAGGGTTTCCAGGAAATCTCGACGGATATCCCCCAGCGTTCGGCTCGGCTTGCCGGGATCCAGTCCGAGATGCCGGTAAATGTACACTTGAAAGGCGTTGAAGGCCATCAACGCCAATATCACGATCGCCATGGCTGCCGTTGGTCGGCCCTTATGGACGAACGCCCGATCCAAAGACCACGCCCCTGCTAGTTCATGGAATCCCGTATTTTGTTTTTGATACTGTAAAAGTTGACCACCTGATCGGGGGTAATCCCCGAAAAAAGTGACCACCCGAACCATCACCAGGTAAGCTGAAATATGACATAACCTCAGCGACAACCTGGAGGAAGGATGATTCGAGTGGACGAGAAAGAACTTATCAGGAAACTGCATGTAGTTCAAGGAAAAGGAATTCGAGAGATAGTATTAGCGCGCGGGTTGTTTTGCAGTAGAGCGCGCGAACTATGTTGCAGTGATTTTTTGGAGTGATGGGACGCCGTCAGGGCGTCCCATGGTGTTGGTAGTTTGAACGCTTCATTTTGGGAAAGGGCGGGGATAACTCCGTCGATCCGGTATCACATGCCGATGCACGGCGGATCGATCGTAATCGCCCATATCTCATCCGCGACGCTCTCCAGCACTTCAATGGTCTCTTCGAGTTTTTCCGCCATGGCCGACTCTCCGAGATTCTCCGGCAGCGCCTCGAACCACGCCAGGTATTCGGCTGCGAGTTGGCGCACCTCCTTCTCAATAGTTCTCATGCGTGCGGGACGGGATGGTGCCGTCATGGTTGTCTCCCTTCTGGTTCAGGACCGACCTCGATCGAGTCGGGCGTCGTGGACATCTTGCTCGTTGACGATCCGGCGCCCGCGCGAAGCCGTGACGATGAGCGAAGCGGTGGCGACGTTATTGATGCGACGAGGGATGCCGCCTGCAGCGTCGAAGATCGCGTCAACAGCCCCTTCGTCGAATACAGGATTTTTGCCCGCTCCAGCACATTGGAGGCGGCACGCGAGATAATCGCGGGTCTCGTCGAGGCTCAATGGCGCAAGTCGTGCGAGGGTGGTGATGCGCTGGTCCAGGGCATGGTGGGTAGGTTCAGCGAGGCGATCGTCGAGACTCGGATGACCGGCGAGCAAGAGTAAGAATGGGCTCTTGCGGTCGAAATCGGTGATGGTGAGGAGGCGGACGTCTTCAATGGTATCATCCGGCAATTCGTGGGCCTCGTCGAGGACCAGCAGGTGCTTTCGCTCGTCAGCAACAAGTTGGTCGGTGAGGAGCATGGCGGTTTCACCCCGGGATCGCTTGGGGACGATGCCGGCCTTGCGGGCGAGGACGTTGATGAGGCTGAAGGGGCCGACGGTGCTGTGGGCGAAATAATGTACGACCCAGCCGTCGTGCTGAAGTTCGTCCGCGAGTTCGCCCAACAGCATGCTTTTGCCGCAACCGGCGTCGGCTACCAGGACGGCGATGCCGTCGAGTTCGACGGTGAAGCGGAGCAAACTCGCCGTAGCACGCATTGCCAGGCATGGATAAGTCGCCTCGGTTCTACCGAAGTCGATGGGATCAGGTTGAAAAGAATTTTTTCGGCTTTAAATCTTGTCCGGTAATGGATCCAGAACGGAGTCGAGCTGCCTCTTGAATTCGTCGGGCAAAAGAACCATTCCAGCTCCGAGTAAGGCATACTCGGCGGCAGCTTCCAGGTAAGCCCTGGGGGAAACCCCGACCCGCTTCGCCGACTCGACCAGCGTGTAGAAGATGGCTGCAACCTCGGCCCCTTGAGGGGAACGGCTACCATAATGATTTTTCCGACCCAAAACCGGAGCTCGCATCGCGCGTTCCGATTCGTTATTGTCGATGGGAACGGCGGGGTTGTCGAGGTATACCCGTAGGCCGGTCTCATGATTCACCAAATAGCCCAGGGCCTTGAATAAACCGGATGAGGGTAAAATGTCGGTTCGATTCTGCTGCGCCTTGGCCCAAATAAACAGGCTATCGACCAAAGGTCGACTCTTTTCGTTTCGCAGCGCGGCAAGGTTAGCGCCTGGTTCCTTGCCTTCGTGCTCGATGCGGTAAAGATCGCGGAAGAGGTCCAGCGCGAACTTGCTCTCGGCAGGGTAATGCGCTTCGCACTCGACGAACTTACGCCTGGAGTGCGCCATACAGTTTGCCACCTTGAACTTGGGATCCTCTCCGGGTTCGCCTTTGGCGGCGGCAGGGTAAGAGGTCAAGCCGTCGACCATTAAGGTCCCGGCAAAGGCCCCCAGGATGCTGGCCGCCCCTTCTTTGCTGCGAGTGTCGAGCATGCGATAAGCGACGTACTCTGAGCCCACCGCCACCCAGGCGTAGAATTTCTCGTTCTCGGTAAATCCATTCGACATGACCTTCCAGGGTGTTTCATCCGCCCGCAGCACCGCTTCGGCCTGAACCTTGGTCCAAATGGCCTGATAGGTGGAAGCCAAGGCCGTTGCCAGGGCGTCGATCTGATCGAACAGCGTCGTGGTCGTAACTTGTAGCCCCTCGTGTTGCATCATTTTGGCTTGGCGATCCAGGGGGAGGTGGGCCAGGTACTTCATGTAAGCCACCTCGACCGCGAAGTTCAGCGCGTAACGGCCACCCGGTATTAATTTCACCGGACCAGGAGCGGTCGTGACCCCGGAATGACAGCAGTTGCAATGGTATTTCGTGCGCAGGTGGCGCTCCAACACGATGCGACGCTCCTCGATCGCCACCAGTTCCGATTCCTCGGCGGTCGTACCCAACGGTTCCAACGTACCGCCGCAATGGTCGCATAGCAGCGCTTCGCCGGCGAGCATATCGATAACTTCGACCACCGGGAGTTTAGGCTGGGGCGTGGGGCCGTGTCCCCGGCGTTGCTTGCGAGGCTTTCTATCCTTGGGGTCGGTTTCTCTTTCCTGCTCGGTCTTTTCGATCGGGCGGCGTTCGCTTTTCCGGCCATACAGGGCTCTGAGTCGACGGTCGAGTTGCTCCTTGAGGAGTTGATTCTCTTGAGTCATGCGGGTTAGTTCCGATTGCTGCATGGAGGATAATTCCTCCATTTCCTGCAGGCGTGATTCCAGCGCGGCCTTCGCCGCCGAGGCCGCGGCAGCCTCGAGACGTAGCCGCGCGTTCTCATCTTGAAGCGCCTGAGCGGCGCTCCGAAGGAAGGGTAGATTTTTTTCCTTAAAGAATTTCATGGGTCAATTGGAGCATGGTTTCCGCCCCAATTTCAAGGGGGGTGGGCTAACTTCAAAATGCCCGACAAGCCGGCTGCCTTCGATGAAGAGCGATAACTCGCTGGGAGTCAAACACCAGGGCTTGGTACGATCCCCCTCCCACGGCGCGTTGAAGCGCCCCTTCTCCAGGCGCTTCGCTATGATTACCAATCCGGTGCCATCCCAGTACAGGACGCGAGCTTGCTTCCGATCGCGAGCGACAAACAGGTACATGTCGCCGGCCAGGGGGTCACGGCCCATATGATTTCGGGCCACGGCGAACAACCCGTCGAAGCTTTTGCGCATGTTAACTGGCTCGGAACAAGCCCAGACCTTTATTTGACGGGTAGTGCTTGCGATCATTCGAGAGCCCTCAACAGGGAGGCTGCGCTCTCGATGCTCATTCCTTCAATGCGATATCCCCCTGGAGCGATCAATGTTAGCGTCTCGATAACTGGCTTCGAGGTGATGACCGGCAGTATGGGCACCATAGCCGTGAATTCGACCGGACGCATAGCCGGCGGCGACGCTGCAAGACCTTTCCACCTGTGAAAGGATTTGCCGGAGATCCCAACCACGCGGCAGGCCGACAAGAGACCATGTCCTTCGTCTCGCAGATGCTCGACCTCGGCCAGGAGCTGCAACCGTTCGATCTGCTTGTAACGCTTCTGGGCTGCCGGGGCTGGCGATACATCTGCCAGCAGTGGAGACGGCATAATGCCAGCCCTAATCCAGTTTTGGTAAGTCGTTTCGGTCGTGCCCAGCGCTGCAGCGATGCTCCTCAAAGTGCCGTTGCTGGCGCGATGGCGGCGCTCTATCTCAGTGACGAGCGCGATCTTTTCCTGAATTGTGTATCTGCGCGGGGCGCAGCCGGGAATTCCTGCCATGTGCGATCTCCTTCGCAATAAGCATGGCCGAAATCCTTTTTCAAATCACGACGGGGTAGGGCAAGTTTGTTGGTTTTCCTCGTAGCGATCCCAGGCATCGGAATCCAAGCGGGCCCGTTCCTCCCGATAGGAGAAATAGCCCCGTTCGAACACCGCCAGTTTTCCCTGACGAAGTTCGAAAATGCGCTCGGCCGTACGCTCCAGAAAAGCCCTGTCGTGGGAAACGAACAATACCGCCGAGGGAATTCCCGCCAGATATCCTTCAAGCCACTCCATGGCCTTGGTATCCAGATGATTGGTCGGTTCGTCGAGGAGAAGCAACTCGCCAGGATTCAAGAGAAGCTTGGCAAGTTCCAGCCGAGTTCGCTCTCCACCGGACAGTTGGTCGCAAATCGCCTCGTTCCGAACCCCCAAGCCCTCCAGAATGCGATCTGCCCGGGCTTGATAAGCGTACCCGCCTTGCTCTCCATAGAGATTCAGGAGATCGGCATAGCGCAGGGCCAGGCTTTCATCACCAAGCCGCCTTTCAAGAGATTGAATCTCTCGGGAAAGCGCGTAGAGGGCAGGATCCGCCCGCATCGCATAATCCGAGGCCAACTCACCGGGAAGCCCTGCGCCTTCTTGGGCAATCGAGGAAACCCGAAGGCCGGGTTTCGGAATGAGGGCGCCCTGACTCGGGACAAGCTCTCGGTTGAGGATCCGCAAGAGGGTGGTTTTGCCGCAGCCGTTGGGCCCCAGCAAAGCGATGCGATCGCGTGGGCGAATGGTAAAAGAAACCTTGGAAAATAGAGTATCCGGGCAAGCCGGATAGGAAAAGGCCAGATCACTGGCGAAAAATAAGCTCATTCTTTGCTCCTGCTGGATGGGGAGAGCATGCCCTCCCTAGCGGATATTCAGAATGGCTTACTTCTACACGTGCGTGACCTCCTCTAAATAGTCGGTGCTGAAAATTGGGNNGGGGGTTGAAACCCGCATAAATAGGTAGCCATGAAGCATGCCCTCGTGGGAGAATGGTAGTGCTAACAAACAAAACTCTCATAAGGAGCCGCTTCATGGCCTACGCACCAGTGTACCAGATGAGCTTGATCAGTGGGTTACTCGAAAGCCGTCTGGACCCGAGTCATGAACTGCTGGTGCTGGCAGAAAAGATCGACTGGGATACCATCGAGACCTCGCTCAAACCCTTCTACAAGCTCAGGGGCCGCCGGGCCAAGAACATCCGGCTCATGGTGGGGTTGAACCTTTTGAAGCACCGCTTCGACCTTTCGGATGAAGATGTGGTCCAGAACCTTTCGGAAAACCTTTACTGGATGGCCTTCTGCGGTCTGGATGGCGAGCTGACCTCGTCCTCCTGGACCAAGGCTCTGGACGCCTCGACCATGACGAACTTCCGAAAGCGGATCGGCGCCAAGGGCGTCGCCCTGATCGAGGATGTAATCCGCAATCAGCTAATCGCGGAGAAGCGGATCAGCCCGAAGGTCCATCTGGTCGATACCACGGCGATGGAGAAGAACGTGGCCTACCCGACGGACGCCAACCTACTCGACCACGGGCGACGACTCATCGTGAAGACCGTCGGGCAGCTCAACGAGTTGGGGGTCGGAACCAAGGTCCGGAGCTTCGCCCGAAAAGGCAAGAAGGCCATCCTCAACCTCATGAAGCTGGGAAAAGACCGTCAAGAGCGGATCGAGAAGGGCAACAAGGAGTTGATCGGCTATGCGAAGCAGGTCCTCACCAAGATTCCCGACGTTCTAAAAGGCGGAAAGCGTTCGGTGGACGAGAAACTCAAGAAGAAGGTTGACGCGCTGAAGGCCAAACTCAAGGTTCAACGAGCACTCTTGAATCGGGTGATCGCTCAAACCGAGGCTCGGCTGGAGGGGATCCATCTCAAAGGCAAGGTGCTGAGCCTACATGAGCCACACGTCGTGGCCATCGCCAAGGGCAAGCGTGGCCGCCCCAACGAATACGGGTGCAAGGTCAGCATCTCGATCGACCGGAACGGCTACGTAGTTGGCCACCAGGAATATGACGAGAACGCCGCGGACCTCAAGACCCTGGAGCCCGCACTGGAGCACTGGGAAGAGGCCTGCGGCACCCCCGCCGAAGAGTTGGGGGCCGATCGAGGCTACCACACCTCCGAGCCAAGCGAGAAAGTGAAACGAATCCCCAAGGTCGCCATCCCAACTAAAGGCAAGAAGCCTCATCCCGACAAGAAGAAGCCCTACTTCAGGCGACTACAGCGAAGGCGGGCCGGGATAGAGCCCGTGATAGGCCACCTGAAGAGCGATCATCGAATGGATTGCAGCCGCTACAAAGGATTCGAGGGGGACAAGCTGAATGTCACCTGGGCGGTGCTTGCCTGGAATACCAAGAAATGGGCCAGGAACGCCCGAAAAGGAGGGAAATAGACAGGGGAAAGACCGGGAAAGGGACGAAAAAGGGGTCGGTCTCCAGAAATTGAAGAACCCGACCCGATGAAAAGCACATCTACCTTTGGAAAAACCTATTTTTCAGGACCGACTAATTAAGGGGCTACTCTATCAAAGTTCTGTATAGAACTCAAGGGTTCTTTAGCCAAGGCAGGGCGTATCCCCCCCTCACTTCATCTTCCATCCCAAGTCTTGTCTCCTTGGGCCTCAACGATTCCCTTGCTGGTGCTCAAAAGCAGCTCCGTCCCGGCCTTCGCCCCCGCTCATTTCGAAGGTCTCTCGCTTCAATAGCCCGGAAAATCCCCTTTACGATTCCCTCGGGGAATCTCGGAGCCACGGAAAACCTTTCGGGGTTTCTCTCTTCTTCAAGCAGTAGCGTCGCTTCAACGGCAGTTACGGGAGCCGAGTACTCGGCGTACTTAATTTATAAAGAGAAGGAAACGCCGAGTTTGAAGTCGGTGACGTTGGCTTTGGCCATGCCGGGCAAAGCGGCCCGGTAGCCAGAGGGTGCCTCCCAGAAACCGACCCCGGCCGTGAGATCGAGCTTCGGGTTGAGGTGGTAGGACACTTCGAGATCGGCTCCCCCCAGGAACATTCCACCGGGCTTTGGAGTGCTCGCTCCCAGATTGCGGGCGAGCAGGAGATTGCTTTCATAGAGGTTCACTCCGATGTTCCAGGTCGAATCGACCGGCCATTCACCCGAGAGGCCGTATAGCAGACCTCCGAAAAGGGAAGTTCGAGAGTAGAAGTCCCCGATCGCCCGTCCCCCGACATATGGCTGTAGGCCATAGAAACGCATCGTTGGAAAGCCGCCGAATCGCTCATCGAGCATGAGGCCTGAACTGTCTTTGCCGACGGCCACGGCCCCCGAAAGGAATTGCATCCGGGTGTCATTGCGCAGGAACCAACCGGGCTCCCCCATCCAACGGAAGCCCAGGACCGGTACCATCGCGTTAGGGACCCCGCCGCCCGTAAGACCGCTCGCAACTTCGACATGGAAGGGATGAGAAGAAGTTTCCACCAGGGCCGCTTCCCTTTTCTCCACCTCACGTTGCTTGAGCGTTGAAGAAACCAACTCGCTGATCAAAGGAACCGTCTGGTAGCCGGTCATGGCGAACTGGTAGCGAGTCAGATCCTCGGCTCCGCGGAAGGTGGTGTCCGGAAAACCGACCATGACGCCGTAGCGGTTGGCCACGGTCTGGACCACCGGATAGATATCTTCCTGACGGGGAACATCGGAGAACTCGTAGGCCTTGGAGTTCTTGCGGGGGCGCACGACGTCCTTCTTCTCCGCGTTGAAGAGAAGGTTGTTGATGCCCCTTGCCACCTCGAAACGGGTGATGGCGCGCTCCCCGTGGAAGGCACCGGGTTCGATGCCGGGGATATTTTCAAACAAGCCATACTCATTGGCAAGGGGAAGCACGATATCCCGGTCATTGCCCTTGACATCGAAAAAGTCTCGCGAGAGGGGCTCGTCGATTTTGAGGGTGGTCTTGGCGATCCCTTCGATTTCCTCGATCATTTCCTTCATGGAAATGGCGAACTGCATGCGGGTGTAGGGAAGTTCGCCCCGGAAGGTGAAGTCCTCATAGCCGCGCATGATATTGCGATTGAGGGCCATTTCCTCGACTCCTCTTTCTGCCCAGTGGCCGACGGGCACATCCTTGAAAACCTCAGCGGGGGAAAGGGCATAGGCGGGGAAAGCGATCGCGCTGAAAAGCAATGGTACCAGGATTCCGGGATTCTTCATTTTTTCCTCCTGTAAAAACGATAAAAGCGTTTCCACCGAACATCCTTGCAAAAAGTGTCTTGCACCCTTGTCCGGCTCACGTCGGATTGGCCGTTTCGCTTCCTCAACTGTCCCCCCCGAGCCTCGTCCGGAATTGCTCCACGGCTTCATGCTTCCCGATGAGGGTGACGATGTCTCCCACCCGAAGAGTCGTGCTCCCGTTCGGAATGTCGAGCGCTCCCTCTCGCTTCAGGAGCGCGATGATGCAGTCCTTCGGGAGATCCAGTCGGGAGAGCGGGATCTCGGTGCAGCGGGCGCTCTCGACCGGGGTCTCGACGATCTGGTTTCCGGCGGATCTAAAACCGAGCAAGGGAAAGGTCATCGGGCGCAGGACGAGGGTAGAGAGGCTCGTGGCCGCCGCCTCGGCCAAGGTGATGGTCTCGATGTTCCCCGCCTGAAAAGCTTCTTCGTACTTCGGATCGTTGACACGAGCGATCAAACGCAGTTTCGGGAAGCGGGCGCGAAGGGTCTGGCAAATCATGAGGTTCGCCTTGTCCGACGGGGTGGCCGCCACCAACGCCTGGCACCAAGCAAGTCCCAAGCGAGTCTCGTGCTCCAGGACGTCCCCAAGGAGCGCGTCGAGGCCCCCCGATAAAGCCAGGCGGACCGGTTCCGGATCCTGGTCGATCAGGGTCACGGCCTCCCCTTCGGCCACCAACTGCGAACCAAGGCGACGAGAGATCTCGTCGCATCCGATGATCAAAATCTTTTTCGGCATCACGTTCAGGCGTCTGGCTACCCAGGCCGCCCCTCCTCCTTCCACCAAAACTGTCAAGATGACGGTGAGCAAGACCAGGGGGGCAATCGGTTCGCTTCCCTGAATGTTCCAGGCCTTCAATTCCATGGCCATGAGGGTGGCCATCGAGACGGCGACGATCCCGCGAGGCCCCATCCAGGCGATAAAAAATCGTTCCCCCCAGGAAAGGGTGGCTCCCCAAGTCGAGAGTAGTACCGCCAATGGACGAATCGCTACCATCAAGAGGACCACCACCAGGAGACCCTGCCAGCCAAGAGAGAACACTTGATCGAGTTGGATATCGGCCGCCAGGAGCACGAAGACGAGACTCAGGGCAATCGAAGAGAGGTCCCCCTTGAACTGCAGGATGGTTTCCTTGTAGGGCAATTTTATCAAACCGGCCATCAGGCCGGCCGAAACGATGGCGGCGATCCCCGACTCGTGCGCGAGGGCTTCCGAGAGCGAATAGCCGAGCAGGACGGCCCCGAGCACCAGGATACGGACCTGATCCCCGGGCAAACCCGGAGCCCGCGTGAAGGCGGCCTTCAGCCCCAGGATGGTGCCGATTCCGATCGCCCCGCCGATGGTGAGGTTGACGAGAAGTTGGAGCAGCCCTCCGGCGACCCCATGGTTCGAGGCGGAGATGTAGCTGAATACCGCCGCGGTCAGCAGGACGCCGACCGCATCGATGAGGACGCTCTCGGCTTTCAGGATCGTCTCGAGGCGGCGGTTCAGGTGCAGGCGCTTGAGAATCGGAATCACCACGGTGGGAGCGGTCATGCTCACGATCGCGCCGTACAAGAGACCGAGCTTCAAGGGAAGCCCCAACAGGAGATGCGCGGAAAAGCCGGCGAGGAGAAAGGTGGTGACCGTTCCCACGGTGACGAGTCCCAGCACGCTCCGGGAGCAATGGCGCAGCTCTTTGAGGTCGATCAGCAGCGCCCCCTCGAAGACGATGATGGCGACCGAAATCGAGACGATGGCACGCAAGCCCGTACCGTAAAGCTCCGGCTGAATCAGGCCCAGTCCCTGGTTTCCCAGCAATAGCCCGGAGCCGAGCAGGAACAGGATGGGAGGAACCGTGAAGCGATGGCCCAACCACTGGCTGAGCGCGCCGAGCATCAGGACGATGGCCGTCGTCAGGACGATGAGGAGGGAGGGGTTCGCCGAAAGCAAGTCCTACCCCTTCAAGAAAGTCGCTTGGACCAGATGTTGATGTCCTCGAACCCCCCGGCGATGTCGCAGTTGTTGATGAGGCGGCCACAGTATTCGTAGCTGAGGTCGTAGAAGACCTTGTTCATGCCCCTCTCGGTCGCCCGGGCCATCGAGTAGGCGCAAGTGATGTCCCGCTCCCGCAAGGAATCCTCCAGCATCCGCAGGAGGATCCCCATCAAGCCCTTGCCCCGTTCTGCCGGGAAGGTGGCGCAATCGGTCATCTCGGCATTGCTGTGCTTGGTATCGATGTCGGCCGAGGCTGCCGAGACGAGGTTGCCCGAGGCATCCTTGATGAAGGCATAAAGGGTATCGCTCTGCATGGTCGAGCGGATGTAATCGGGCATGATGAGTGGGGACGGGTAGGAGGCGAAGACATGGCTGTAGAGGATGGTGATGCCCGGGATGTCCCCTTCGGTCGCCAGTTGTATAGAATACCCGTCGGGTAAGAGGTGGGGCTTTTCTACCCTTGGTTGGGCCATCAGCGACTGGATCAGCGTGCTCTCGTCCAGCAAGGTGGCGCTGCTGATGCGCTCCTGGCTCAGGAAGCGGCTGATGACGAAGGCGTCCGTCCCGTTCAAATAATGGCGAATAACCCCTTCCAGCATGTAGCCATGCTGCAAGAATGCCTGCCACTGATCGGAGGTGGCCTTGATGAAGATCTTGTCGAATTGGTTCTTGGCGGCAAGGTATTCCAACCGATTGCAGAGCAAGGGGATGGAGCCTTCGAAATTGAGCACCTTGATCCGGCGGTTGTAGTAGTCGACGGTGACGTCGATTTCGTATTCCGCTTCGCGGATCTGGTAATCGAGGGCATACACCTTCCCGTAAGCGCGAATGTCCACCCCCTTGTTGAGAGTGAAATCCACCACTCCCATCTCCTTGTCGGTCGGCTCGCAAGAAGAAGGGGCGAGTTTTTGCGGAAATTCCAGGATCGAACCCTCGTCGAACGGATGAATCTCATGGATCACCAGCAGGCTCCTTTCACGAAGGCACGAAGGAAGCTGACAGCATTCCTTCCTAACGTTTCGGTACGGTATCCGCCTTCTTGGATGATTAACGTGGGGTATCCCAGGCTCGCGACGCGCTGAGCGATCACCGGATAGTGCTTCGGGTAGAGGTCGAAGCTTCCTGCCGGATCTCCCTTGCTGTTATCGAAACCGACGGCGAGCAGGAGGGCGCGGGGGCGAAAGTTCCGGATCTCCGTCAGGGCTTCGTCGAGGCGAGAGAGAAAACGCTCGAAAGACGCTCCCGGGGAGAGCGGCAAATTGAGATTCGCCCCGAAGCCTTCCCCTGCTCCCTTTTCGTCGGAGAAGCCGGAGAAGTAGGGAAAGGTTTGTTCCGGATCGCCGTGGATGGACGCGGTGAAAACCTCGGCGGAATCGTAGAAAATATCCTGGGTGCCGTTTCCATGATGGAAATCGAGATCCAAGATGGCGATTCGCCCCCAAGGGGAGAGCAACCGTGCGGCCAGGGCCAGGTTGTTGAAATAGCAATAACCGCCGAAGGTCTCTTGTTCGGCATGATGCCCGGGGGGACGGCACAAGGCATAAACCAATCCTTCTCGCGGCAACAACTCGGCAGCGGTCAAGGCGCAATCGACGGCCGACTTCGCGGCATCGAAGGTATTGCGGGTCAATGGAGTGGCGGTGTCGAAGCAGTAGTACCCGGCCAAGACGGCGTTGTGGGTGGGACGGCGCACCTTGCGCCGAATGGGAAAGACGTCGGGATAGATGATCTCGTCGGGATTCAAGGTGGCCGTGACGCGGCGCACGTAATCGAAATAGGAGTGGACCTCCGCGATGCCCCCCTCGGGAAAGGACTTGGGCTCGATCCACTCGATCGACATGTCCGACTCTTCGAGGGCCTTCCGGATGATAGCCGCCCGGGAGGGGATGTCCTTCGAATAGATCCTCCGTCCACGGCTGAATTCCCAGCGTGGGTTATGGATGACGTTGGCCTCGGAGCAGACGATCTTCATGGCATCTTTTCCTTGAGCGCCTCCAGTCCTTGAAGATAGAGCATTTCGCGGGGCTGCTTCCGTGACCGGAGGGCCTTGGCATCTCGGACCACCGTGGGAACCTTTCCGTTCTCGACCAAGTGGGAGATGTATTCGCGGGAGACCGAAAGCAAATGGGCGGCTTCCGCTTGGCTGATGACGTCCTCGTCCCGGATCACGTTGGTGTGAGCCCGGGCGATGGTCAATCCCAGGGGAGAAGCCCAGAAATCCTTGTCCACGCATATCCTGGGGGAAAGCAAACCCCGGTAGAGGTTGTCGAGAATGAGATGCGAGGAGGCGAGCACCTTTTCCCGTTCGACGGGTTGTCCTTCCGCCGCATTCTCGATGATGGCAAGGTGCTCGGGCAGCGCCTCGAGGATGGCCTGTAGGTTGTTGATGCGTTGGTAAATGAGCTGTTGCAGCTCAACAGAATCTAGTAGCATCATTCGAGAGTAGCACCTGTCAACTGACGAGTCAAGACCTGTCAGTTGACAGGTCGCCGTGGTATGGTAAAGCAAGGAGGTGTCCATGTCCTTTCGCAGGCTCAAGAGAGCCATCCAGGCCCTGGGCAGCCCGGAGCATTCCGGGACGCTCGCCTTGTTGCAGGCCTTGATCATCGGTTTGTTCGCCGGTGGCGTGACCGTCCTCTTCCGGTGGACGATGGGCACGATCGGGACCTGGCGCAACGCGGTGGGCCTCCACCCCCTGGCCTGGTGGCAATGGTTGATCCTGCCAGCGATCGGTTTCGTGGGGGGCGCCATCGCCGGGCACCTGACCGTCCATTTCGCTCCCGAAGCCAAGGGAAGCGGCATCCCCCAAATCAAGCAGGCGCTCGCTTATCCCGTCAAGCCCATGCGCCGGCGCACCATCTGGGTCAAGTTCTTGGGGGCGGCGATCGCCATCGGGAGCGGGCTATCGCTCGGTCGGGAAGGCCCAACCGTCCAGATCGGAGGGGGGATCGGGGATTGGGTCAGTCGCTGGTTCCCTCATTCCCGCCATGAACGCCGGCGCCTGATGGCGGCGGGAGCCGGAGCCGGGCTGGCGGCCGCTTTCAACTCCCCGATCGCGGGCTTGGTCTTCTCGGTCGAAGAACTGCTCAAGAACTTCTCCACCCATACCCTCTCCACGGCCATCCTGGCGACGGTCACGGCCTCGATCGTCTCTCGTTCGCTCGCTGGCAACCTCTACTCCTTCCATCTTCCCATGACGAGCTTCCACCTGAGGGAACTTCCCTTCTATTTGATTTTGGGGCTGCTCGGAGGCGGCCTTGGGGTCCTCTTCATCAAGGGAATCCTGGGCTCCTTGGATTGCTATCAGAAGATCCCGCGCCTTCCCCGAGCTTGGCACCCCGCCATCGCGGGGGCACTCACCGGGATGGTGGGCTGGTGGCTCCCCGCCGCCATCGGTGGGGGACATGACCTGGCGGAATTGGCCTTCAATGCCCAGATCCTCGGCTGGATGATTCCCATCTTCTTGCTCGTCAAGTTCTTGCTGACCCTGCTCGCCTACGGCTCCGGCTCTCCCGGGGGGATCTTCGCCCCCACCCTCGTCATGGGTGCGGTTCTGGGGGCGGGCGTTGGCCAGTTGTCGAATCTCGTAACAGGGGAAGGGAACTCCGCCGTGGCCAGCTTCGCCTTCGTGGGGATGGGGGCGCTCTTCACCGCCGTGGCCAGAGCCCCGATCACGGCTATCATCATCGTCTTCGAGTTGACGGGCAATTACGACCAAGTGCTGCCTCTCATGCTGGCGTGCGTCACGGCCAACCTGGTCGCCTTCGGGCTGAAAGGGGTCTCCATCTACGATGCCCTGCTCGAACGGGAGGGGGTTTCCCTGAACGAAGGCACGTTCCACGAAGAGATGGAGACCTCCTCGGTCGAAGACGTCATGACCCGCGAGGCTGAATGCCTCGACGTGGACGAAACCATCGCGATCGCTCGGCAACGGTTTCTTGAAACCGGGCACGGTGGATTTCCGGTTTGCGCCAACGGCCACCTGGTCGGACTCGTCACCCGCAGCGACCTCGTACTTGCCGGAGAGCCGGATGCCAAGATCAAAAGCGTCATGAGCGAACCCCCGATCACCATAACGGGTGAGACTCCCCTCGAAATTGCCTGGCAATTGCTCTCGGACTACGAGATCGGTCGCCTGATCGTGGTCGATCGCGACGCTCGAACCCTTCCCGTCGGGATTCTCACTCGCTCGGATCTCCTGAAAGGGACGAAAAGAGCGTGAGCGCCCATCCATAACGGATATGGTAAACATGTTTATCGAAGCCGTTACGGCCGCTTCCTTAAAAAGGAAATAATTTATAACGGAGAAACATACGATGAAACGCAACCTCTTCCTATGCAGTTCGCTTTTGCTGGCGCTGGCTTCTCCCGCCCAGGCCAGCACCATCGCCTTCGAAGACCAGACGGTACTCATAAGAGAAGGCTGGCAGCTCAATACCATTTTTCAAGCCATTCCGAACTCGAGGCGGCTCGAGGGAGGGCTCAGC
>DOBT01000052.1 GCA_003503675.1 Cyanobacteria bacterium UBA8530 | reverse complement strand
AGGTCTTGCCGGTGCCGGCGGGCCCCATGCCAAAAACCAGGGTGTTCTGGGCGATCGCATCGAGGTATTCTTTTTGACGAACGCTCTTGGCACGGACCTGGCGTCCCCGGGTGGTGGTGATCACGATGTCGTCGAACTTGAGGCTCTTCTGGGGCTCGGAGGATAACTGGGCCAGGGCGTAGAGAACATCCCTCGCCTCCAAGGCCCTTCCGCTTTGCCAGGTGCCCGCCAACCCTTCGATCAGTTGCTTTCCAAGCATGACCGAGGATTCGTTGCCGTCCAGTACCAATTCCTCGCCCATGAGCAGGGCGCGGATTCCCAGCTCATTTTCGAAAAGCTTGAGGTTCTCCTCGTTGAAACCGCAGAGCAGGTTGGCACTCTGGCGGTCCCGGATCGGGATCCTCACCTCGGCCATTCTATCCCCCTCTCGAGTGCTAGAAAAGAAAAACAGAGCTTGCAATGCGAAGCTCTGTTTTCACGGCAAACTTGCAGGCTCTTCGCCCGACTTGCGCCCATCGATCTAGGTGGACCGGCGCTTGCGTGCAGCCTCGGATTTTTTCTTGCGGCGGACGCTCGGTTTTTCGTACCGCTCACGGCGCTTGATTTCGGAAAGGATGCCATCCTTTTGAATCTTCTTCTTGAAGCGTTTGAGGGCGCTCTCGATCGATTCGTTCTCGCCCAGGCGAACTTCTGTCAACTCATTTCCCCCCTTCCGCTTTGGAGACTTCTGGGGTTCCATTGGTTTCGAGACGCCCAGAGCAGGTAAAGTATAACGGAATTTCCCTTAAAAAGCAACCATTAGCCTGGCGGCCACTCCATCCGGCGCCCCCCCAGAAGGTGCCAGTGCAGATGGGGGACCGACTGTCCCCCGTCCTCGCCGACATTGGTCAACAGGCGGAAACCCGTTTCATCTATCCCTTTTTCACGTGCCACCGTCTTGGCTGCGTTCAGCATGGCCAAAGCCAGTGCCGGATCGTCGAGCGCAAGGAGGCTGTCCAGGTGAATCCGGGGAACGATCAGGACGTGCACCGGGGCCTGAGGATTGAGATCGCTGAATGCGACCACCTGATCGTCTTCATAAAGCCTCGCTGCGGGAATCTCTCCCCGGGCGATCTTACAAAAGAGGCAATTCATCCTACTTCTTCTTGAAGAGGGGGGGGACTTCGACGTGGCTGGCGTTGTTGGCGGGGTGAGCGCCCGGCGAAACGACTTCGACCGTGACCCCGTTGATGGGCAGGGCGCCGGGAGCGAGGCTCGGGGTGGGAGTCGGGGTGGGCAGCGGCGCTGCCGCGAGCGCCCCTCCGAAAGAAACGAAAAACGAAAGGAAAAGAGCGATTGCTCCGAGTAGCTTGAATTTTTTCATGTCCGTCCTCTTCCCCTGCCTCTCGATCATCCGAGCGGGTTCGTGGTGCGATGTAAGACTTTGGATTCGACCGGGAGAATGATCTTGGTTTCCCTGGCCATCTGGTTCTTGCGGATGGTTGCCAGGATCTCCCACTTGCCGGGCTGTATTCCCCTCACGGTAACCGGAACGACCGTCTTGCCGGTCTTCAATTCACCCTGCCAGCTCACGGTGCGGGCCGAAACGGGCTGTCCCTTGGCATCGACGAACTGCAGGCCTTTCGGGAGGTCGATCTGGAAAGTCACGTCGCGGACGTCCTCGGTGACGTCGAAGCCGATCTGCACCGCCACGTTCTGGCCCTGGCTCACGGCGGCGGTCTGGATGACCGGCAAGGGAGTCCCGAGGCGGAGAAGGGCGATCAATGCCGCAGCGGCGACGGCGGCCCCTATTCCGATGGAGGGCAGGCTGAACCAGTTCTTCTTGTTCGGTTTGGGCTCCCGTTCGAGGGCGCAGTGGATGCGCTCCGTCAGATCGGCGGGCATCTCGACCTTTTTTTCCTTCAGGAGGTTGCGGATCAATCGGTATTCCGAGAGGGCCTCCCGGCAGTCCGGGCAGTCGGAGAGGTGCGCTTCGACTACGGGATCCTTGTCGGATTCCCTGTCGTCGTAGAGCGCAAGAATTTCCTGAACTTCGCCGCACTTCATGCCCGCTCCTCCGCTACCTTGGGAAGGTAGCCCTCCAGTTTTTCCCCGCGGTTCTTCACTTTGTTTCTCAGCGTTTCCCGGGCGCGGCTGAGGCGCGATTTGACGGTCCCCACGTTGATCTCCAGAGCCGAGGCGATCTCCTCGTAGGAGAAGCCCTCGATGTCGTACATCACCAGCGGCTCCCGCAACTTCGGAGAAAGCTCGTCGATGGTTTCCTTGAGCAAGCTTGCGAGCTCTTTCTCCTCGTGACGGGTTTCGATCGAGCGGTCGTGGCCGCCTTGACCACCGAGAGGCTCCGGGATGGTTTCCACCGCTTCCTCGTATCGCCTGGCCGCTCGCTTGAACTCGTCGAGGATGGTGTTCCTCAAGATCCGGCTCAGCCAGGTGAAGACTTCGGAGTCGCCCCGGAAACTGCCCAGGGAACGGTAGGCCTTGATGACCGAATCCTGGACCGCGTCACCGGCGTCGTCGTGGTTTCGCGTCAGCTGAAAGGCCAGGTTGAAGAGCCTGGGCAGGATCGGTGCGATCAGGGCTTCGAAGGAAGCCTTGTCTCCTGCCTGAGCCTTTTTCAGCATCGAAGAATTTGACGAAGTCGAATCGAACAAACCTTCTCCTCTCCCTTTGACGACGATGCGCCCTTCCGAAATGTTCCTTCGTTTTTTTCATTCTAATGGATGCTTTCCCGGGAGGCAATGCGGCGAAAGGGGCGATGGTATAATGGGAAATGTTTTCACTGACCTTTTTTTAGAAAGCTGGTTTCTATGATGCGCGGAATGGGCGACCTCCAGAAGATGATGAAGCAGGCGCAAAAGATGCAGGAGTCGATGGCCAAGGTACAGGCGGAATTGGCCGACAAGTTCGTGGAGGGGTCCGCCGGGGGCGGCGCGGTGACGGTGGTGGTCTCGGGCACCCAGGATATCCGCTCGATCAAGATCCGTCCCGAAGCCGTCGATCCGGAGGACATCGAGACCCTCGAGGACCTGGTGCTCGCCGCCGTCCGCGACGGTCTGCAGAAGTCGTCCGAGATGGCCAAGGGCGAGCTCAACGCCATCACGGGCGGAATGAACATCCCCGGTCTTTGAAATGCTTTATTCGAAGCCACTGGCCCGCTTGATCGAGGAATTGCAGAGGCTGCCGGGGATCGGACCGAAATCCGCCCAGAGGCTGGCCTTCCACATCCTCAAACAGGAAGACGCTTTCGTGAAATCGCTGGCGTCCAGCCTGCTGGACGCCAAGAGCCAGATCCGTCTTTGCTCCCGCTGTGCCAACCTCTCGGCTCAGGACCCCTGCGAGCTCTGCTCGGACGAGAAACGCGATCCCTCCGTCCTTTGCGTGGTGGCCGAGCCGCGCGACGTCATCGCCCTGGAGCGCACGGGCGAGTTCAAGGGACGCTACCACGTCCTTCAGGGACTGATTTCCCCTTTGGACGGCATCGGTCCCGAGCAACTCAAGATCAAGGAGTTGCTCCTGCAGTTGCAGGATAGCGCCATCAAGGAAGTCATCCTCGCCATCAATCCCACCATCGAGGGGGAAGCGACGACGCTCTACCTTTCCAGGCTGCTGAAACCCATCGGAGTGCTTTTGACCCGCATAGCCTTCGGACTGCCGATCGGCAGCGACCTCGAGTTCGCCGACGAACTCACCCTCATTCGGGCCTTGGAGGGTCGTCGGGAGGTCCGATAATGCACGCCTTAACGCTTCTTCAATCGGCTCGAAACCCAATTTTATTGTATAATAAACCAGGCTCCCATAGCGAAAAGGAGAAATAGCCTTGTCAAAAACCTTCAAGACCATGGACGGCAACACGGCCGCTGCGCATGTCGCGTACGCCTTTACCGAAGTCGCCGCCATCTTCCCCATTACCCCTTCCTCCCCCATGGCCGAACACTGCGACGAATGGGCCGCCCAGGGGCGCAAAAATTTATTCGGACAGACGGTCGCTCTTACCGAGATGCAGTCTGAAGCCGGTGCAGCCGGAGCGCTTCATGGCTCCCTGGTGGCCGGCGCCCTCACCACCACCTTCACCGCCTCCCAGGGCCTCTTGTTGATGGTTCCGAACATGTACAAGGTCGCCGGCGAACTCTTGCCCGGCGTCTTCCACGTGACGGCCCGCGCGCTGGCCGGACATGCCCTCTCCATCTTCGGGGATCACTCCGACGTCATGGCCTGCCGCCAGACCGGTTTCGCCATGCTCGCCACCTCGAGCGTCCAGGAAGTCATGGACCTCGCGGCCGTGGCCCATCTCGCCGCCATCGAGTCCCGCGTTCCCTTCATGCATTTCTTCGACGGCTTCAGGAC
>DOBT01000244.1 GCA_003503675.1 Cyanobacteria bacterium UBA8530 | reverse complement strand
CAAGGCCGACTGGCTTTCCGAGGAAAACTACGTCTTCAAGATCTCGAACTACCGCGATCGCCTGAAAAAGCACATCGAAGACAACCCTGAATTCATCCAGCCCGAGTTCCGCCAGAAGGAAATCCTGAACAACCTCGAAAGCTTCCCCGACATCTCGGTTTCGCGCCAGAGCGTCAAGTGGGGCATCCCGGTGCCCGGCGATCCCTCCCAGGTGATCTACGTATGGCTCGACGCCCTTTCGAATTATTTGACCGGCATCGGCTTTTTGCGGGACGAAGAGAAGTTCAAGAAGTGGTGGCCGGCTGAACTTCACCTGGTCGGCAAGGACATCACCAAGTTCCACGCCATCATCTGGCCCATCGTGCTCATGGGGCTGGACCTGCCCCTACCCCGCACCATCTACGGCCACGGCTTCGTCAACCTCGGCGCCCAAAAGATCTCGAAGAGCCTCGGAAACGTCGTCGATCCCAAGGCGATGGCCGAGGAGTTCGGGGCGGACGCCATCCGCTACTACCTCCTGAGGGAGATCCACTTCGGCAAGGACGGGGACTTCACCCAGGAGGCCTTCGAAAACCGCATCAACGCCGACCTGGCCAACAACCTCGGCAACGCCCTCAATCGCACCCTGCCCATCCTCGAAAAGAACTTCGAGGGAAAGGTGACCAGGGGAGTGGAAATGGGCGAAAGTCTTGCGAAGTTGTCCCGCGAGGTTTCTTCCGACGTCGAGGGCTTGATGCAGGAATTCAAGATCGACGAGGCCATCGCCCGCATCTGGACCCTGCTCGACGGGGTCAACAAGTTTATCGATACCCAGGCCCCCTGGGCGCTCGCCAAGGATCCGGAAAAGAAGGGCGAATTGGCCGGAGTGCTCTATGCCGCTCTGGAGTCCCTCCGCATCGCCGCCATCCTCGCTTCTCCCTTCATCCCCACCCTTTCCGCCAAGATCTGGGAGCAACTGGGAATCGACGCTCCCTTGTCCGAGCAGAAGTGGGAAAAACTCGCCTGGGGGCAATTGCCCGTCGGAACCCTCACCCATCGGCTGGGCCCCATCTACCCGCGCCTCGGGGCCGAACTCGTCGGCAAAGGCAAAAAGAATTAAATGATCGATTCTCACTGCCACCTCGACATGATCCCTTCCTGGGGAAACAAGGAAATTTCCTGGGAAGAGAAAAAAAGGGAGATCGAGGAAATCTTGGAGAAGGCCGCCCTTGCCGGAATCGATAAAGTCCTCAACCCGGGGGTCGCCTGGGAGGACATGGAAAACCTTTTGGACCTGGGGAAATCTTTTCCCCGGGTTTTTCTCGCGGTCGGAATCCATCCCCATGAGGCCAAGACCTGGGAAGAGGGCTCGATCGAGAAATTGAAAGAATTCGCGAAAGACCCGAAAGTCCGGGCCATCGGAGAAATCGGGCTGGACTACCACTATGACCTTTCGCCCCGGGAGGCCATGCAGAGGGCCTTTTCGGAACAGATCGAACTGGCGATTTTTTTGAAGCTGCCCCTCATCGTCCACAGCCGGGAGGCCCACGAGGACACCCTGAGAATCCTGCAATCGAGCCATGCCGAGGAGATCGGCGGCATCATGCATTGCTTCTCGGGCAGCCTAGACCTGGCTCGCGCCGCCATGAAGCTGAACTTCGACATTTCTTTCTCCGGCTCTTTGACCTTCGCGAATGCCACCCGCCTGCGCGAAATCGCGAAAAATATTCCCCTCGAGAAGACCCTGATCGAGACGGACGCCCCCTATATGGCGCCGGTCCCCTTCCGCGGCAAGCGCTGTGAGCCGGCCTACGTGGTCAAGGTGGCCGAAAAGTTGGCCGAGATCCACAGTGTTCCCCTCGAAGAGGTCATCGAAAAGACCACGAGGAACGCCGAGAGAATTTTCAGGATCTAGCATTCAATAAAATCGATGATGATCACCTCCCTCGCGATTGAAGCGAGGGAGGCGATGGGCAACGGCGGATCACCGATTCCTTTTTGAGAGCCCTGAAAGTTCAGGACGGCGGCAGCATGACTAGGCCATCCGGAATTTCAGGATCACTGGTTGGCGGTTGCGGTTCGGGATTTCGGGGATCGATGGAATCCGCGGGCGGCGGCAGCATGACGAGGTCCTCGGGTGCTTCGGGATCACTGGATGGCGGTTGCATGCCGGGGTTTCTAGGCGGTTGCATGCCGGGGTTTTCGGGCGGCTGCATGCCGGGGTTTCTGGGCGGCCGCATTCCTGGATGTTTTTGCCTCCTTCTGCGACTTTCTTCGAACAGGGCCTGCTGATCCGGATTGCCGATCTGCGTGTCGGCATTGGAAAGGGCGGGCGGCAGGGCGCCGCATGAAGCCAGGGTCAGGGTCGCTGTCACGAGCGCCCCCCACCCGACGAGACTTTTTTTTCTCAAACGTGTATCTCCTCGTATCTTTTTCCGAAATCCTCGCATCGATGAGCAAGAAAACATGAATGAGCCTAGCGATGGATTGTTAAGATCGTAATTCCTGTTCAATAGCTGCTGTTTAACAGGAAGGCTCTCCCGTTACAGGGAAGGCCTTTTCGAGCATCTTTAAAGGGTGGGTACGTCCCTCGCGCCGAAACTCGAGGAGGCTCAAAGAACGAACCTACGTCCGTCCGATTACGCCCTCAAACAGGTTGGCAATGATTACGACTTTCTTTGAAAAAGGGCTGAAGGCCGACGTCATCCAGGCCCACAAAGTGTTGCTCCGGAAATCCATCGTCTCGAACTCAGCCCCAGTTACCGGGAGGTCTGGAACAAGGATGCCCCGCCTCTCGAACAGAGCGGTTGTTTTTGGCTGAGTCGTCCAAAAAAGACTTAAGGCTCCGGAATTTATCCGGAGCCTCTCGACTTTGGCCCTTTGAGCAGTCGAGGCAGAGATGTCTCGGCTAATTTTTTATGTAAAGAGAGAAAGCGTTGTGGGATAATCATCAGATCACCCTTCCATTGATCACCCTTCCGTTCGTGCTGAGGTATCGAAGCACTACTTCTTGGGGGCTCTGCCAAGAAACCATTCTGGGCTTACCTCCTGCGTTGTGCTGATTCAAGCTATTACGTCGGCCACACCGATGACCTTGA
>DOBT01000118.1 GCA_003503675.1 Cyanobacteria bacterium UBA8530 | reverse complement strand
CGACGTCGGCCTCCAGGAAGGCGGCGGCCATCGAGACGTATTCGCGAGGGCTGGCGATCTCGACCACCTCGCCCGCCGGGATCCGGTGCATCCTGAGGAAATCGAAGGCCCGATCCGGGGTCGAAAAGAGCACCCCGATGATGGAGCCGTCCGGCAAACTCACCATGGTGAGCGCATCGTTCTGCCCCAGCACCGCGTACAGCTTTCCCAAAGCCTCTCTCCTATCCATCCTTCGCCTCCCATCTCTTCCCTATCCCCATTCTGGACCTCCGAACCCCAAAAAACAGGCGCCAGGGGGCGGTTTTTGCAGAAGGGGAGAGGGACATGGTAAAATCGAGGTACATAGAGGGCTAAGCCCTCTTGTCCGAACGTCCTACCCTTCAAGAAAAGAGGTTCTTCCATGGCGCGGAACTACAAGGATGTATGGCCCGGCGTCACCGCTGAGCAATGGAACGATTGGCGTTGGCAAGTTCGCAATCGCCTGGTCGATATCGAGTCGGTCGAGCAAGTCGCTCCGCTGACCGCGGAAGAGAAATCGGCGGTCTCCGAGACCCTGAAGGTCCTCCGCATGTCGATCACCCCCTACTACGCCTCCCTNNACCCGCTGCACGAGGACGTGGACTCGCCGGTGCCCGGCCTCACCCACCGCTATCCCGACCGCGTGCTCTTCCTCGTGACCGATCAATGTTCGATGTACTGCCGCCACTGCACCCGCCGCCGCTTCGCCGGCGCCTTGGACAGGGCCCTCCCCCAGCAGCAACTGGAAGCCTGCTACGACTACATCCGCCGCACCCCCACCGTTCGCGACGTGGTGGTCTCGGGGGGCGACCCCTTCACCCTGGACGACGAGAAGCTCGATGAAATCTTGACCCGCCTGCGCGAGATCCCCCACGTCGAGATCATCCGCATCGGCACCAGGACTCCCGTGGTGCTTCCCCAGCGCATCACCGAAGGCCTGGTCAACGTCCTGAAGAAGCACCACCCCGTCTACGTCAACACCCACTTCAACCATCCCAAGGAGATGACCCCGGAGGCCAGAGAAGCCCTCGCCCGTCTCGCCGACGCGGGCATCCCCCTCGGCAACCAGTCCGTCCTCCTCAGAGGGATCAACGACTGCCCCCACCTCATGAAGAAGCTGGTCCACGAACTGGTCAAGAATCGCGTCCGGCCCTATTACATCTACCAGTGCGACCTGGTGAGGGGGCTCGAGCACTTCCGCACCCCCATCGCCTCCGGGGTTCGCATCATCGAGTTCTTGCGGGGCCACACCTCGGGGCTGGCCGTTCCGGTCTTCGTGGTCGACGCTCCCGGCGGAGCCGGCAAGATCCCGGTCGGCCCGCAATACCAGTTGTCCCAGGCCGGAACCCAGGTCATCCTCCGCAACTACGAAGGGATGATCTGCGTCTACAACGAACCCGAGCACGCCTGCGACGAGTTCAACTGCAAGAGTTGCGGACTTTGCCCCGGCTGGCACAAGGCCGCCGTCTCGGAAGGCATCGCCCAGCTCTTCTACGGGGAGAAAATCTCCCTCGATCCCAAGGACTCCGCCCGCGGGCGCCGAAGGGCGACCTTCCACAAGGACGACCACGGCTCGGCCTTCAACCGCAGCAAGGGCTGTGAAGAAGAAGGCGAAAAATCCCTGAGATGAGCGGGCTCCTCGAGATCGTCTCTCCCTGCCGTCGTCTGGCCATCGTCGGAACGACCAAGAACGCGGGGAAGACCACCACGCTCAACTGGCTGCTCGAACGCCTGGAAGGAGTCGTCGGGATCACCTCGGTCGGAAGGGACGGAGAAGCGGTGGATATGGTGACCGAAAGGCCCAAGCCCCGCATCTCCCCCCCCACCGGGACCCTGGTGGCCACTTCACGGGCCACCCTCTCCCGCGCCACCGCCAAGCTCGGGAAGGTGAGCGAAACCAACTTCCGCACCGCCCTGGGACCGGTGGACATCTACCGGGTCGAAAGCCCGGGCATCGTCGAGGTCGCGGGGCCCGTGGCCGCCTACCAGGTAGCCCAGGTAGCCCTGGAACTCGAACGCTGCGGCGCCGCTCGAATCATCATCGACGGCGCCATCGACCGCAGGGCCTCCGCCTCGATCGCCCAGGGGGTGGTGCTCGCCACGGGAATGGCCCTCGACCCCGATGAAGAAACCGTTTATCGGATCACCCTGGCCCACTGCCGGATGCTCGACATCAAAAAGCCCCCCATCGATGCCCCGGACGGAACCGGGGTATGGTCTCACGACCATTGGACACCCTGGGAAGGCTCTATCCTGGACCGCGAGAGCCTGCCCATTCCGGAGGATGCGGAATACTTCCTTTTGGACGGGGCGCTCACCGAGGGGATTGCCCGTCGGCTCCTCAAGAAAAAGAGCCTGGGGATCGTCGTGAACAGCGGCAGCCACCTCTTGACCGGGGCGGACCTCTTCGAAAAAATGCGGGAAGAGGGCTTCGCCTTTTATGCCCGCCGCGCAATCGAATTGTTGGCCATCACCCTGAATCCCAGCGGGGGAGAGAAAAGAAACGAAGCGGCCGAATCTTTTTACAAAACCATGCTTTCCCTACCGGCCCCGGTCTTCGACCTGTGCCTGGAAAACGAGAGAGGAATCGTTCATGCACCTTCCCATTGACCCCTCGTTGATCGAGCGATCGAGGCTCCTCGCCGAGCGGATCGCCCGCCCCGTGCTTTCCCAGATCAAGCTGCAATCGACGGTGAGCATCGAAAGAGCCGTGCTGCGCCTCCTGGGAGTCGACGGCGTGGACCGCGACGGCATCCCCTGGCCCAACCGGGTGGTGGATTATCTGCTCGAGAACGGAATGCTGGAGCGGGGCGCGGCCTACTGGCTCGGTCAGGTGGTCCTGGACCAGAATTGTTCCGCCCAACTGGCCGCTTCCGAGATCGTCCGCGGCTCCCTCTCGAGAATCAAGGAGAAGCCCCTGGCGGAGATCCGGGAATGGGGCGATGTCAGGGCGGCAGAACGCCTCTCTTTCCTCCGCCAGAACCGGGAGAAGCGCTCCGAGAAGCGCGAAACGCTCGGACTGGGACAGAAGCCCTGGAAATACCTGATCGTCGCCACGGGGAACATCTACGAGGACATCCCCCAGGCGGTGGCCGCCGCCCGCCAGGGCGCCGACATCATCGCGGTCATCCGCACCACCGGCCAGAGCCTGCTGGACTACGTTCCCTACGGTCCCACCACCGAGGGAATGGGCGGCACTTACGCCACCGGCGAGAACTTCCACCTCATGCGCCAGGCCCTCGACGAGGTCGGGGCGGAGCTGGGACGCTACATTCGGCTGGTCAACTACGCTTCCGGCCTCTGCATGCCCGAAATCACCGTCCTGGCGGCCCAGAACGGCCTGGACATGCTCCTCAACGATGCCCTCTACGGCATCCTCTTCCGGGACATCAACATCCGCCGGACCCTCACCGACCAGCACTTCTCGAGGCTGCTCTGCGCCTCCTTCGGGATCACCATCAACACCGGGGAGGACAACTACCTCACCACCGCCGACGCCGTCGAGGAAGGCCACACCGTCCTCGCCTCCCAGTTCATCAACGAGCGCTTCGCCCTCGAAGCGGGGATGAAGCCCGAACTGATGGGCCTCGGCCACGCCTTCGAGATCGACCCCAACCGCGAAGACGGCCTCCTGGACGAGATCGCCATGGCCCAGCTGGTGCGCCAGGTCTTCCCCGACGCCCCCCTGAAGTACATGCCGCCCACCAAGCACATCAACGGCAACGTCTTCCGCGCCTATGCCCAGAACACCCTCTTCAATCTGGTCTCGGCCATGACCCACCAGGACATCCACCTTTTGGGGATGCTGACGGAGGCCATCCACACCCCCTTCCTCTCCGACCGCTACCTCGGCCTTCTGAACGCCGACTACCTCTTCAAGACCGCCCGACACCTGGGAGAAGAGCTCGAAGTGAAGGAAGGCGGAAGGATCGCCCTTCGCGCCGAGGAGGTCCTCTCCGCGGCGACCTCGATGCTGGAGGAGGTCGAGCAGGCGGGCCTTTTCGAGGCGATCGCAGCCGGACGCTTCGCGGCCATATGCCGCAAATCCGACGAGGGCAAGGGAAAAGACGGAGTCTTCCTGAAGAGCGAAAATTATTTCAACCCCTTCAGCGATCAACTCGAGGGGCGCGAGAAGGTCATCAATCAGGCGACCTTCGCGGCGAAGAAGTAAAGGATTGAAGGAAATGAACAACATCGATTTGACCAAGGTCCGGCCCTACGGGGATACCCTCGACGACGGCATGATGCAGTTCTCCTTCACCCTGCCGGTCCCCTGCGGACCGCAGGCCATGGAAGCCGCCAAGGTGCTGCTCCTGGGCCAGGGCTTCGAGAACCCCGCCGTCACCGCCATGGAGGACATGAAGGGCACGACCTATTTCGTGGCCTACGCCAGGTGCCCCAAAGCCGTCAACTTCTCGGAAATCTACGTTCCGACCGTCGACTTCCCCGTCTTCGAGATGGAAGAGGTCAACGAGCTGATTGCCAAGGAACTCGGAAGAAAGGTGACGGTGATAGGGGGGTGCACCGGGAGCGACGCCCACACCGTGGGCATCGACGCCATCATGAACATGAAGGGCTTCCACGGCCACTACGGGCTCGAGCGCTATTCCGGGATAAGGGCCATCAACCTTGGCGCCCAGGTCCCCAACGAGACCATGGTGGCCAGGGCGATCCAGGAAGGGGCCGATGCCATCCTCGTCTCCCAGGTGGTCACCCAGAAGAACGCTCACGTCAACAACCTCACCAACCTGATCGAGATCCTGGAAGCCGAGGGCCTGCGCCAGAAGGTGATCGCCGTGATCGGCGGCCCCCGCATCTCCCACGAGTTCGCGACCGAACTCGGCTTCGACGCTGGCTTCGGCCCCCACTCCTACGCCGAGGACGTCGCGTCCTTCGTGGTCCAGGAATTGATCCGAAGGAAAAAGAACTAAAAAAAGAAAAAAGAGAGGCGTCCCCATCGGAGCGTCTCTCTTTTTTTGGCTTTTTTGATCGAAGACAAAAAAGGCGCCCTGGAGGGCGCCTCGAAAATATCGGTTGTTTTTAGGCGATGGAGGAGACGTTCGGGAAGGGGAGGGCGATCGATTCGACCCGACCGACGGTTCCGGCGAAGAGGTGGTTGGCCAGGAACTGGAAGGGGGCGGGTTCGCCGCTGACGTAGAAGCGGTTTTCACCCTTGGGCTCGCCGACGTTGGCGAGGCGGTTCATGGATAGGTAGCGCCTGACGTTCGAGACGGCCTGTCGGGCGGGGTCGATCAGCCTCACCTGGGGTCCGAGGATCTCGGAGACGATCGGAACCAGGTGGGGGAAGTGGGTGCAGCCGAAGATCAGGGCATCGAGTTTTAGGTTGATGAGGGGATGGATGGCCTCGTAAACCGTTTCGAAGGCCTCTTTTCCTTGCCAGCGACCGCTCTCGACCAAAGGGACCAGAGTGGGGCAGGCCAGGCCGAGGACCTCGCGATCGGGGGCGATCTGATGGATGGCGCGCTCGTGGGCACGGCTCTTGATGGTGGCCTCGGTGGCGATGACCCCGATCCTTCGGCCGGCTTCGACCGCGGTCTGGGCCCCGGCGTCGATGAGGCCGATGATGGGGATGGGGAACTCCGCGCGCAGGGCACCGAGGGCCACGGCGCAGGAGGTGTTGCAGGCAACCAGGACCAGCTTGACTCCCTGCTGCATCATGAAGGTCATGATCTCGCGGTTGAAGGAAATGAGTTCGGAGGGTTGTCGGCAGCCGTAGGGCACCCTGGCGGTGTCGCCGAAATAAACGACGTTCTCCGCGGGCAGTTGCGCGAAAACTTCCCGCACGACGGTCAATCCGCCTATGCCGGAGTCATACAAACCGATTGGACGATAACGATTCAATTGAGCGGCTCCCTCCCTATCAGGGCATCCATGCCCCCAAGCTTATCCCATCCCGAAGCCCCCAAACAAGTGTAAAGGTCACAGATTTTTCTTCCCTTTCGGTCTCAATTAGGCCAACTTGAATATGTTGAACGATTGCGTTACTATCTTGAAATAAGTGCCAATGAACGAAAAGACGAACCCGCGATGAAAACTTTCGATCGCTGCAACGGAGGAAGATCATGGAAATATTGACCGCCCTTTCGCGGGAAGACCTAGAGAAGCTCGTGTTTATCGCGAGCAAGGTCCCCCCGAGCACCTCCTGGGACTATATCCGCCAGGAAATCAAAACCGCCCTTTCCCAGGAATGCCCCGAGGTCGAAGCCGCCATCCTGCGGCCCCAGCCCGAGGGACTGCTTCCCATCACCGCCCATCACGCTTCCTTCGATTCCTTGCCCGAAGAACAAGGCGTCGAAGGCCCCCTCGAGAACCTCGAGAATAGCTGGCGCATCCCCCTCACCGCCAACCGCCAGACTTACGGAACGCTGCTTTTGGCCGGCGCGCAAGCCCCCTTCCTCGAAGCCCTCGCCAAACTGCTCGCCCCGCCCCTCGGCCTGGCCGGCCTGGCCGCCCAACTCGGCGAGGAAATCTCGAAGAGAACCAGCTCCGACAAGCTCACGGGCCTCTGGAACCGCCTCTACTTCAACGAGCGCTTCCGCGAGGAGTGCGAGCGGCTGGTGAGGTCCAAGGAAATCGGCTCGGTCGCCATCATCGCCCTCGACAACTTCACCGCTTTCGCCCGCACCCTTCCTCCCGAAGAAGCCAACGACCTCTTCGCCCAGGTCGGAACGGCCGTCCGTCAGGTGATCCGTCAAACCGACTGGGCGGTCCGCTGGGATGGATACGAACTGCTGTTCTACTTCCCCTCCACTTCCGCGGAAGCCGCCGTCGAGGTTCTCAAGCGTTTCGCCCGCAAGCTGGTCGCCATCAACCCCATCCTGGAAACCCTCTCCGGGGTCTCCTCGACGGTCGAAACGACTTCCCCCCGAGCCCTCATCCAACTCGCCACCCGCCGCCTCGACCTGGCCCGCAAGGATGGCGCGAGAAGGGTGATCTGCTTCGCCGTGCCCGGAGGAGGGTTGCAATTCTACCGCGAAACGACCACCACGACGGAAGCCTGACGAGCTTCGAGCTCTTCGGACAGGAAAGGGCCTCCCTCATTCTCGCGGGGGCCCTTTCTCGCCCGAGCCATGCCTATCTCTTCCACGGCCCCCGGGGCACCGGCCGCCGGGAAGCGGCCTTCCGCTTCTCGGCAAGCCTGCTGCGCGAAGACCCCGAAAGCCGAAGAAGGACCAGGGAGGGAAAAAATCCCGACGTCCGCTACTGGGCTCCCGATGGCCGTTCCACCAAGATCGAACAGGTCCGGGCGCTCATCCACGCCGCGGAACTGGGTTCGGTCAAGTCCTGGAAGGTCCACATCCTCGACGCCGGCACCTTGACCCCCGAAGGCGCTAATTGCCTTCTCAAGACCCTCGAAGAGCCCGTTCCCCAAACCATCCTGATCCTGCTCGCCGAAAGTCTCGATCGCCTTTTGCCCACCCTGGTCAGCCGCTGCCAGAGCGTTCCCTTCCGGCTGCTGCCCGCTTCCCTGATCTTCGAAGCCCTGGTAGGCGGGGGGGTAGAGCAGAAAACCGCTCGTTGGGCCTCGGAGCTCGCCGACGGGCGCCTGAAGAAAGCCTTCGAACTCGCCGCGGGCCCCGTCCCGCTTCCTTCCCCCCTCCTCCAGGCCAAAACCGTCTTGGCGGCGATGCAGGAGGGCGAGCGTCTCGCTTCGCTCCCCGAAGAGGAGCAGATCGCGTCCCTCGAGTCCATGATCGCCCAGGTTCGTGATATCATTGTATGGATTGAAACCAGAAACCCCGCGTCCGTCGCCTTTCCCGGCATTCCCGCCGTTTTCGAGGGAGTCGAGAAAACCACCAGGGATTGGCTGCGCCTGGCGGATCGCCTGATAGAAACCCGCAAGGGGATGTTCTCCCATGCCGGCCCCAAACTCCTTTGGGCGGCTCTGGCCACCGAGATCATCCGCTGAGGGATAGAGAGGATAACATTGTCTAGGGCAGCGATTCGGTTGCGTACCGGCGAGGTCCGACTGTTGGAGCCGAACGACAGCGGCCTGAAAAGACACCAACTGGTCATCTATGAAACCGAAAAGGGACTGGATTGTTCCCCCATCGTCCTCCTTCCTTCGGCGATCGCCACCGGTTACCGCACCATTCCCACCGTCAGATACCTGAGGTCGGCGACCGAAGCCGATATCGCCCAGCTTTCCAACAAATGGCAGGAAGAGGTCAAGGCCCACCGGGCCTGCGGCGAGAAGATCGCCCTCCACAGCCTGCCCATGAAGCTGGTCGAGACCGTCTACACCTTCGATTTCGCCCGCTTGACCTTCTTCTACACCGCCGAGGGAAGGGTCGACTTCCGGACCCTCCTCAAGGACCTCACCGCCACCTTCCGGCGCACCCGCATCGAACTGCGCCAGATCGGGGTCCGCGACGAGGCCAAGCTGCTTAGCGGGGTCGGTCCCTGCGGCCGAGAGCTCTGCTGCGCCACCTTCCTGCGCGAGTTCGTCCCCATCACCATCAAGCTGGCCAAGATCCAGGGCCTCCCCCTCAACCCCAACAAGATCAGCGGCCTCTGCGGACGCCTCATGTGCTGCCTCAACTACGAGCACCAGACCTACCAACAAATCAAGGCCGAACTGCCCTCGGTCGGCACCCGCATCAGGACCCCCGACGGAGAAGGCGTGGTCATCGAACAGATCATTTCCAAGGAAGCCGTCATGGTCAGGGTGGAGTCGAAGGCCATTCTGGTCAAAAAAGACCAGATCCTGCCCGCCCTTCCCGCGGAGGAAGAAAAAAAGGTATGACGGGAGGCCTGATCGGCATCATGTGCCTCCTGGTCTTCCTCTTCTTCGCCTGGCTGATGCTCTCGGGGCGCCTCCCGGCCTTGCTGGCTCTGCCCCTCATGGCCGTTTCCATCGCCTTGATAGGCGGCATCCCCGCCCCTGAAATCCTCTCGGACGTTTTGGGCAAGGGGGCCGTGCGCCTGCACGTGGCCTTCACCACCGCCATGTTCGGGGCCATGCTGGCCCAACTGCTCACCAAAACCGGGATCACCCTACAACTCATCCGCTGGACCGCCGAATACGCCGGCGACGACCAGTTCATCCTGGGCTTGACCCTCACCGGACTGACCGCCCTCCTCTTCACCACCCTGGGGGGATTGGGGACCGTCATCATGCTGGGAACGGTGATCCTGCCGATCATGCTCTCGGTCGGTATCCCGGCCGCGGCCGCGGGCGGCCTCTTCCTCATGGGCATCAACCTGGGCGGCCTCTTCAACCTCGGCAACTGGCAGCTTTACAAGGAAGTCCTCAACATCCCCCAAAGCCAGATCATGGCTTTCGTCCTCCCCTTCGGAGCCATGATGGGGATCATCGTCGTCGCCTTCCTGGCCTGGGAACTGAAGAAGATAAAGAGAAGCTCGCTGCTTTGGACCGGATTGCTCTTGTTTTCGGCCACTTCCCTCTTTTTTCTCTTCAAGAGAATCCCCTCGCTTCCTGATTCGAAACCCTTCTTCCTCCTGGCCTTCGGCCTCTTCACCCTGTTCGCCTTCGCTCAAAGACTGTGGAAGCCCAAGACCGATGCCCCCTGGGCCGCCCTTCTCACCCCCTTCGTGCCCCTCTTCCTGGTGCTCTTCTTCGGCTGGGACATCCTGCCCGCCTTCATGGGCGGCCTCCTCTACGGGGTGCTGACCACCTGGCGCAAAAACGGCATCAACCTCCTGACCCAGTCCATCTTCGAGGGCGCCTCGACCTCCATCCCGGCCGTGGTGCTGATCATGGGGATAGGCATGCTGCTCAACGCCGTCATGCACCCCAAGGTGGCCCAGGCCATCGCCCCTCTGATGGCCCGCGCGGTCCCGGGGCACGCCCTATCCTTCGTCCTGGTCTTCGCCGTCCTGGCGCCCCTGACCCTCTACCGCGGCCCCCTCTCCCTCTGGGGCATGGGCTCCGGCCTGGTGGGAATCCTCATGACCACCGGCCTCCTGCCGCCTCCCGCCATCATGGGCATGCTGCTTTCCGTGGGCCAGATCCAGGGGATCTGCGACCCGACCAACACCCAGAACGTCTGGACCGCGAACTATCTGTCGATCAACACGGGCGAGGTCCTCAGGAAAACCATCGCTTTCGCCTGGCTCGCGGCAGTGGCCGGCCTGATCATGACGGCCTTCCGCTTCCTGCCCTGGTAAAAATTTTTTTCGTCCGGTAGGAGGAATTTATGGGAAAAATCCGCATCGGAATCGACGTCGGGGGCACCTTCACCCATGCCGTCGCCCTCGATTCCGAGAGCCTCGAGGTCCTGGAAAAAACCAAGGTCCCCACCACCCACCGCGCCCCCGAAGGGGTGGCGAAGGGGATCGTCGAGGTCCTGCAAATCATCCTCGCCCGGGTCGAGAAAAAGGAAGTCGTCTTCATCGCCTACAGCACCACCCAGGCCACCAACGCCCTCCTCGAAGGGGACGTGGCGAAGGTCGGGATCCTGGGGATGGGCCAGGGGAAACTGGCCGAACTCTCCACCCGGATCGGGGATCTCGAGCTCTCTCCGGGAAGATTCCTCAAAACCAGCCATCGCTTCCTGGATACCTCCAAGGAAATAAACGAAGAGCTGATCGAGAGGGAAATCTCTCTCCTGGTCGAAACGGGCGCGGAAGCGCTGGTCTTTTCCGAGGCCTTCGGGGTGGACGACCAGAAAAACGAACACCGGTTCCTCGCAGTCGCCCAAAGGATGGGCCTCCACGCCACCGCCGCTTCGGACATCTCCCGGCTCTACGGGCTGCGCGCGCGCACCCGCACGGCCGCCCTCAACGCCAGCATGCTCCCGAAGATGCTCGAGAGCGCCGAGATGACCGAGAGATGCGTGAGAGAAGCGGGCATCCAAACTCCCTTGATGGTCATGCGTTCGGACGGCGGCGTCATGGACCTGGCGGAGATGCGAAGGCGTCCCATCCTGACCCTGCTGTCCGGTCCCGCGGCCGGGGTGGCGGCGGCCCTGATGTACCTGAAGATCTCGGACGGCATCTTCCTGGAGGTCGGGGGGACCTCCACCGACATCTCCGCCATCAAGAACGGCAAGGCGCTGGTCAGTTCGGCCGAGATCGGGGGACACCGCATCTACCTGNNGCGCACCCTCGACGTACGCACCATCGGGGTGGCGGGCGGCTCCATCCCCAGGATCAAGGGCGGGAAGGTCAGCCATGTCGGCCCGAGATCGGCCCACATCGCCGGCCTCGGCTACGCCTCCTTTCCGAAGAAAGCTTTTTCTCCTCAAAACCAGGTTTCCTTTCTCTCCCCCCTGGAGCGTGACCCGAAGGATTACCTGGCCATCGGGGAACCGAACGCCAATTCTTTCACCCTCACTCCGACCTGCGCGGCCAACCGCCTGGGCCTGGTGCCCGAAGGAGATCCGGCGCGCGGCGATTCGCTTTTCATCGAAGAGGCCTTCTTGCTGGCCGAAAGAAAATTGGGCGAAGAGAACCTGGCGAGACAGATCCTGGAGAAGGCGGTTTCAGGGCCCTCGGCGATCGCCCTGCGCTTGATCGAGGAAAGAAAGCTCGACCCGAAAGTGGTGACCCTGGTCGGGGGTGGGGGCGGAGCCGCGGCGATCCTGCCCTACTTGGCCCAGAAAACCTCCAAGAGCTTCCGGCTGGCCCAGAATTCCGACGTCCTCTCCGCCATCGGGGTGGCCCTGGCCATGGTGAGGGACACGATCGAACGCTCGGTCATCGATCCCGGCAACGAAGACATCCTGAGGATCCGCCGGGAGGCGGAGCAGGCCGTGATGAAGATGGGCGCGGCACAGGAAAGCATCGAGGTCCAGATCGAGGTGGATCCGAAGAAGAACCTCTTGCGGGCCACCGCCACCGGCGCGACCGAGATGAAGGCGAGAAACTCCGCCCAGCAGGAGGCGACGCTCGAGGCCTGCCTCGAAATCGCCGAGAAATCGCTGGGATCCCCCCCCGCGCTTTTGGGCGAAACGAATTTCTTCCGTGCCTTCGGCTACGCCGCCCCCAAGAAGTTCTTTTCCGCTTCGAGAACCCGGGTTCGAGTCGTCGACGGGGAAGGGGTCATCCGGCTCCAAACCAACCACGGAGTCGCGCGGATCGCGAAGCCTTCTTCGGCCGTGGCCGAACTGGAGAAGCTGGCCGAGGAACACGCCTCCTACGGGGACGGCGGAAAAACCCTCCCCGATCTCTTCGTGCTGCACGGCACCAAGATCCTCGACCTCACGGGACTCTTGAATACCGAACAGGTCCTGGCGATCGCCCGCATCGAACTGGAAGGGATGGATGCCTCGGAAGAAATCCTGCTCTTGGCCGCTTTGCGCTGATCCACAAAGATCGTCGTTTATTCCGGAGGTGCGGAAGCTTTCTTTTTCCTGCAAGATGGTCCTCCTTTGTGCTGCAGCAATCGCCGTTTGATCGGGAGGAATGATGAAGAAGAAGTTCATGCTGGGGCTCGCCTTCGGTACCCTGCTCGTTTCCTTCACCGCTCTCGTCGCCCCTTCGATGGGGAATCCGGGTGGCCTGGCGGCCCTGCAAAAGGCGGCGAAGGAGAATAAGCACCTTTTCGTCTTCCTTTACGAGAAGGACGATGCCCGGACCCGGTCGATCAGAAAAACCTTCGAAGCGGACATGATCCCGGTGGCCGCTTCCTGCAACTGGATCGCCCTCGACAAAAAAGCCGAAAAAGGGCTTGTCGAGAAGTACCGTTTATCCGACCTTCCCACACCCTTCGTTTTTGCCGTGGCCCCGAACGGCGCCGTCACCGGCCGCTTTCGGAAATGGACGCCCGATCGAATAAAGCGTTCCATCGCCACGCCCGTCCGGCAGCGATGCTTGAAAGCGCTTCAGGATAACAAACTCGTTTTCCTCTGCATCCAGGGGCCCACCACCCTCAAAAACGAGGAGGCCCTGCTCGGAGTTTCCGAACTCAGAGCCGATCCTCAGTCCGCTTCGCTCACCGAGGCCGTCACGCTCGACCCCGCCGATCCTACGGAAGAGAGTTTCCTGAAGCGACTGATGATCGATACCCGCTCGAAGGAAGCCCTCACGGTCCTGGTGGCTTCCTCGGGCTCTCAGATCGCCACCTTCCGCGGAGCCACCACCAAGAAGGATCTCCTCGCGGCTCTGGAAAAGGCCGCCGGAAACGCTTCGAAAAAATAGAAGAGAAAAAAAGGGGAGCGGAAATTTCCGCTCCCCTTTTCGGGATCAAGCGTCCTCGAATTGCCCTTCGGGAGGCGCGGTGATGACCCGGGCCGATCCGGCAGGGATCATCTCCTGGGATACGGCTGGAATCTGACCGTAGTAAGGACGGTATCCTTCGCCGTAGACGTAGTAGGGGCGGTCGTAGTCGGGATAGTAATAGCCTCCGTAGTCGTAATAGGGATAGTAGTAGCCGCCGATGAAGACGTAGCGGTTGATCACGTGCCTTCGGCTACCCCACCACCAGGGACGGTAGCCTCTACCGCGCCAAGTCCCTCTTCCCCACCAATCGGGCCGCCAGCGCCTGCCGAACCGATCGCCACGCCAACCGATCCGATCGCGACGTCTCCCGAACCGGTCGCCGCGTCTTCCGATCCGGTCACGTCTCTGCTGGACTTCGTAGCTCGACCCTCCGTCATTCACCTCGGTGGCGCTTTCCGACACCGCCGGAACCGCCTCGTTCAGGATGGCGGGGCTCGAAGGGGGCGTTTGGGCGCACCCGACCGACAAGGCGAGCGCGCTGAGCAAAATGAGCATCCTGTTGGAACCAAGCATGGATCCCTCCTTTGACCGTCCCACGGAGCAAAAGATCACTACCTGGCTCACCTTAATCCTTCCCCTGAAAAAAGAAAACGAAAGAATCGACAAATCCTGGAGGAAAATCATCCATTTAAACCAAAGCGACCGTCCATTGCGCCCATTACAGCGAGCAACCATCGTGCTATAAATAACACGAACAAGCGAAGGATATGAAAGGAAGACAGACTAAACCCGCCTTCAACGTGCAATCTCATGCCAGAAAAAAGAAAGAAATGCAGCCTTTGTAGCGATCCCACTTTTTTTGCTGCAAGGAGGTGCAAATCAGCAAACATCGTAGTTTGGCTCACATCTAGTATCAGTCCACACGAAGAGAGAGGTAAAAGGCATGAGAAAGTACGGAAGGTTTTTTCTAGCATTTACTTTAGGACTCGCGATGATCGGCTGTTCCAAGGCCCCCAGCGGAGTCGATCCCGGCAAGTCGAACGTGACCCCCCCGTCCGTAGTCAGTCCCGTGAACAACACCCTGACTCCCAGCACCGGCGATGCCTATTGTCCCCCCCCCGTCGCTCCGGTCGTTCCCCCGGTAGTGGCACCTCTGCCTCTGTGTAATTACCTGGCTTTCACGGCCAACATCGGATATCGCGACAAACTATTCCTTTATGACGACATCCTTAAGGATAACTGGGCCTTGGTGGGCGCCGGCGAGGACATCAACAACCCGCAGTACTTCAACGGCGGCAAGGTCATCTACGATCGCTGCGGCAAGATCCTGGTCTACGACATCCTCTCCGAGTGCAATCTCTACCTCGACGACGTCAACAGCGTCGGTTTCGTTCACCGTCCCTCGATTAGCTGGGCCGGCGACCGCATGGTCTTCGTGGACTTCCGCGGCCGGGCCTATCTCTGGACCTGCACTCCCTGCGCCCTGGTTTGCGAGCTCGCCAAGGTCAACGCGTTGGGCAGGATCAACTGGATCCGCATCTCGGCCGATGGCCACTGGGCGGTATTCACCACCTGCGACGGCTGCCTCTACACCTACAACATCGACCTGCCCCAGATCTGCCTGATCGCCGACGCTCGCGTCGTCTGCTCGGGTGGCCGCGATAGCGACCTCGCCTTCATCACCCATCCCGCCATCAGTGCCACCGGCCGCCAGATCGCCTTTACGGCCGTCAACTTCGACCGGAAACGCTGCCGCCCCGAAACGACGATTTGGCGCTATGACAGGGTCCTGGACTGTCTCGATCCCATGCCGTTCGCCAACGCCGCTCTCAACAACGACTTCGTGGTCGATCCCATGTTCAAGTGCTTCGACGAAGAGAACATCTACTACGAAGCCTTCATCCCCGGTTACAAGGTGGATATCGACTTCAAGCTCTGCACCGACGACACCCTGGCCGACCTGGTCACCACGGCCGTCAAGCTCCTGTGCCGTTACTCGGATGCGTCCTTCACGGAAGACGCACTGCCCGCCCTCCAGAATCCCGAGGCCTACAGGAACTCCAATCACCGCATCCATAGGCTCATCTGCGAAATCACCGATTGGCTGCATGACCAAAGCCGCGACACCCAGAAGGTGTACGGCAAGATCAGGGCTCATGACATCCTCGAGGGATTCCGCGTTCTCGACTACAACTGGGTCACCGAAATGGTCCGCACCCTCACCATCGTCAACAACGTGCACGGCGACACCGATACCCTCATCTCGGACCCCGACCTGTTCTGCTGCGACGACTTCAAGGACGGGAAGGGCGGCTACGGCAACCGCGACGGCAAGGATGGCCACGATGGCCGCGATGGTCGCGACGGTCGCGACGGCGGCGGAATGCCCTTCTAAATCCCCCTCTAAGATCCCTAATCCGGGGGCTTCGGCCCCCGGTTTTTTTTAGGAAGGAAAACGTGGCACGGAAACTCGCCTTTTTGATTCTGCTGCTAGGGCTCTTCTGGGGATGCAAATCCCCGAACGGCTCGGATCCTCTCGTCAAGCAGCCGGTCCCTTTCGGGAAGAATCCCCGCTTCCCTCCGCCCGCGTCTCTCCCTTTTCCGGCAAAGAAAGATCGCTTCGCCATCGCCCTCCCCGTCGCGGGAATCAACCACCTCTTCCTCTATGAGGAGGAAAAAAAGGATCTCCTCGAGTTCCCCGGAGCGGGGGAACCCGTCTTCAACCCTCGCCTGGTGGACGAGAAGATCGCCTTCGACGACGGGCAAAAGATCTGGATCTACGACTTGAAAAAGGAATGCCGCTTCTTTCCGAAGGGCCTCGGAGCGATCGAAGACGGGGGCCATGACCCCTCTCCCTCAGCGGGTTTCAAGCGAATGCCCTTCATCGGCAACGCCTCCGGCGAGGTCTTCCTGCTCGAGGGGAGAAGGCTCTGCGAATTGACCAAGGTCAACGCCGTGGCGAAAAAGGAAGGGGGGGTCCTCGACATCGACCTCGGGGCGGACGGAATCTGGCTGGTGTTCCTGACGGAAAAGAGGCGGCTCTATCTCTACAACTTCGACGATCAAGAACTTCGCCTGGCCGTGGGAGCCTGCGAAATCGGAAAAATGCTATCCATCTCCGCGGGAGGAAGACAAACCGCCATCTTGACCGAAGAGAACGAGCGCTGGCGCTACGATCTCCTGCTGAAACGCCTCATTCCCCTCGAATATGCCGAAAAGGCGATCAATCCGCTGTCGGAGATAAGAATCAAGACGCTCTTCCTCGGTGATGAGGAAATCTACTTCGTCGTCTTCCCGACGCTTCCCCTGCCCCGCTACGGCTTCGAGGTCCACGAGGGAGGAATTCCTACTTCGCGGCTCGATAAATGAGCAGGCAACCGATGAAGGCGGTCAAGACGTTGGGCAACCAGGCCGAAAAAGCGGGAGAAAGAAAGCCGCTCTGCCCGAAGGCCATGAAAACGAACATCGCCACGTAGTAAACGAAAATGATCAAGATGCTCAGGCCCAGCCCCAGAGAACCCGATGAGCGGTTCGGGCGCAAACCGAGCGGCGCTCCCACCAGAGCGAAGACCAGGCTCGCGAAGGGTACGGAAAGTTTCTGATGGAGCTGGACCGCCAGTTCCCTGATCTCGCTGCCCTGATGCCCAGCTTCCTCCAAGCGCTTGATGTGCGCGGACAACTCCCCGATGTTCATCTCCATCGGCTGACGGTTCTCCCTGGAAAGGGTCAAGAGAGCTTGCTTGATCGGCAACACCTGACGCTCGAACTTGACGACGTATTTATATTCGCCGTTCTCGGCCAGCTGATAAAGAGTGCCGTTTTTGAAAACCCAGGACTGTCCCTCGTAGACGGCGGATTCCGCCTTGACGATCCTCGATAATTCGCTTTTTTCGAATTCCTGCACCAGTACCCCGCGCATGGTTTCCCCGTCGAAGTGGCGGGCGTAGAAAAAGCGCTTGAGTTGGTTGTCCTCCAACTCTTCGTAGAAGACGTTGTCGCGAGCGGTGGGCAACTTGCGCTGGTGCTGGGCCTCGAACAGCAGGTTCTTGGCAGCCCAGTCGGCCTGGGGAACCACGAATTCGTTGAGGGCGATGGTCATCACCGAAACGGAAAGAGCCGCGACGATCACCGGGGAAAGGATGCGGTACAAAGAAACGCCGCTCGCCCGCAAGGCGATGATCTCGGAATCGCCCGAGAGGCGGCCGAAAGAAAGCAAAGCCGCCAAGAGCATCGACATGGGGAAGGTGTAGAAGGCCATCTCCGGCATCCGTAACGCCAGGACCTGGAGGACGGTCGACAGGGGAATGCCGAAGCGAACCATCAGGGTGATCAAATTGAAGAGCACCGAGGTGGCGGTCAGAATTCCCGTGAAGGAGGCCACGCCGAAAAGAAAGGGCCCCAGGACCTCGCTCAACATGTAGCGGTCCATGAGGGTGGGGCGGAACCATTGCTGGCTAGCTATTTTCATCGATCACAAACAGAAGTCTTCACCGAGGTAGAACTTCTTTGCGATGTCGCTCTGGGCGATATGCTCGGGGGTTCCCGCGTCGATGACCTTCCCGTCGGATAGGATATAGGCCCGATCCGTAATGGTCAGGGTGTCCCGTACGTTGTGGTCGGTGAGGAGAAGGCCGATGTCGCGCGCCTTGAGCTGACGCAGCATGCCCTTGATGTCGGCGATCGCCAGGGGATCGATCCCGCTGAAAGGCTCGTCCAATAGCAAGAAGGAGGGATCGGTGGCCAGGGCCCGGGCGATCTCCACCCTTCTCCTCTCACCCCCCGAAAGCTGAAAGCCCTTCGACTTCCGGATCTTGCCGAGGTGAAACTCATCCATGAGGTCGTCCAGACGGGATTTTTGCTCGCTCCGGGGCACCTTCAGCAATTCCCAGACCGCCAAGATGTTCTCCTCCACCGTCAATTTGCGGAAGACCGAAGGCTCTTGAGCCAAATACCCCAGGCCCTTGCGGGCCCTCAGGTGCATGGGAAGCTGGGAAATCTCCTGGTCGTCCAGCATGACGCGACCGGTGTTGGGCTTGATCAATCCCACCACCATGTAGAAAGTCGTGGTCTTGCCGGCGCCGTTTGGCCCGAGGAGCCCCACCACCTCGCCCGATGAGACCTCGAGATCGACTCCCTTCACCACCGTGCGCCCGTTGAACGCTTTGCCCAGCCCTTGCGTGTAGAGGGTGCTACGGCTTTGAGCCGGCATTTTCCCCCCTAGGATGAATGACCGCTTCCACCCGCTGGTTCGGACCGCCGGTCACCACGCTGCGCTGCTCGTTCACGTAGTAGGTGATGAGCTTGCCGGTGATCACGTCTTCCCCCTGCAGCACCCTCGGCTTGCCGTCCAGGAGAATGCGGGCTTCGTTCGGGTCATATACCGCGTGGCTCGCGGTAGCCTGGCGGTTCCCCTGCATGATGCGCACGTTGCCGAACGCCTCGACGCGTGAAAGGTCGCGGTTGGCCCCGGAGTAGCTGATCACCAGGCGGTCGG
>DOBT01000142.1 GCA_003503675.1 Cyanobacteria bacterium UBA8530 | reverse complement strand
GGGGGCCTGCCGGCTTTTTGGGAGGAGGAGAGGGATGGGGACCGGGCTCGCCAGGAAACCTACGATGCCGTCGTCAAAATCGTTCGAGAAACAACGCATTGTTTTTGGACTCTTTTCGAAACGTGCTAAGATCCTGAAGCCCAACTCCGAAAATGAGGCCAAAGATGTCCGAAATTACCCTCGAGCCCTATTCCGCCGAAACCAGCGNNCTTCCATTCCCGCGCCGAATGCTACGACCGATGGAACCTCTTGGTGGCTAAAAACGAAGGAAAAGTGGTCGCGACGCTGGGCTGGGCCGTCAAAAAAGTCTTTTACCTCGGGATGGAACAGTGGGCCGCCTTTTATTTCGACTTCATGGTGGCGCCACTCTTCCGAGAGAGAGGCTTGAGGTCGAAGATCTTCGGTGAAGCCTTCTCCCTGGCCGAGGCCTCGGGGGTTGCCCTGCACTATACTTACTGCGCCCTCGAGGACTTCGCTTCGGTCGATTTTCTTCGCAACCAGATCGGGGCAGAGCCCGTCGGTTCTTGCCACACCTTGCGCTGGCCGGTTTACCGGAAGAAGAGGACCAAGCGAGAATTCCTTTCCGCCGATGTGGCAGAGGTCCATGAAGCCTATTTGAGGGAATGCGGCCCCTTCGACTTCTATTCGAACCCGCTCGAAAACGGAAAACTTCCGGGCTACGTCGCCAGTTTTTCGGGGGAAGATGCCGGCTGTTCGATCTGGTCCAACGGAGAAATTCTGCCTGAAAGGGTGGTCTCGAACTCGATCCTCACCCGCATCGCCCGCGAAGCCATTTCTTACCGGCCTCTCGACCTCTTTTCCTGGCCGCGAGTCCCCGCGCCGGGAGACCTGATCAAGAAATGGTTCTTGTTCGATTTTTGGGCCGGGAACCCGGATTCGGCGGTGGAGTTGATGTACCGGGTAAACAACCTGGCCCTCGAAAAGGGGATCGATTCTTGCGAAGTCGTCCATCAAACGGATCAAGCCTGGATCGGAGAGCTGAGAGCGGTGGCGCCCATCTTCTTCTCACCCGTCCATTCCTTCACCCTGATCCTCAAATCGAAGGAAGGGGCCATGCAGCCCCTCGTTTATCCCTACGTCGATGTCAGAGACCTGGCGGGAAATCGGGACTGAGCGAATTATCCGAGGTTGTCCTTGCGCTCGGGACCCGAGATGCCGGTGAATTCGAGGACTTTCGACCAGCCGACCTTGCGGTCGAAGGCGGTGTTGCGATACCGCTCGATTCCGGCCTTGTCCAGGGCGGGATCTCCGCTGTTCAGCTGGGTCAAGATCGTGAGGCCGTGCGCCCCGACGCGGTTCTTCTCGTCGGTGAGGTTGAAGGCCACGGCGGGAAGGATCGCCGATTTCACCCTTTCACAGTCGCTCGAAAGCTTTTTGTCGCCCAGTTTTTCCAGCTTGTCGACCAGGTCGTAGAGGTCGCTCTGGGTTTGGGCCCTTCCCCAGTTGCGGCAGTTCGCGAAGATTTGGGCCACCTCGGTCTTGCGCGAAGGCAGCAGGAGAAGAAGATCCTTGGTTACTTCCGCCATGCCCGCGGCGATCGCCTCGGTTTTTTCCAGGTCCAGGACGGAGAGGGTGCTGACGGTTCTCCGTGCATCGCTCTGAAGGGCCATGCCTTCCCGGGCGTAGCGGAGGGCGAATTCCCTGGGGGACGTTTCTTCGTCGACCTTGTCGAGGGAGCGGTACAGCAAGGAGTCCTGGTTCGACCGCGAGGTCATGCCGTTTTCCGAAGCGACGAGGAAGCGAACGTTTTTGGAGAGCTGGTAGCCGACCTCGATGGTGGCCATGAGGCAGGCCTTGGTGGTGAGGACGTCGAGTTTCTTGCCGTTGAGGCCAAGCTGAATGGCAGCTTGTAGGTCGGGCAGGGCGATGTTGCTGCGGCTCTTGTAGTCGTCGGCGATGCCCAGGGGGCCATGGCCGTGGCTGCGGATGTCGAGGACCTGCAAGCGGCTCGGATAGGAGGCGAAGAGGGAGATGAAGTCCTGAAGGGTGCGCCCGTCGCCGCTGTTGGGGTCTGCGAAGTCCTGATAGGACGAAAGAAAGGATTCCTGCTCGTCAGGCCTGACGAAAAAGCGATAACCCCGGTTTTTGTTGGCGTGGCCGACGTTCTTGAAGCCCTCTTTCAGGGAAAAGGACAGGTTCAGGGTGTCCGCTTGGACCAGGATGTTGGTCGTGGCGGGATCGATGGCCCTTTCGAAGGCGTTGAGGTCGGGGGCCAAACTGCCCTGGAGGTTGTTGTTGACGGCCTGGTAGCTGAGGAAGGTGAGGGACTTGGGAGCGGTGCTCGCCGGGAAATCGCCTTCTCCGCCGAGGGCCCGGAACGACTTGGGCATTGAGGACTGGCCGAGCGGGGTCGACAGGGGGGCGCTGCAGCCGGTGGCGAGGATCGCGATCAGCGCCAGGAGGCGCAGGGAATTCCAATGAATCAAGGGTTTCTCCTTCCATCCGAAAAGCTTCCTTCCTTATCGCTTCTTCTTCCTCCATCGTTCTTATCGCAAGGTTAAGCTTTGGGTAAGAAGAGCTTATCTCTAGGTTTCAGGGAAAGTTTTTTGGGAAGAAAGCAACCCGGATGTTCGGTATCCTTCGAACGGGGCTCGAATCGCGGAGACCTCGAGCGCGCTTATTTCGACGCGGGCTGATGGTATAATCAGTTAGTTTCACCCTCTCGAAAGGAGTTTAATACCAAGTGGCAATCAATATTCAAACCAGCCTGAAATGGCGCTGTTCGGTTTGCGGTTACGTTCATGAGGCGGACGCTCCTCCCACCAAGTGTCCCGTCTGCAGCGCACCCGAGGAGAAATTCCTCAAGATCGAAGGCGAATTGGCCCTCGTCGATTTCAACCGCCTCGGCGTGGCCCAGGGCAGCGGCTTCGAAGAGAACCTCCGCCTGCAGTTCCAGGGGGAATGCACCGAAGTGGGGATGTACATCGCCATGGCCCGCCAGGCCGAACGCGAAGGCTACCCCGAGGTGGCGGAGACCATGAAGCGCATCGCCTGGGAAGAAGCCCACCACGCCGCCCGTTTCGCCGAATTGCTCGGCGAAGTCCTCGGCGAGAGCACCAAGGCCAATCTCCAGAAGCTCGTCAACGGCGAGGTCGGCGCCAACATCGCCAAGAAGGACATCGCCACCCGCTCCAAGCAGCAGAACCAGGACGCCATCCACGACTCCGTCCACGAAGCCTGCAAGGACGAAGCCCGGCATGCCAATGCCTTCGACGGTCTCCTGAAGCGTTATTTCAAGTAATCCGGAAAATAAAAAAAAGAGACGGTCCGCCGGGCCGTCTTTTTTTATTTTTTTACTCCCTTTTCCGTTCGAGGTGGACTATCCCGCGGACGCTTTCGAGCGGGAACATGAAGGCGATGCCGTTGCCGGGCTGATCGAGTTCTCCTGCCTGGACGAGGCGCTCGAGTAAATCTTCGGCGTTTTCCTGCTTTACCACCATGAAGACGACTTCCCGCTCCGAAGTGAGGCGGATGCCCAGGAAGGGGTTCGGCTCGTGGATGGAAGTGCCGCGGGCGAAGAAGATGGTCGCGCCCGTCACGCCCGCTTGCTTCGCGGCGTCGATGAGGTCGTCCGCCTTGCCCCGCTTGATGATGGCCGCGATGAGTCGGTACATAGCCCCTCCTACCTTCCGAGAAGACCGAGCGTGATGCCCAGGAGCAGCACCGAGATGATGGTGCCGAGGCCGGCCATGGTGAGGATGCCGAAGCCGAAGAGTAGGGCGTCGCTCCGGCCCAAGGCGGCGGCGATCCCCAGAAACAGGGCCACGGTGAAGGGGCCGGTGGTCGCCATGGCCGCATCGAAGGCCAGCGCGGTGTAACGCTCCGGCGCGAAATAGGTGAGACTGAGCACGATGGCCAGAGCGGGGATGAAGAAGGGGGTGGCTTCGAGCCCGAAGAGGATGCGGACGGTTCCCACGGCGGTTCCCAGGGCTACCCCGGAGGCCACCGCGAAGGTGAAGAGCCCTCGTCCCAGGGCACCGCTCGTCAGCTCTTCCACCTGACGAGCCAGGGTGATGAGGGAAGGCTCGGCCAGGGTGACGGAGAAGCCGAGCAACAAGGCGAATAAAAGGAAGAGAGGGACGTTGCGGGCTTCCACCAAACCCGCCGAGACGGTTTCTCCCAGGGGCTGCATGGTGATTCGCAGGCCGTGCACCAGAGCGAGCAGACCGAAGGCGGCGAGGAAGCCCCCGAAAAGCAGCGTGGGCCCGTTCGGAAAGGGCCTGCGCAGGACCACCCCCTGGAAAAAGATCAAAAGCAGGAGTACGGGGAGAATGCTTCCCGCCAACTCGGATAACAGGGCGAAGATTCGTGCGATCATCGAGACAGGGTAGCGCGCATTCGGCATCGCGGGTAGGGCAAGCCGGACAAAAAAAAGCCCCGTTCAAACGGGGCGAGGGGTTAGTCGCAGGGGACGAAGACGGGGACTTCCTCGGAGGAAAGTTCGAAGCGTTCGTGGATCATCCGGACGGCCTCCTGGACTTGTTTCCGGGAGATGACGCAGGAGATCTTGATTTCCGAGGTGCTGATCATCTGGATGTTGATGGAGGCGTCGGCCAGGGCGGTGAACATGGTGGCCGCGGTGCCGGGGTGGTTGATCATTCCGGCGCCGACGATGGAGACCTTGGCGACGTCGGCGTCGTGGATGACCCCGGAGGCCCCTATCTCGGCGCCCACCTTCTCGGTCACGGCCAGGGCGCGCGCCATCTCGTTGCGTCCGACGGTGAAGGCGATGTCGTTGGCGAACTCGCCGCGGACGGACTGAATGATCATGTCGACGTTGATCCCTTCTTCGGCCAGGGCCGTGAAGAGCTTGGCTGCGATCCCCGGTTTGTCGGGAACTTCAAGGAGGGCCAGCTTGACTTGGTTGAGGTCGGCGGCGATCCCGCTGACCGGTTTTTGGTTTTCCAACAACTCCACCCCCTTGACGACGGTTCCGGGCCCGGCGTCGAAACTCGAGCGGACCCTGATGAAGATTCCGTACTTCTTGGCATATTCCACCGAACGGGGATGAAGGACCTGAGCGCCGAGGCTCGCGAGTTCCAGCATCTCGTCGTAGGAAATCTCGGGCAAAAGCTTGGCGGTGGGAACGGTGCGGGGGTCGGCGGTGAAGACGCCCGGCACGTCGGTGTAGATCTCGCACATGTCCGCTTTCAGGGCGGCGGCGAGGGCGACGGCGGTGGTATCGGAACCGCCTCTTCCCAGGGTGGTGATTTCCTGGTCCTCGGTGATCCCCTGGAAGCCGGCCACGACCACGACGTAACCCTGATCGAGGAGACCCCTCACCCTTTCGGTGTGGATGTCGAGGATCTGGGCCTTGGCGTGCTTCTTTTCGGTCATGATGCCGGCCTGGGCTCCCATCAGGGAGACGGCCTTGATTCCCTGGCAATGGAGGGCCATCGCCACCAGGGCGATCGAGACCTGTTCGCCGGTGGCGAGCAGCATGTCGGCTTCGCGCAGGTCGGGCTCCGGGGTGATCTCCCCCATGAGGTCGATCAAACGGTCCGTGGTGTGGCCCATGGCCGAGACGACGACCACCACGTCGTTCCCGTCACGCTTGGTTTGGGCGATTCGCTCCGCCACGTGCTTGATGCGGTCGGCGTTCCCCACGGAAGTCCCACCGTATTTCTGAACGATCAAGGTCATCGGGATCCCTCGATTCCATGTAAATCATCGAACTGAACGCGGGTCCCCCGGCAGTCGATACTGCAGGGAAAGACCTCGCTCCCCTCCCAGACTCCGTTCATGGCTTCCACCACTTCGGTGGTCTTTTCGGGCGGGCAAAGCGCCAACAAGGCGGGTCCAGCGCCGCTCAACACCACGCCCCAGGCTCCGGCTTCTTTGGCCGCCGTCCTCACCTCTTCCATCCCGGGCACCAAAGCGGCGCGGTAGGGTTCGTGGAGGCGATCGCCAAGGGCATTGGCAAGCCATTCTAACCGACCCGTGGTCATTGCGGAAGTGAGCAGCGTCACTTGACCGAGGTTATAGACGGCGTCCGTGCGGGATACCTGCTGGGGAAGGACCGCTCGGGATTTTTTCGTCGCGAGGGAGAAGGGGGGGATGGCGATCACCAGACCGGGATGCCGGGGGAGGGGAAGACGGGTCGCCCGGGCCCCGTTCCGGTCGCGTACGGCGATGGTGAAGCCGCCGTAGAGGGCCGGTGCCACGTTGTCCGGGTGTCCCTCGAAGGAGGTCGCCCAATCCAGGATGGTTTCGAGGGAGCAGGGGGCCTCGCCGGCGGCGACCCCGCCAACCAGTCCGGCCAGAATGGCGGCGGCACTGCTGCCCAGGCCACTTTCCAGCGGGATGCGGCAGGTGATCTCGATTCTCCACTTCCCCATTTTTTGCTCGAGTTGCTCGAAGGAATGGCGGAAGGCCTGATAGGTGAGGTTGCTCTGGTCCAGCGGCAGCTTTTCCGAGCCCGGCCCGGAGGCCGTGATGGAATCGACGGAGGCGGGAATGAAGCGCACCTTGTTATAGATCGAAAGCGCCAGGCCCAGCGTATCGAAGCCGGGACCCAGGTTGGCCGTGGTGGCGGGTACTTCAACCGAGAACGATCGCACGCTGTCCTCCTCTACCCCCCGATTCTGGCCTCCCCGAGCGCAACTGTCAATGTCTTCCTCTACCAAAGGGATGGCTTTCAAGTTACAATGGGGTTCTGGAGGGTAGGAGATGGCCTTCAAAATCGGACAAGAGATCTTCGTGCCGGCGATGACCCCTTTCGTGGGGAGGGTTTCCGGAGAGCGAGGGATCGGAGTGGGAAGCGAGTACCGCCTCGAAAGCCAGGCCGGAGAAGACTTCGGCTGGTGGTCCGAGGACGAGCTGATTTTGGCCCATGACGCCCGCCTGATGTTCACCGAGGGGGAAAGGGCCAGCATCGACCGAGCCGCTCTGGACCTCGATTTTCCTTCCGGGGGAAAACCCCTCGAAGTGATGGTCCCCGTCCTGCCCGACCTGGCGGATCGTCTCTCCGCACTTTCCCGCGAGTACCCGAAAAGCGCAAAGCAGTTCATCATCCTCCGCTCCATCACCACCGTTTGAGCCATGCAGGAGCACGAAATCCTTCTTTTTCAACGAGACCTCAAGCTCCGCCTCGGGTTGGCCTACCAGAGCACGAATCAACTTCTCGAAGCGATCGCCTGTTTCCGCGAAGCCGCGGAGGAGGACCCCGAGAGCTACCAGCCCGTTTTTCAACTCGGGGTCGCCTTTTTGAGCCAGGGGGAGTGGGAAGCGGCTTTTCTTTCCTTCACCAAGGCCATCCGGCTCGGCCCTGCCGCCGCCGAGAGCTATAACAATTTGGGGGTGACCTACTGGATGCAGGCTTCCGAAGAGGGGCCCGAAGAGTGCTTCGTGAAGGCCATCTCCCTGCAGGACGGCCTGCCCGAGGCCGTGGGCAACCTCGGTATCCATTACCTTCTCGGGGGGCGCTTCCCCGAAGCCGTCCGCTGCTTCGAACTGGCGATCAGGGGAAATGAAAAAGCTCCTTGCCTGTCCAACCTCGGGGTCTCCTTCTTTTCGCAGGGACTCCTCGACGAGGCATCCCGCTGCTTCGAGAGGGCGCTCGCCCTCGATGAAACTTTCGCCGCCGGCTACGGAAACCTGGCCGTCCTCTTCCAGAAGAAAGGCTGGCTCGAAGAAGCTCGCCGCACCCACGCCAAGGCCGCCCAGTTCTCCCTCGGCGCGGTCGTTCCCTTCAAGGACTTTTCCCTCTGTCCGCTCGTCATCGAGCAGGCCCTCCCCCTGAAAGGCAAAATTTTTCCATGACCGATTCTCCTTCCTTCGAAACCTTCGGATTGCCCGGGGAGTTGCTCGACGCCATCAAACGCATGGGATTCAAGGTCCCGACCCCCATTCAATCGCTCGTCATCCCCGAGGTGAAGAAGGGCAAGGACCTCATCGTCCAGGCCCAGACCGGCTCGGGCAAGACCCTGGCCTTCGGCCTGCCCCTGCTCATGATGGAGCCGGTCGATCAAAAGGCCCCCACCACCCTGATCGTCACCCCCACCCGCGAGCTCGGCAAACAAATCTGCGTCGAGCTGAAGAAGGCGGTCGGCAAATTGGACCGGACCATCGCCCTTGCGACCGGAGGGGAGGGTCTGGAAAAACAAATCGAACAATTGAGAAAGGGAGCGCACCTGGTGGTGGGCACCCCCGGCAGGCTGGTCGAACTACTGGCGCGCGGCGCCATCAACCTCAAGCACGTCAAGATCCTGGTCCTCGACGAGGCCGACGAAATTCTGGCCAAGGGCTTCGAGGAAGAGCTGAACCAGGTCATTCTTCGCTTGCCGAAAAAGCATCAGACCATGCTCTTTTCCGCCACCATGCCCTCGGCGGTGCAGAGGCTGGCCGACGCCATCCTGGTCAAGCCCCAGCGCCTCAAGGTTTCCGCCGCCCCCGAGACCCCTCCGGAAATCGACCACTTCTTTCTCGAGGTCACCGAAGAAACCCGCCTCTCCGCCCTGATCGACCTGCTCGAGAGCGAGCATCCCTTCCTGACCCTGCTTTTCTGCCGGACTCGAGTCGAGACCGAAGCCCTGTCCAATGAGCTCGGAACGCGCGGCTACCAGAACGAGTACCTCAGCGGGGAGCTTTCGCAGTCCAAGCGTTCCCGAATCCTCGATCGCTTCCGCACCGGAGACCTCCCCATCTTGGTCGCGACCGACCTCGCCGCGCGGGGCATCGACGTCTCGGGCATCACCCACGTCATCAACTACACCGTCCCGACCACTCCCGAGACCTACATCCACCGGACGGGAAGGACCGGCCGCGCGGGAAGGGACGGCATCGCGCTCACCCTGGCCGCACCCTCCGAGGGACGCTATCTCCACGTCCTGCGAGCGCTGGTGAAGATGAGATCCTGGCAGGAAAGCCGTCAAAAGGGAAAAAAACGGCGCTAGCATGCCCGATTTCCAACTTTTTCTTTCCGATGCCGTGGACTGGCTGAGGACGCTGGATGATCAAAGCGTCGATCTCCTCATCACCGATCCCCCCTACGAATCCCTCGAGAAGCACCGTTCGGTGGGGACCACCACGCGTCTGAAGATAAGCAAGGCTTCCAGCAATGCCTGGTTCGAGATCTTTCCGAACGCGCGCTTCGACGAACTCTTTCAAGAGATCCACCGGGTCTTGAGCAAGAACAGCCACTTCTACCTCTTCTGCGATCCCGAGACCATGTTCCTGGCCAAGCCCGCCGCCGAGCGCTCCGGCTTCAAGTTCTGGAAACCCCTGATCTGGGACAAGAAGAAGATCGGGATGGGCTACCACTACCGGGCCCGCTACGAAAACATCCTCTTCTTCGAAAAAGGGAAAAAGAAGCTCAACGATCTGGGAATAGCCGACGTCATCGAGGTTCCGAAGGTATTCAGGGGCTATCCCACCGAGAAGCCGGTCGAAGTGAGCGAGATCTTGATCAGACAAAGCTCGGAGATCGGCGAAGTGGTGGCCGATCCCTTTCTGGGCTCGGGCTCGGTGGGGGTGGCGGCCCTCCGGCTCGACAGAAGCTTTTGGGGAAACGACCTTTCTTCGGAGGCGCTCGCCTTGGCCCGGTCCCGCTTGATAAAGGAAAAAGAAAGATGATCGAATCGAAAATGAAGGGGGCGGACTACGCCAACCTGATCGCTTCCTACCTGGTCGCCAACTTCGAGAGCCGCGGCATCCGCGTCTACCGGGAAGTCTATCTCGGAAAGACGGTCATCGGAAAGGACCGTCGGGTCGACATCTTTCTCCATCACCCCGAAAGCCAGAAGGCTTTCGCCATCGAGTGCAAGTACCAGGACAGCAAGGGCACCGCCGATGAAAAGATCTTCTACGCCCTGGACGACATGACGGCCTTGCGCAATCACATGCCGGGTTGCGTCGTTTACGCGGGGGAGGGGATGTCCCGGGGTATCCTTCATTTGCTCGAGGCCTCCCCCTTCGCGGCTTGCTGCCTCCCCGCCCCGGATTTTTCGCGCGGCAAGCAAACGGAAGAACTGGATCATTTGCTCGCCATGGCCTTCGGCTGGTGGGACGTCGTCATCGCTTCGAGCAGCCCCCATCGCCTGCCCGTTCTTTGGGGAGAAACGGGCCACGGCGTTCGGCAAAGAGCGGGGCTGGCAGCGGAAGGCTAAAACGAAGCAGAATAGCGGATCGAATAGGTCAAGCCAGGTACAGAGACATGATAATCGCCTTCCCTATTGCCGTCTCTCCCTTTTCACCGCCACCGTGTAGCTGAGGTCTCTCTCGCTTTCCGCATCGAGCCTCAGCTGGAATCTCAATTGGGTGGTGGAAATCTTCTCGTAGGGAAGGGAGCTTTCCGTCACCGTCCAGTCTCCCGAAGCCTGTTCGATCACCTCCACCGTTATCGGGAACTTCTGGTCGTTTTTCAGCTTGATGAGGGTGGAAACCTCGGTTTGCTCCTCAAAAAGCCGGTAGGCGGTCTGGGTCCTCGTGAAGGTGACGTCGAAGGCCTCTCCCAGGTCCAGGACGAGCCTTTGGCTTTTCGGGGTGTCCGGAATGCTTGGTTCCCCGGCGATGGCGAGCTTTCCATCGGAACCGGGAGAATAGACCGTCACCTTGCCGCTAGGCATGGGCTCTCCCAGGGGATTATCCAGATGAAGCCTGATCCTGGCCTTTCTGGGGAGTTCGGGGTCCGGCTGGAGAAAGAGGCTGACACCGCCCTCCACCCTGAACACCCGCTCGATGGGAGCATTTTTTCTTTCGGACAGGGCCACTCTTTCCTCGGCCTTCTTTCCCAGGTCGAAAAAGCCCGGCAGGCGATATTGGTAGCGCCCCGCGAAGGCCTCGACTGAAGCGTCCTCGGCCATGGCGCGAGCCCCCCCGTAATACATGGGGAAGGGAGGATGGATGCGCTTGACGTTTCCCGCCACCAGGGTCACTCTCGCCTTCTCGTAGGCTTTTCCGGAAGCGTTCGAGAGGGCGGCCCACTGCTTCCAGTCACCCCGGCTCTGCTCCTCGTTTGTGATCAGGGTGTATTCGTTGGTCCAGCCCAGACTCTCCACCTGGTAGGAAGCGGTGGCGATCCCGCTCCAAGATTCCGGCGGTTCGATCAGCCATTCGAGGAAGGGGGTAAGGGCGATTCCGGGAAGTTCCGGCAGGGAGACCTTCCCGGGCGGCTCGGGGTAGAGGCGATCGCCGATGCGGTAGACGGGACCCGACCCGGTCCAGATCAATTGGGCCGTGAGGGAAGAGGTGGCGTCCGAAATGACCACGGTCTTCCCGTCGTATTTTTCGAGCAGGTGCTCTTTGTTGGAAAGGTCATAGCGGAAGCGTCTTCCCTCGACCGAGGCGGGAACCTGAAGATAGGCGCCCTTCCCGACGGTCTGGGGAGGGATTCCGGAAAAGCGGACGAGCTGCCTCCCTCGCCCCAGCTCCAGGGGGCGGGCATCCGTCACCAGCGCCCAGTTGTCCTGATAGAGGGTCAATTCGAAGGAAGCTTCCGGCGCCTCGCGCAGCGTGGCCTTCTCCCATTCGAGGGACATGGGCTTCACCCCGGCGAAGCTTTGACAGGCCGTTTGGTTGGTTGCCAAGAACAGGCAACCGAAGAGAAACGCTCGTTTGGCCATTGTTCCCTCCTCTCACCGAGCTTCTTTCTACCAGGAATGGAAAAGGGAAAGATCCTTCTTTCGGAGAAAAACTTGGTGGATCCGGACAAAAAAAAGCCGGCCCGAAGGCCGGCGAAAGGATGAAACGAGAGGGTGAACGATTGCATCAGTTCCATCCGGGATTCCCCGGATTCCCGCCTACGCGGGAATGACGGCTGGTGGATAATTGCTTTAGGGGTAATAGCGGATGTTGGACAGATCGTTGCCGGAAAAGACGATCCCGTCGAAGGAGCTTTGTTCGTCGACCGATTCCGCGGGATCGCCGTAAACGTAGAGCCCGAGACTCGAACTGTTGCGGATGACCAGGGAAGCGTTATCGAGCAAGGGCTTTGAGTTGTAGAGGTAGAGGTTGGCATGTTCGTCGCTGCTTTCGCCGCCGCCGTACTCGATCACGACGTTCTTCAGCTGGCTGGTTCTCGCGTTCCCCTCGACCCCGTCCGCGGCATGGCCGTCGATGGTGATCCCTTGCCAGTATCCTTTCGAGGAGGACATCCCGGTGAAGGTGATGGGGGCTGCGGTCGTACCCACCGCGTAGAGGGCGCCGCCCTCACCGCGTCCGATGGAGAGTTCGCAGGCCGAGGCGAATTTGAGGGTGCAGCCGGGTTCGATGGTCAGAACCGGGCTCGAAACCCCGTCGACGAAGATGGAATTGCTGATCCAGTAATCGGTGTTGGAGTATTTGCGCCAGAGGGCGTCCTTGGCGAAGGTTTCCCCGTACACCAGGATGGCGTTGGGGCTGTTTCCGACGAAGGCGTTGCCGGCGCCGAGCGAACCGACCGCGTTGGACTCGATCTTGATGGGTTGCTTGCCGCAGTTGTCGACCTTGTTGTTCAGGAAAGAAGAGAAGGAAGCCTCGCTCTCGAGGAAGACCCCGTAGCCGGCGCTACTGTCGATTTGGCAGTTGTTGATCGACGGTTTGCAGTTGATGCCGTAGACGCGGAGGGCGCCCGTATCCTGATCGCTGCCGCCGTAAAGGACCTTGCAGAAGGAGAGGACGCTGTTGGCGCTGCCGGGACCGATGGCGATCTGCTCCCAATCGCCCTTGGCAGGGTTCTTGGCGGTCGAGGTGAAGGTGATGGAACCGGTGGCCGAATCATCCAGTCCGACGGCCTTGAGGGTCCCGCCGACACCGCCGTTCCAGGCGACTTCGAGGCCGCGGCCCTGACCGAACTGGAGGACGCAACCGGGATCGATGGTCAGTTCCGGGGCTGGGTTGCCCGCTACCGAGACGTTCGCTTCCATGATCTGGTAGGGGATGCCGAAGTTACGCCAGCGCGCGCTCTTGTCGACGGTGCCGCCCACCACGTAGACGGCATCGGCGCCGTTGTCGGTGAAGGAATTGCCCTGGCCGAGCGAGAGGGCGCCCACCGAGTTGGCGGAAATCTTGATGGGGTTCTTATTGGTGTTCTTGACGAGGTTTCCCTCGAAGGTCGTGAAGCTCGCGTCCTGATCGAGGGCGATCGCGAAATTGGAGTTCTGATCGAACGTGCAGTGCTCGACGGAGGGCTTGCTGTTGGATATTCGAAGGGCGCCTTGGTTTTCGCTGCTGCCGCCGTACTGGATGGTGCAATATTTCAGTTTCGAGGAATCGCCGCCTTTGCCGAGCCAGATCGAGTCCCAATTACCCCTGGCGGGACTACTTGCCGCCGAGGTGAAGGTGATCGACTCGGTGGCGGTTCCCTCCGCCTTGAGGATGCCGTTGCCGTTGTAGCCGAGGGAGAGCGAGGCGCCCTGCTCGAACTTGACGATGGCGCCTGGTTCGATGGTCAATGTGGTGCCGCTCGAACTCTCGACATACAAGTTGCCGTGGATCACATGGGGATTCTTGGCCTTGGTCCAGGTCTCGTCCTGGCTGATGGTCCCCTCGTGGAGGCTCCCGACGACTTGGTCCTTGATTTCGGGGGTGTTGTCCTTGTCACCGCTGTTGCCGACGCCGGTGGTGGCGACCGGACAACCGGCAAGCAAGAGGGCGATTCCGATCCCGGCGGAAGCAAGGAGGGTGCGTTGTTTCTGCTTCATGTAACCTCCGTAAAAAAAATAGGATCAAGCAGTCATTTTAACACGGTTGAAAATTCAAAGGGAAGTGATGCAGCTTCCCCAATCCTCTTCTCCCCAGCGCAATACCAGGCGATCGCCGTTTTCGACCTTCCCGACCCCTTCCGGAGTGCCGGTGAAAATCAGGTCGCCCTCCCCCAGTCCGAAGTTCTCGGAACAGAAGAGGAGAATTCTTTCGAGGGGAAAGATCATTTCGGCACGGTTGCCGCGTTGCACTTCTTTTCCGTTCTTCATAAGGCTGAAGTCCTCGCGAAGGTCGCTGAGGTCGTTGATATTTCGAAAGGGGGTCAGCAGGGCCGAATTCTTGAATCCCTTGGCGGGAAGCCAGGGTTTGCCCGCTTTTTTAAGCTTGGCCTGCAGCTCTCGCAGGGTGAAGTCTATTCCGAGGGCGAAGGCTTCGATTCTTTCTTCTTTGCCGATGCGGAGCACCAGTTCGATCTCGTGCTGGACCTCGCCGCGATCTCCGGGAAGAGAAATTGTTTTGCCGTCGGCGAGAACGAGGGAATGGGTCGGTTTGCTAAAGAAGAGGGGTTCGGTGGGCACCTCGTTTCCGAGCTCTTCTGCGTGAAGGCGGTAGTTTCGCCCCACGCAGAAGACGTTTTTGGCATCGATGAAGGACATGGAGAAATTTCCCCTCTCTCTTTCGCTCAACGGGCCCATCTTATCAAAGGAATTTTTTATTGAATACCAAGCGTGGGTTCCTCGTGCTAAGATCGATCCACTATTCGAAGGAGGGAACCCTTGAAGATCGATCGCATCCTCGCTGGGCTGCTCATCGCCGCCTGCTTTTTCTCCGGCCTGGCCGTCTTTCTTTCCCCCCGCAGCGCTCCCTCGTTTTCTTTCGGGGGCGAAATGAAAGGGCCGGCGGATATCGCCCTCTTCGAGATCAGCGGGATCATCTCCGACGGGGAGCTCGGCGAGCCCTTCCCCTCTTCCGGCTCCAACACCGGCGCAGGTCAGTTGATGAGCAGGATCCAGCAAGCGGAAAAGGATGGCGTGAAGGCCATTCTCCTCAAGGTCAACAGCCCCGGCGGGACCGCCGCGGCTTCCCAGGCGGTTTTCGAAGAGCTGATGAGGGTCCGCAAGGAAGGGAAAGTCAAGATCGTGGCTTCCTGCGGCGACGTCGCCGCCTCCGGGGCCTACTACATCTCGGCCGCCGCGGATCGCATCCTGGCCAACCCCGCCTCCACCGTCGGTTCCATCGGGGTCATCCTCCACACCACCGACGTCAGCGGCCTGATGGGGAAACTGGGGGTCCGCGCCGCCGTCATCAAGAGCGGGACCTACAAGGACATCCTTTCCCCCTACCGCGCCATGACCCCGAGCGAGAAAAGCATCTTGCAGGTCCTGGTGGATGAGACGTACGGCCAGTTCGTCGAAGGGGTCGCCCGGGGACGCCGCCAACCCCTCGCCACGGTCAAGGCCGTCGCCGACGGTCGTATCTTCACCGGAACCGCCGCGCTGAAGGCCGGGCTGATCGACGACCTGGGCAGCTATCCGGATGCCGTTCGCTTCACGGCCAAGCTGGTCGGGTTGAAGGGAGAGCCGAACATCCGCAACTACACTTCCGTTTCATTCTGGGAAAAAGTCATGCCCAGGCTCGAGTCCTGTCTTCCCTTCTTGCCGCAGGGGGGCCTGAACTGGAACAAGATCCCCCTCTCCCTGATGGAGTAGCCATGATCCAATCTTGTTACTCGACCTTTTTTCATCCCCAGGAAGCGCGCCCCCTCCTTTCGGTCGGGATCGCGACGATCGTCCTCTTCTTGGTCGGGCTCGTTTTGGCTCTGACTCAAAGCGTGGGCGGTCCCTTCATGTTGTTGCTGGTGGCCTTCCTTTTTTGGGGGATCCTG